>JBAZVI010000002.1:0-300000 GCA_041660925.1 Elusimicrobiota bacterium
GGCTGCGCGTCGACGCTCCGCCGTTCTCGGCCTGGTCGGGGACGCAGCGCTTCGTGGTGACGCTGACGGCGGTGACGGGCGTGACGAACTGATGACGTCGAAACAACGCAAAGGAGAGAGCTGAGATGAAAACGAGGATGAAGGACCTGACGGGAGTGCTGCTCTCGGCGGCGCTGGCGCTGCTGGGAGCGGGCGGGGCGTTGGCGGCGGACACGAATCCGCTCAACGACTCGGACTCGCTGACCATCACGATCACGCCCGCGACGGACCTGGGGGTGGATGTGGATACGACGACGACGCGGTTCAGCGCCGCGGACACGCCGGGGACGATGAGCCTCTCGCTGGCGCTGGGGGCGACGGCGTACTTCGTGAGCCCGGCGACGGTGACGATCCTGGGGAACTTCAACAACCAGGAAGTGGAGCTGAAGGCTCAGGCGCTGGACCAGTGGACCGTCGACGCGGACGATGTGGTCAACGAGACGAACGCAGCGCAGCTGTACGCCTTGTTCGCGCAGGACAAGGACGCGCACCCGGATGAGGCGGAGTTCCAGCAGGGTGACGATGGCCGGCACATGGTGAGGACGGCTCCGGCGGTGGCCGGCGAACCGGACGGAGCGGAGGACGACACCCTCGCCGCCAACACCTACGAGATCAACAACGGAGACATGCCGAACGGGGCAGACATGGATAACTTGCCGGTGAACACGGTGCGGCAATTGTGGCTGCGCTTGGACGCGCCGACGTTCTCGGACTGGTCCGGCGTGCAGCGTTTCGTGGTGACGCTGACCGCGGTGACGGGAGTGACGAACTAGGAGGTCGCGATGAATCGCATACGAGAGCTCTACGGAGCGCGCGGAGCGCCGGCAGCGGAGGCGGGAGCGTCCGTCCCCCTCCGCCGGCGGCAGCGCGCCCGCGGGGAGCCCTCGTGCGCCGACGGGACTCTACACGGCGGGAGGGACACCGCTGCCGGATGAGCGGCGCCTGAACGAGTGGCGAACGGAATGGATCGACGGTTGAGCGGCATGGGCAGCGCGGCCCGCATGGGCCTGCGCAGGGCGCGGCGTTTCGCCGCCGCCTGGATGCTCTGCGTCGCCCTGACCCCCCCGGTCCCCGCGCAGGCCTTCGAGCGCGACGACGACTCGTTCACCATCTCCGTCCGTCCCGTGGACATCTGGCCCCCCGCTCCGGTCACCGACCTGGTCGGCACCGCGGGGGCCGAAGGACAGGCGTTCCTCCAGTGGACGGCCCCGCAGGAGAGCACGGGGACCCATCCGACCGCGGTCGCGGCCGCGAGCTATCAGCTGCGCGTCGCGACCTTCAGCGTACAGGACCTCGGCGGAGACACGACCGCCTGGTTCAGTCTGGCCGCACCCGTTCCGGCGCCTCTTCCGATGGCGCCGGGCTCGCAGCAGAGCGTGTTGACGGCCCTCGAGGGCGGGACGACCTACTACTTCGCCCTCAAGACCGTCGACGTCGTCGGGAACGTCTCGATCATCGACGTCAACGCCCGCGGAGGCGCCGCTCAGCAGGCGCGCGTCCCCGTCGTCGGCGTCGCCGGCGTCACCGACCTGTCCGCCGTGCCGGGGACTGCCAACGGGAGCATCGACCTCGTCTGGTCGGCTCCCGGCCGCGTCGGCACGCTCGAGCCCAGCCGCTACGAGCTGCGCGTCTCCACGAGCGCCCAGATCCCGGACGACGCCGCCTTCCAGACCGCGCGTCCCCTCACCGCCTTCTCCTCCTCGACTCCGCCGGTGCCGGGAGTCCCCGGGGCCCGCCCCGTCTTCACGGTCTCGGGCCTGACGCCGTCGGCGACCTACTACTTCGCCGTGCGCCTCGTCGATTCCGGCGCGCCCGCCTACAAGGGCGCCTGGCGCCGGGCCGGGCCCTTCGGCCTCAATCTTTCGAATTCCGCGGTCGCGCGCTACGTCGGCGTGGCGCCTTCCGCCGTCACGGACCTCTCCGCGGCGCCCGATCTCGCTCAGCTGCGCGCCATCCGGCTCAACTGGACCTCCCCGGCCGTGCCCGGCGGGACGCCGGTCGACCACTACATCGTCAAGGTCAACACCCTCAGCCTCGCCTCGTACGGCGGCTCCGCCGACGCCTGGTTCGACCTCGCCGATGCGACCACGGTCGTCACCGCCTCCGCCCTCCCGGCGGGCGCCACCGAGACCTTGAGCGTCGGCGGCCTGAGCCAGTTCTTCGACTACTATGTCGCGGTCAAGTCCGTCGACCTCATCGGCCTGACCTCGTTGATCGACGCCAAGACGGCGGGCGTCTCGACCCAGCCTTTCGCGCGCCCGCGCCAGATTGCCGCCATCTCGAACCTGACGGCCCTCCCCGGAGCCGCGTCGGGAAGCGTCTCTTTGACCTGGACCGAGCCGGATTCCGCGGAGCTCATCGCGCCGCTGGCCTACGATCTGCGCGTCTCCACGGTCGCGAACATGGATGACGACGCCTCCTTCGACGCGGCACAGCCGCTTTCGGCCTTCTCGGGGACGCCGCTCTCCGTGCCGACCGGCAGCGTCGGTCCCGCCGCGCTGGTCGTCACGGGTCTGACGCCCTTCACGACCTACTACTTCGCGCTCCGCATGCAGGACTCCCAGCCGGTCGTGAGCCAGTGGTCCCGTCTCCCGCTGCTCGCGATCAACGCGAACAACTACAGCCTCCCGAACCGCATCCCCGGTCCGCCCGACGCCGTCACGGACCTCACCGCGCTGACGGGGGCCGACGACGGAGAGATCGCGCTCGCGTGGACCGCGCCGCGCAACCCGAACTTCACCACCGTGACGAGCTACGAGCTCCGCTACGCGACGTTCTCGCGTGCGGGAGTCGTCAGCGACGCGGCCTGGCTCTCGCGTGCGGAGACCCGGACGCTCGCCCCGGCGAAGGCGCCGGGCGCGCTCGAGGGTCTGACGCTGACCGGCCTGACGCCCACGCTCTACTTCTTCGCGGTGCGTTCCATCGACCGCGGCGGGGATGTCTCCCCCCTCGACCTTGCCGCGGCGACCCCGGCCCAGGCCCAGGCGCGCTCGCGCGGCATCTCGCCCGTCACCGACCTCCACGCGGGAGCGGGCGCCTCGGCCGGCGAGCTGCAGCTGAGCTGGAGCGAGCCCGGCCGCTCGGGGACCCAGGCGCCGGAACGCTACGAGCTGCGCGCCTCGAGCGCCTCCAACATCGGCGACGACGCGGCCTTCGCGGCGGCCCAGCCGCTCTCGGTCTTCACCGGTACCCCCCTCCCGGCGCCCACCACGGCGTACGGCGAGACGAGGACGCTCGTCCTCACGGGCCTCAACCCGCTGACGACCTACTACTTCGCTCTGCGCGTCGAGGACTCCTCCGGCACCGCGCGCCTCGGGCGCTGGCTGCGCGATCCCGCGCTGGGCCTCAACGCCTCGAACTTCGGGCTGCCGCGCTTCGTCCTGACGGCCCCGGACGCGGTCACGGACCTGACCGCGCTCGCGACGGCGAGCGAGGGCGAGCTCGCGCTCGCCTGGACCGCGCCGCGCAACGCGAACTTCGTCCCGATCGCGCGCTATGAGCTGCGCTTCGCGACCTTCTCCATCGCCCAGACCGGAGGAGACTCCGCGGCCTGGTACGCGCTCTCCGCGGCGAGCGCCGCCGCCGTTTCCCCCGCGCACGACCCCGGAAGCGTCGAGACCTTCCTCCTCCAGGGCCTCAACGCCTCCTCGACCTTCTACTTCGCCGTGCGCTCCTACGACGCCATCAGCGAGGTCTCCGCGCTCGATGCGCGCGCGACCGGCGGGCTCCAGGTCTTCGCCAAGCCCTTCAACCTGCCCCCCGCGACGCCCTCCGGCCTGAGCGCCGGCAACGGGCTCAACAAGGCGTTCGTGCGCTGGGACGCCCTCTCGCCGGCCCAGGCCGGCGTGGACTTCAAGGAGTACGCGCTCTACCGCTCCAGCCAGTCGGGAGGACCCTACGATCTGCGCATCGCCACGACCGCGGCGGCGCTGACCGACTGGCCGCTGACCGCCTTCACGACCTACTACTACCGGATCTCCGGCCGCGACCAGGAGGGTCTCGAGAGCACGCTTTCGCCCGTCGTCGCCGCGCTGCCCTACACCCTGCCGCCGATGGAGCCCCTGGGCCTGACCCAGAGCATCAGCTCCAACACGTTCAACCTGAACTGGTCGACGACGACCCGCTTCGCCGACGGCACGCTCTTCGAGAGCACGGGGACCCCGCTCGCCGACGAGCTCATCGGCTACCAGGTCTCGCGCTCGACCGACCCCTGCGACCACTTCTCGCTCTCCGCGGTCAACGGGGTGAGCCAGACGAGCTTCACCGACGTCACCAACGGAGACCTCTTCTACTACCGCCTCCGCTCGTACAACACCCTGGGCGTGTCGACGGACTCTCTGGCGATCAGTTCTCTGGGCGACCGCTCCTACTTCATCGACGACTGCGCCTCGCGCGTCGTGCTGCCGAACTCCTCGGCGGACCTCCTCCTCAACGGCGCGCGCAACGGCCTCGGAGACGACATCCAGATCGCCCGCCGCCGCCTCCCCCAGGAGGTCGGCGACAAGATCTTCCAGTCCGTCGAGTTCGTCCCGATGCTCGGCGGCGTGAGCGAGGTCAAGAACCTGGTCCTCGCGCCGCCGGTCCCGGTGGTCCTCCACTTCGTTACCCAGGGAGGCAAGCCCGTGCCGCATACGAGCGGGGTCTCCCTGCAGGATGTCCGCGCCCAGAAGGGGACGGTCCTCGCCGCCGCCGAGGACGACGTCCAGAACCTCGGCATCTTCTGGAACAACGGCGTCGAGTTCAAGAAGCTCTACGGCAAGGTGGATGCCGCCGAGCAGACCGTCACCGTCGTCACGCCCAACCTCGGACGCTTCCAGGTCCGCGGCATCTTCCGCGAGCAGGGCGTCACTTTCGACCTCTCGAACATCACCAGTCGCATCTTCACCCCCAACGGGGACGGCAAGAACGACGTGGTGATCTTCAGCTTCGACAATCCGAAGAACGCGTCGGTCGAGGGCAAGATCTACGACCTGCGCGGGGCGTTCGTCGCGATGATGGCGCCGGGGCCGCTCGAGAACTCGCTGATGTGGGACGGGAAGATGGACGGCCGCACGGTGACGGGCGGCGTCTACATCTATCAAGTGAAGGGCGACGGGAAGACTTTCAACGGGACCTTGGTGGTGGCGCGCTGAGCGTCATAAAGGAAGAGGGATTATGAAAAAACAGAAAGAAATTCACGGAAATCTCGCAAGGGAGCGCGTGCTCAACTGGACCCTCGTGGCGCTCGGGGCCCTCGCGGCGGCGCTCCTCGGCGCCACGCTGGAGACCGGCCGCCTCAACGCCGCCTCCAACGGCGCGTTCCGCTACCTCGGCGCCCTCGTGCGGGTCATCACCCCCAACGGCGACGGGCGCAACGACATCGGGATCCTCTGCGTGGACAACCCGAAGGCCTCGGCCGTCTCGGGCGTCGTCTACGACCTGCGCGGCCATGCGGTCTCCGAGATGCTCTTCATCCCCGAGACCGGCTCGGCCATCAAGCCGCAGTGCCAGTCGGCCTATCCGGGCGCGAGGCAATACGACGCCTTGACCTGGGACGGACGCGCCGGCGGGCGCGCCGTCTCGGCCGGAGTGTACCTCTGGCAGATCCAATCCGAGGACGCGACGGTCTCGGGGACCGTCGTGGTGGCGAGGTGAGAGCCATGAAAAACACGATCCTTCTTCTCGCGGTCCTTCTCGCGGCGGCCTCCATCCGGCCCGCCGAGGCGGCCTATGACGACGTGGGCGTCGGCGCCCGCGTGACCGGCATGGGGAACGCCTTCACCGCGGTGGCCGACGACGCCTACGCGGTCTACTACAACCCGGCCGGACTCGGGATCATCGACCGGCCGCAGCTGACGACGACCTATTCGAAGCTCTTCACGGGGCTCTCGGACAAGTCGAACCTGCAGAACTCCTTCCTGGCCTACGCCCAGCCCATCGACGGCGGGCGCAAGGGCGGCTGGGGCGCGGCGTGGAACTACTTCACGCTCGACGACCTCTACAAGGAGATGAGCGTCTACGGCTCCTACGGCCGCAGGCTCTTCGCGGAGGCGGCGCCCCACGGCTTCTACGCCGGCGCGAGCATGAAGTACCTCACCCGCTCGCTCGGCCACGTCGCCGCGGCCGACAACGCGTTCAGCAACACCGGCGTCGCGGACCAGGGAGTCGACCCCGTGCTCCAGAAAGGCGGGCAGTCGAACATGGACTTCGACCTGGGGTTCCTCTACCGCCCCCGTCCGAAGGTCTCGCTGGGCCTGGCGATCCAGCACCTCTTCGAGCCGAACATCGCCATCTCGAGCTCCGACAGCGACAAGCTCGGGCGCAACGTGAAGCTCGGCGCGGCCTATCAGACGGGGTGGATGACGCTGACCTCCGAGCTGCAGCTGCTCAAGGCCCCCAACGGAGCCACCGACCGCGTGATGACGGTGGCCGGCGAGAAATGGCTGCCGACCCTGGTGCACGGGACCTTCGGCCTGCGCGGCGCGCTCGGCTTCGGCGACCGCGACTACCGGCAGATCGCGGTGGGCCTCTCCTACCGCGTCAGCCGCATCCAGGTCGACTACGGCTTCAACATCCCGCTGGGGACCGTCTCCAACACCATGGGGACGCACCGCATGGGGATGAGCTTCCGCTTCGGCCGCCCCCGCGGGGCGGAGCCGAAGTTCTCCGAGGCCATCCTCGAGAACATGCGCGAGCTCGCCGAGGTCGGGACCCCCGAGTTCCGGGCCCAGGCCGAGGACCTCGCGCTCTACAAGCGCACCGCCCAGCGCGAGTTCCTGCGCCAGGCGCGCCTGGACACGGCGGAAGGCCGCTTCGCCGACGCCCGCGAGAAGCTCGCGCAGGCGGCGGGCCTCAACCCCAGCGACCGGGGCCTCGCGATGAGCCTCGAGCGCATGAGCGCGGTCTCCGGGACCTTCCCGCTGGTGACCCAGTTCCACACGGACGCGGGAGAGGCCGCCCTCTACGAGGGCGTCATGGACTTCCTCTCCGGGAAGGACCGCGAGGCGCTGCGCAAGTTCTCCTACGCGCAGAGCCTCAACCCGGCCGACGAGCGCTACGAGCGCATGCTCCAGGTCGTGGAGGGCAAGGCGGGCGTGGCGCGCGCGCCGGCGCCTGCGGCGCCGACGACGGCGCCGACGCTCGGGCGCGAGAAGATCGTGGGCGCGAGCCTCGCGCTCATGGAGGTCGCGCTGCGCGACGGCGACTACGACAAGGTCCTCAAACTCGCGCGCGAGGTCCTCGAGGTCGCGCCGGAGAACGTGCTCGCGCACAAGCGCATGGCGACCGCGTACTACGCGCAGAAGGACTATCCGAAGGCGCTGAAGTCCCTGCGCCTGGCCCACCGCTTCGAGGTTGACGCGGAGGCCCGGAGGTCGCTAAAGTCCTACATCGACGCGCTGGTGCAGCTCATGGAGCGCAAGGCCCGGGAGGTCGAGCGCGCCGCCCAGCCGGTCGAGAAGCCGGCGGCCGCAGCCGCGCCGGCGCCGCTGGAGATCCAGCGCCTCTACGAGGCCGGCGTCGACCTCTACGCGCAGGGGCGCCTCAGCGAGGCCGCGACCATGTTCCAGCGCATCCTGGACGTGGACGCGAACAACGCCTCGGCCCGGCGCGCGCTTCAGCGCGTGCAGGCCGAGATCCTGCAGGGAGGCTCGCGCTAGCCGGAAGCGAGGAAACGATGACGATACGCCTGAAGCTCATGGTCGCGATGACGACGCTCTTCGCCGTCTCGTTCGGCGGCCTGGGCTACGGACTCGTGACCCTGCAGGAGCGGCATCTCGTCGCGGAGAGCCAGGACCGCGTGCGCATCATCGAGGGCACCGTCGAGCGCGCTGCGCGCGACGCCCTCCTCAACCGCGACGAGGTGCTGCTGATCAGCTACGTGAAGTTCCTGCAGGCGCAGTTCCCCTCCATCGCCTACTGCCGCATCCAGTGGGAGGAGGGGACCCACTCCGAGACTCGCACGGTGGGGACCGCGCGCTCGGGTCCGGAGCTCTTCGAGCGCCTCATCATCGTCCGGGATCCCGCCGACGGCCGGCGGCGCGTCTCCCTCTCCGTCGGCATCGACGGAGAGGAGCTCAGCGCCCGCGTCAAGCAGCAGGTCGGCCGGCTGCAGCGCGACCTCGCGCGGCTCTTCGGCATCACCCTCATCGCGACCCTGCTCTTCACGGGCTGGTTCGCGAGCCGACTCACGCAGCCCCTGCACGCGCTTTCCGAGGGCGCCGCGCAGATCGCGAAGGGCCGGCTCGGCCTGCGCCTCGAGTGGAGGTCCAAAGACGAGATCGGGGCGCTCGTCGAGTCCTTCAACAACATGTCGGCGCGCCTCGAGGACCTCGACGCGATGAAGCGCGACTTCGTCTCCTCGGTCACCCACGAGCTGCGCTCGCCGCTGGGGGCCATCGAGTCCTTCCTGAACCTCCTGCAGGCCAAGGCCGCGGGAGGGCAGTCGGCCGACCCGCAGCAGTTCTGGGAGTACTTCGGCCGCATCCAGGCCAACGTACGGCGGCTCTCGGGCTTCATCAACGACCTCCTCGACGTCGCCAAGATCGAGCGCGGGAAGATGGAGTGCCACCTCAAGCCGACGCGTCTGCAGGGCGTCGCCGACGAGGTCGTCCAGTTCTTCGAGGCGAAGAGCCGGGAGCTGAACATCACGCTCTCCAACCGGCTCGACGCGGGCATCGGCGAGGTCCAGGCCGACCCGGAACGGGTGCGGCAGGTGCTCGTGAACCTCATCGCGAACGCCTTGAAGTTCACCCCCTCCGGCGGCCAGGTCTGGATCCAGGGAGAGGCCTACCGCGAGGGCGGGGCGCGCTTCCTCGAGGTCGCGGTCGCCGACACGGGGCGCGGGATGGACGACGAGGACCTCCGGAACCTCTTCCAGCGCTTCCAGCAGGGCAAGAACATCCAGTCCGGAGTGCACGGGACCAAGGGCACCGGACTGGGGCTCTTCATCGTGAAGTCCATCGTGGAGGCGCACGGAGGGAAGGTCAGCGCGCGCTCCGCGCCGGGGAAGGGGACGCAGTTCCTTTTCACCCTCCGGATGTCGTAAGATGAGAGGCGAAGCGGAGGAAAGGATGCCCGTGAAAGTGCTGGTCGTCGACGACGAGGACGATTTTCGCGTCATCATCAAGGACGTGCTCGACGGGGCGGGCTTCGACGTGCGCCTCGCCACCGACGGCATGGACGGGCTCGCCAAGGCGGAGGAGTTCAAGCCCGACGCGGTGCTCGTCGATTGGATGATGCCCAAGATGGACGGACAGTCCTTCGTGCAGGCTCTGCGCCGCTCCCCCGCCACCGCCGAGGTCCCGGTGATCATGCTCACCGTCAAGCAGACCGCCGACGACGAACTCGAGGCCCTGCACTTCGGCGTCGACGACTTCATCATCAAGCCCTTCAAGCCGGAGGACCTCCTCGCGCGCCTGCGCGCGGTCCTGCGGCGCGCCCGCGCCTGACGCGGTCGACGACATGCGCCTGAAGACCCTCTCCGCCGCCCTCGTGCTGGGGCTTTGCTCGGCTCTCGCCTGGCTCGCCCTGCGTCCGGGCGGCGAGGCGCGGCGGCTCGAGATCCCCCCCGGGACCGGCGCTTACGGCGCGGCGGCCATCCTGGCCCGCGAGGGGGTCTGTCCCGACTGGGCCTTCCGGGCCGCCGCCAAGCTCACCGGCGCGGACCGCCGCCTCAAGCCCGGGGTCTACCTCCTGCGCAAGGGCATGGGCGCGTTCCCGGCCCTGCTCGTCATCCGCGAGGGGCGCAGCGAGCGCGCGCGGATCGTCGTTCCGGAGGGCTTCATGGCCGCGCAGATCGCCGCGCGGCTCGAGGAGAACGGGGTCTGCAAGGCGGCCGACTTCATGGAGTACGTCCGCGCCAACAACCTCGAGGGCTACCTCTTCCCGACGACCTATTTCTTCGACCGCGGCACGCCCGCCGTCGACGTCGCGCACCACATGCACGACGCCTTCCGCGCGGCCATGGAGCCGGTCTTCTCCGCCTCCCCGCAGAGGCGCTTCACCCTCTCCCAGGCCCTCACGCTCGCGGCCATCGTGCAGCGCGAGGCGAAGCTCTCCGCCGAGATGCCGACCATCGCCGCGGTCTACGTCAACCGTCTCGACCGGCGCATGCGCCTGCAGGCGGACCCGACGGTGCAGTACGCGCTGGGCCGGGACACCGGGGAGTGGCCGAAGGCCCTGAGGCGTTCGGACCTGCGCATGCTCTCGAAGTACAACACCTACGAGTACTTCGGCCTTCCGCCGGGCCCCATCTGCAGCCCGGGCGTGGAGGCGCTGAAGGCGGCCCTCGAGCCGGCGCGGACCGACGCGACCTACTTCGTGGCGGACGACAAGGGCGGACACATCTTCAGCCGGACCAACGAAGAGCACCTGCAGGCGCGCGCGAAGGTCAAGCGCGAGCGCCGTCTCCAGCAGAAGTAGCAGGGAATCCCGGCGGGATCCCCCTCCGGGGATTCCCGACTACTCTTCAAGCCGGATGGTCGCGCCCTTGTCCGGCGGCAGCTCGCAGGCGACGACCTCCCCGCGCTCTCCCGGCGCCATCCTCTCCACCCGGAAGCGCTCCCGGCTGAGGACGCGGTCGTTGGAGAGGGCCCGCACGAGCTCTTCCGCGCGCCGCTGCGCGAGCGCGGAGTCCGGGGCCTTCTGCCGCAGCTCCAGTCGCAGAGGCGCTCCGGGAGGCAGCGAGCGTTCTAGGCGTTCGGCCATCGGGGCGAGGTAGTCGGCCGCCTCGGGGTAGGGCTCCGAGGAGCCCGGCGGGAAGATCCGGCCGAGCGCGGCCTCCATGCGCAGCGTGGAGAGGTTGTCGCGGTAGGCCAGCGAGGAGGTCTCGACCGGCTCGCTCTCGAGCACGACCCGCGCCCCGGCGTTGACGCCCGCGAAGAGGAAGCGGCAGCGGTCCCCCGCCCTCAGGATCGTGCGCCCGAGGGCGTCGGCGCCGTTCCACTCGAGCGGCTCGACGAGGCGGCCGGAGCCGTCGGCGCGCCAGAGCGCCCGCTCCCCTCGGCCCTCGCAGAAGACCTCGAAGCTCCAGCGCTCGAAGGACTGCGTCGCGGCCCTGGGCGAGAGTACGAGGAAGGGAGCCTCCGGGAAGGGCCGGTCGAGGCGGCGCTGGAGGGCCAGGAGGCGGAGTTTCGGCAGTTCGGTGCGCCGCTCCCCGCGGTAGAGCTCGAGCGACTCCACGACCTCGTCGACGACCGCCGCGTCGGGGAGCGGGGGAGGCACCCGTGCCGGCGGCGCGGCCGGGCCCTTGCCCTTGATGGTGATGTCCTGCCGCACGACCGCCTCGCCCGGCTTCGCGTCGTCCTGCGCGGCCGGCGGCGCGGCGGCGAGGAGCGCGGCCAGGAGCAAGGGGCTCACTTGTAAGGGTCCGTGGCCAGCGCGATCTCCTTCGCGCCGGCCTTCTTCGCGGCGAGCAGGAGCCGCTGGACGGTGCGGTAGGGCACTTTCTTGTCCACGCGCAGCACGACGCCGGCTCCCGGGCTGCGCTCGAGCTCGGCGCGCAGGGCGTCTTCGAGCTCCGGCCAGCTCGAGTCGCGGGAGCCGACGGCGAGGCGCTCCTCGCTCGTGCAGGTCAGCGCGACGGTCTTCCCCGGGGCGGGCACGGCCGAGGAGCGCGGCAGGTCGATGGGGTAGTGCGGGTACGAGAGGAGCGGGGCGGTGACGAAGAGGATGACGAGCAGGACCAGCGAGATGTCGATGACCGGGATGATGTTGACCTCGGTCATGGGCTCGGCCTGGTCCTGCCCCATGCGCAGGCGCATGAGCGGGTAGCGGCTCACGGAGCCCCCGGACCCGGCGCGGCGGCCGGTGGCTGAGTCTCCTCGGTCTGGACGAGGGCCACCGAGGAGGCGCCGTTGTAGCGCAGCGTCTCGAGCATGTGGACGACGCGCCCGTGCGGGACGTCCGGGTGGGGCGCCACGAACACTTTCCGGTCGGTGCGCCGGGCCAGCTCCTCGCGCACGAAGGCCATGAACTCCCCGGGGCCGGGGAAGCGTCGTCCGGCCGCGCCGATCGTCCCGTCGGGGGAGAGGGAGACCACCAGCACGGGCTCCGGCTCGGGGGCCTGCGCCGCGGCGGGTTCGGGGGCGGCTTGCGCGGCGTCGCGGCCGGCGGCCCTCACCGTCAGCGCCGAGGGGGTCATCATCGGGGAGAGGACGAGGAGGATGATGAGCAGGACCAGCGAGACGTCGGCCAGCGGCACGACGTTGATGTCGCTGATGGCCTTGCGCTCCTCCTCCGCGAGGAAGGGGTTCAATCAGCCCTTCGCGGGGACCTCGGCCAGGACGCGGGCGAGCTCGAGCACCCACAGGTCGAGGGTCGCGAGGCGCTCGCGCGCCGCGAGCGTGAAGTAGTTGTAGAGCACCGCGCTGAAGACGGCCACGCCGATGCCCGCCGCGGTGGCGACGAGGGCCTCGGAGATTCCCGCGGCGACGACCGCGGGGCCGCCGGTGCCGGCCGCCGCGAGGTCGTGGAAGGCGCGCATGATGCCGAGCACGGTCCCCAGGAGCCCGATGAGCGGAGCGATGAAGCTCGCCGTGCCGAAGAGGCCGAGGCGGCGGTTGAGCTCCATCGAGAAGCGCTGGCGGTGGAGCTGGAAGGCCTCGACGAGGCGCTCCGTGCTCCGCTCGGGGAGCAGGAGCAGCCGCAGGAAGGCCTGGCCGATGGGGTCGGCGGAGCGCTCGCAGAGCGTGATCGCTCCTCCGCGGTCGCCCTCCTCGAGGCGGGCGAGCACGCGCTCCCAGAAGGCGTAGGGCAGGCGGCGGGCCGCCCAGAAGACGTAGAGCCGTTCGAGCGCCTGGCCGACGACGAGCACCGAGAGGACGAGCAGCGCCGGCATCGCGAGACTGACGCGCATCATCTGCGAGAGGGTCATGCTTTCCATGATGGGGACAGTATACGAAACCGGGGTTAGGCGCGGGGCTTGGCCTTCTTCCCCCCCTTCGGGGCCCCCTTCTTCTTCGCGGGCGCGGGAGCCTTCTTCTCGTTGTACGCCTTGCGGTCGATGAGGTCCTGGAGGCGCTCGAGAGCGGTCTTCTTGAGCGCGGGGTCCGAGACGAGCCGGACGAGCTCGCTGTAGACCGACATGGCCTTCAGCGGCTCTTCGTCGAGCTCATAGAGAAGTCCCAGGCGCAGGAGGCCGTTGAGACGCAGGGCATCGGTGGCGGGGTTCACGGCGTAGAGCTCCTCGTAGGCCCGGCGCGCGAGCGCGCGCTGCTTGAGCTTCTCGCGGCAGCGGGCGGCTCCGAAGAGCGCCTTCGCGCGGAGCTCCGGCGAGCGGACCTTCGCGTACGCCTCGGCCGCCGCGGCCGTGCGGCCGAGCTCCTCGCGCATCGTCCCGGTCTCGAGCCAGACCCGCTCGGCGCGCTCGCGGCTCGGGAAGCGTGCGAGGAACTTCTCGAAGGCTTCGAGCCCCTCCTCCTTGCGTCCGGCCCGGACGAGGGCCAGGGCCCGGTTGTAGAGCGCGTCGGCCGCGAGCGCGTCCCCTCCGGCCTCCGCCCGGCGGTAGGCGGCCTCGCTGCCCCCGTAATCACCCGACTTGAGCATGGCGTTGCCGAGCCGGAAGGCGGCCTCGCGCGCCTGCGGCGCCTGGGGGAAGCGCTCGGGGAGCGTCTTCCAGAGCGCGGCCGCGTCGGCGGGGCGGCCCGTCTTCTCGAGGCATTCGGCCTGCTTGAAGAGCGCCTCGGGGACGTTGCGGTCCTCCGGGAAGTCCGACACGAGCCGGCCGAGGTGGCTCAACGCCGCGGCGCAGTCGTCCTTCGTCAGCGCCTCGCGTCCGAGCTCCCAGCGGATGCGCGCGGCCACCGGGCGCGCCGGGCGGCGGTCCAGGACCTCGAGGAAGGCGGGCTCCGCGCGCGCGCCCTGCATCCACCAGCTCGTCAGGAGCAGCTCCTCCACCTGCGCGGTACGCGCGTCGCCGGGATGTTCGGCGAGGAATCTCCGGTAGAGTTCGACGGCGCCCTTCCAGTCTTTCGTGTTGTAGCGGGTCTGGGCGATGAGGAGCACGGACTCCTTCTCACGCTCGGCGTCCGCGCCGGCCGCCCGCGCCATCTTCTCGAAGTGGGACGCGGCGTCCGCCATCTTCCCGGCGTCGGCGCGCAGCAGGCCGAGCTGGAGGTGGGCGTCGGAGGCGCGCACGGAGGAGGCGTGCTTCCTGAGCAGGGCCTCGAAGGCGGCGGCGGCCTCGGCGGGCCGCCCCGCGCGGCGCAGCATGAGCCCCTGGAGGTAGAGCGCGTCGGCGCGTGCGAGATGGTCCGGGAAGCGCTCGGCGAAGTCGGCGTAGGCGGCGGCGGACTCCTTCCAGCGGCGCGCGCGCGCCAGGACGTGGCCCAGGGAGAGGCGGGTCGCGCTGGAGAGCCGCTCGATCTTCGCGCGGTCGGCCGCCTCGACGGCCCGGCGCATGTCGTGAGACGCGTCCTCGCCGAAGCCCAGAGCGTCCTCCCCGGCCGCGAGCGCGGCGAGGAGGAAGGGCTCCAGCGCGGAGCGCCCCGGCGCGGAGAGGGCCAGGCGCCAGCGCGCGAGCGCGCTCTCGCGCCGGCCCTCCGCGTCCTCGTCGGCTGCGCGCCAGGCCTGCGCGAGCAGCGACCAGCGGTCGGTCCGGTCCGGAGCGTCGGCGACCGCGTCGCGCAGGCCGCGCCGGTCTCCTCGCGCGAACTGCGCCGAGGCGAGCAGGTACGCGGCGCGCGAGCGCAGGCCGGCGGGGCCGCCGCGGGCGACGGCCTCGAGTTCGGGGACGGCGGCGTCGAGCTCTCCGCGGCGCAGGAGCAGAGCGCCCCGCAGGAGTCGGACCTCGCCGGCGGATGCGTGAGCGGCGTGGCGGCGCAGGAAGAGCCCGCATTCCAGCAGGGCGGGTGCGAAGCGGCGGCCCTGCAGCGCCGACTGGATGCGGCCGAGCGCGGCGTCGGGGCCCTCGCGGGAGTCCGCGGGAAGGTCGGCGGAGTCCTCGTCGTCGGGCGGGAGCTCCTTCGTGATGGCCGCCAGCAGCGCGCGGCCGCGGGCCGCCCACTCCGAGTCGGGGTAGCGGTGGATGAGGATCTGCAGCTGGCGGCGGGCGCGGTCGTAGTCCTTCTCGCGCACCGCGAACTCCGAGGTCCGGTAGAGGTCGAGCGCCATGAACGGCGCGTTGGGGTCCGCCACCTTCATGCTCGAGTCGAGGGACTCGTTGAAGTTCGTCTTCGCGCCCGCGTAGTCGCGCTCCTGGTACTGGAGCTCCCCGACGATGGCCCCGGCTTCCATGGAGAAGGAGTGCCAGGTCTCCGGGCGGAACTCCTCCTCCTGCGGGGGCGCCTTGGCATCAAGGCGTCCGAAAAACGCGGCGGGAAGAAGGAGGCCTGTCAGAGCGAAGGCTCTTCTGAACGCCGCGTTTTTCGGACGGGGGCTCACGAAGGAAGTTTAGCAGAAACGACGCGGACGGGAATCCCCGTTGGGGATTCCCGTTATCCCATGGTGAAGTGGAAGGTCACGACGCCCCAGGTGTCGGGCGCGGAGCCGCGGACGGCCTCGAAGCGCCAGCGCCCGAGGGCGTCGAGCGCGACGCGGTCGAGCTCGGGGAAGCCGGAGGTGCGGCGCACGGCCATCGCGCGCTGGACGGTGCCGTCCTCGAGGACCTGGAAGCGGATCTGGACGACGAGGTCGAGACCGCGCTCGGAGACCCAGTCGGGGCAGGCCGGCACCTCGCGGTGCGCGAGGCGGCGGTTGCCCACCGGACCCTCGAGCGACCAGGCGACGCCGCCGCCGTCCTGCACGGGACCGCCGCCGGCGGGCTCCAGGTCGCGCGTCGTGGAGCCGCCTCGGCCGCGGGGGTCGGCGACCTCGGCCTGAGGCGCGCGGGTCTCGGCGCCGGGGCGGGATGCGCGCGCCGGCGCGGGGGCGGCGGCGAGGGCGTCCTGGAGGGCGTCGTCGGGGTCGGGGAGCATGGCGAGCCGGCTCTCGAGCTCCACCTTGCGGCGTTTGCGCTCGGCGACCTGCTCGGCGCGGATGCGGGCCTGTTCCTGAGCGAGGCGGACGCGCTCGGCGCGCTCGGCGGCGAGGCGCTCTTTGCGCTCGGCCTTCTTCAGGGCGAGCTCGCGGAGCATCTCGGGGGAGAGGGCGGGCTTCTTCGGCTTGGCCTCGGGCTTCTTCGCCTCCGGCCTGGGCTCCGGGGCGCCGGCGCGGGCTTCCTCGGGCCGGTACTCGCCCTGCCCGTAGGCGGGCATGGTGTCCTTCTCCTCGGCCGCGGCCGGCACGGGGGCCAGCGAGGGGGTCGGCGAGGCGACGAGTTCGACCGGGATGTTATGGTCCTGGGGGGCGGAGGAGGGCCCCCAGATGAGCGCCGGGTCCTTGAGCAGGAGGCCGCCGTGGAGGAGGACGGCGACGGTGATGAAAGCGAGGTCCCGCCGGAAGCTTTCGCCGCGTTCGTAGATGCCCATACGCACTATGAGTATTGCGCGCGTAGGGGGTCCGGAAGCAGTGTCCTAGGGCCCAGAAGGGCCTGGGTCCTTTGGGGGCATAGGAACGGCTTCTCCGTCGGAGGGGCTGAGGGGCGAGAAGGGCCTATTAAGGAAACTTAAGGGGTTCCAGAATGCGCGATTATATGAGCAGAAATCGGAATGTCCAGGATCGAATAGGGCAATGGCCGTTGGTTGCTGTCGTTGCAGCCGCCGCGTCGCGTTACGGTGGGTGGGCGGGGGCGGCGGCGCTACGGCCGGTGTGCGCTCTGCGCACACCGGCCGAGACCCCACGCCGACAACGACGCTCATAAGCGGACGAGTTTGGTATAATCAATCGTCGTCGCGAAACCATACGGGCCTGTAGCTCAGCTGGGAGAGCGCTTCCTTCGCAAGGAAGAGGTCAGCGGTTCGATCCCGCTCAGGTCCACCACTTTAAAACCGAAGGGCTCCCTCACGGGGGCCCTTCGGTTTTAAAGTGGTGTATGTGGGTCGGGGCGAACCGCTGACCGGCTATCAGGCCAGGGTCGGCGCCTGGTCGTTGAGGGCCGAAGGCCCGCGCCGACCCTGCGGTTCGATCCCGCTCAGGTCCACCACTTTAAAACCGAAGGGCTCCCTCACGGGGGCCCTTCGGTTTTAAAGTGATGGGTGTAGGGCCGGGATCGAACCGCTGACCGCTATTAGGCCCAGGGTCGCCGCTTAGGACGTTCAGGCCGAAGGCCTGCGGCGAGCCTGCGGTTCGATCCCGCTCAGGTCCACCACTTTAAAACCGAAGGGCTCCCTCACGGGGGCCCTTCGGTTTTAAAGTGGTGGGTGTAGGGCCGGGATCGAACCGCTGACCGGCTATCCTAGGCCTTGTCGTTCCGGCCGCGCCCGTTATAATACTCCCATGCCCGCAGACTCCGACTCCGTCACGCCGCTGGGTCGTTTCGCCGCCGCTTGGGGCCTCTTCGGCGTCGCACTGCTCCTCTGCAGCGCGGTGGGGCGCATGGCGCCGCCGGCGCTGGAGGGCATGCGCTCCGGCATGGACGCGGCGCACTGGACGGCCTTCGCGCTCGTCTGTCTGCTCATGGGCTACGGCATGGGCTGCCGGGGCCTCGTCCGGAGCTTCGCTCCCCGCGTCGCGGCGCGCGCGCTCCATCTCCTGCGCGCGCCGACGCCCGTGCGGGCCGCGCTCGCTCCCTTCTTCTGCATGAGCTTCTTCGCCGCGCCGGCGCGCCGACTCCGGCTTTCCTGGGGGCTCACCGCGACGATGATCGTCCTCATCGTCCTCGTCCACGGCCTCCGCCAGCCCTGGCACGGCATCGTGGACGCGGGGGTCTGCGTCGGGCTCTTCGAGGGACTCGCCGCGCTCGCGTTCCACGGGGTGCGCGACCTGCTCACGGGCGTTCCCAGCCGCGAACCAGAGGTTTGCTAGGGCTGGGAACGCCCCTCACCCCGCGCGCGGTGCGCGCTCACCCCTCTCCCGCGTGGCGGGAGAGGGGTCTTGATTTAGTGCTTAGGGAGTCTCTGGATGTTCGCGGCGGCTTCGGCGTTCTTCGGGTCGAGGCGCAGGGCCTGCCGGAAGCACTCCTGCGCCCCCGCGTAGTCCCCCGTCATCGCCAGTGCCGCCCCGAGGTTGTTGAAGGAGTGCGGGATGGGGTTGGTCCGTGCGGCCTCGCGCAGGTGCGGGAGGGCCTCGCCCGGACGGCCCAGGCGCAACAGGTCGAGCGCGTAGTTGTAGCGCGCCTCTCCCCGATCGGGCTCCGTCTTGAGGACCGCCGCGTACTGGGCCAGCGCGTCGTTCGGCAGCCCGAGCGCATCGAGGGCGACGCCGAGGTTGAAGCGCGCGTCCGAGTAGCCCGGCTTGAGCGCGAGCGCGCGGCCGAGCTTTTCGACGGCCTTCTGCGGCTGGCCCGCGCGGATGAAGGCGACGCCGAGGTTGTTGAAGATCTCCGCTCCCTCCGGGAAGAGCTCGGCCGCCTTCGCGAACTCGTCCATCCCGTCTCCGAGCCGGTCCTGCTCGAGGTAGAGCTTCCCGAGGTTGTTGCGGGCGATCCAGGCCGCGGGGTTCTTCGCGAGCGTGTCCTTCCAGAGCTCCTCGAGACTGCGGTAGGCGCGCGAGCGCATGAAGGTCAGCGCGAGCAGGGCGGCGGCGAGGACGGCGGCGAGCGCCCCGCCCCAGGGCCGGCGCAGGCGCATGAGCCCGGCGGCCAGCAGGGCGAGCGGACCGGCGCTGGCGAGGTACTGGAAGTGGTCGGCGACGAAGGAGTAACGGAACGGGTAGACGTTGAAGAACCCGAGAGCCGGGAAGAGCGTCGCGACGAAGAAGGCGAGGGCGAAGAGCGCCGCGCGCGCCTCGGCGCGGCGGCGCAGCGCCAGGAGGCCGGCGAAGAGGACGGCGAGGGCGGCCGGCGGCGCCCACTGCGTGAGGCCGCCCGGGTCGAGCGCCCAGCGCGGATAGACGAAGGAGAGCGGGTGCGGGAACGCCAGCTTGCCGAGATAGAACCAGGGGATGCGGCCGGCGAGGAGAAGGCGCTCGAAGGGGCCCAGGGCCCATGCGGCGCCCTGCGCCCCGACGCGATGGGCCTCGTACCAGACCGTGACCAGGCCGAGGGCTCCGCCGAACGCGAAGAAGGGCAGCAGCGGCCGGAGGTCCTGCCAGCCGGGGCGGCGGTCCTCCTTCCAGGCGAGCGCGAGGAGGATCGCGACGGGCAGGGTGCAGGCGACCGTCTTGCTCCAGAGCGCGCAGAGGAAGAGCCCGAGGGCCGCCGCGTAGAGCCGTCGGCGGCGCTGCCCCGCCGCGTTCCGGAAGGCCCAGTAGGAGAGGAAGGCGAGGAGATAGAAGAGGGTCGAGAGCAGGTTCTTGCGCTCGGCGATCCAGGCGGCCGTCTCCGCGTGCACCGGATGGAGCGCGAAGAGGAGGGCGGCGGCCCAGCCGCCGGGCACGGCGAGGACGGCGAGGGCCTCCGAGAGGAGCAGCGCGTTCCCCGCGTGCAGGGCCGCGTTGACGGCGCGGTAGCCCGCCGGGTGCAGGCCCCAGAGGCGGCGCTCGACCCAGAAGGAGCTGAAGACGAGCGGGTAGTACTGCGGGGTCCTGGGCTTCACCCAGATGCGCAGGAAGGCCTCGCCGGCGGGCGCCTTCAGCGCCGCGTTGCGCTCGACGTAGAGGTCGTCGTCCCAGAGGAAGCCGCCGCCCAGCGACGGGAGGTAGGCGGCGAAGACGGCCGCGAGGAGCAGCAGGAGGAGGAAGACCCTCCCGCCGCGCGCGGCCTCAGGGACGGCGTTCGCTGTCGGGCGCAGGAGGGAGCTCGACCTTGATCTGGAGTTCCTTGAGCTGGCGCGCCGAGACTTTCGAGGGCGCCGAGCTCATGAGGTCGAAGCCCTTGTGGGTCTTCGGGAAGGCGATGACCTCGCGGATGGAGTCCTCGCCGCGCAGGAGCGCGCAGAGGCGGTCGAAGCCGATGCCGATGCCGCCGTGCGGGGGCGCGCCGTAGTCGAGCGCGTTGAGCAGGAGGCCGAAGCGCTCGCGCATCTCCTCCTTGCCGTAGCCCATGAGCGCGAAGATCCTCTCCTGGATGTCGACGCGGTGGTTGCGCACGGAGCCGGAGCCGAGCTCGACGCCGTTGACGACGAGGTCGTACTGGTAGGAGCGCACGCTCCCCGGGTCGCTCTCGAGCTTCTGGATGTCCTCGTCGAGCGGCGCGGTGAAAGGGTTGTGGGTGAAGGTCCAGTTTCCGGTCTCGGCGTCCTTCTCGAGCAGCGGGAAGTGCCGCACCCAGAGCAGCGCCCAGGGCCGCGCCGGCTTGAGGCCGAGCTTCGCGATGAGCTCCTTGCGCAGCGCTCCCAGGTGCGCGGAGACGTCGGCCGCGGGCCCGGCGCCGAAAAGCAGGGCGTCCCCGGCCTTCGGAGCGAAGCGCTTCTTCAGGGCGTCGAGCTCCGAGGGCGTGAGGAACTTGGCGATGGGAGAGTCGGCCACGACCGTCCCCCCCTCGTCCTTCCAGCGGATCCAGGCCAGGCCTTTGGCGCCCAGGGCTTTGACGAGGTCCGTGAGCTTGTCGAGGTCGGCGCGGTTGAGAGCCTTCCCCTCGGGGCCGGCCGCCGCGGGCAGCGCGCGCACGACGCCGCCCGACTTCGCGGCTTCGGCGAAGACCTTGAAGGCGCTCGCGCGGAAGTCCTCGGTGAGGTCGGCGATCTCGAGGTCGTAGCGCAGATCGGGCTTGTCGGAGCCGAAGCGGGCCATCGTCTCGGAGTAGTCGAGCGCCATGAACGGGGCGGCGATCTCCACGCCGAGGGTCGCCTTGAAGATGTCGGCCATCATCCCCTCGACGAGGCGATGGACCTCGTCCTCGCCGATGAAGGACATCTCGACGTCGATCTGCGTGTGCTCGGGCTGGCGGTCGGCGCGCAGGTCCTCGTCGCGGAAGGCGCGGGAGAACTGGAAGTAGCGCTCGACGCCGGAGACCATGAGGATCTGCTTGAAGATCTGAGGGGACTGCGGAAGCGCGTAGAAGGTGCCGGGGTTGATGCGGCAGGGCACGAGGAAGTCGCGCGCCCCTTCCGGAGTGGACTTCGCGAGGATGGGAGTCTCCACCTCGATGAAGCCGCGTCCGTCGAGGAAGCGGCGCGCGGCGGCGGCGGCCTGGTGGCGCACGCGCAGGTTCCCGTACATGCGGGGGCGGCGCAGGTCGATGAAGCGGTACTTCAGGCGCGTGTCCTCGTTGGCGACGACGTCGTCCTGGACTTCGAACGGGAGGGTCTTGGAGACGTTGAGGACCGTGATCTCGTGGGCGTGGAGCTCGTAGAGCCCGGTCGGGATCTTCGGGTTCTCGCGGCCCGCGGGGCGCTTCTCGACGCGGCCGCGCACGCTGACGACGAACTCCGCGCCGAGCGCTCCGGCCGCCGCGAACGCCTCCTTCTGCGCGGGGTCGGCGACGACCTGGGCGACGCCGGTGCGGTCGCGCAGGTCGAAGAAATAGAGCCCGCCGTGGTCGCGCCGGGCGTTGACCCAGCCGGCCAGGTGGACCTCCTTGCCGACGCGGTCCGCGCCGATCTCTCCGCACCAAAGCGTCCTGTATTTTTGCATGGCGTCCCTCAGGCCGCGCGGGCGGCGGCGGCGACTTCGTCGAGCGCGACGCGGCGTTCCGCGCCGCCGGTCATGTCCTTGAGCGTGCACGCGCCGCTCTTGAGCTCCTCTTCGCCGAGGATGGCCACGAAGCGGGCGCCACAGCGGTTGGCCTCGCGCATCTGCGCCTTGAGGCTGGAGGCGAAGAGCCCCCCCGCCGCCCGCAGGCCGGCGCGGCGCACGGCCTCGAGCAGGCGCATCCCCGCGGCGTCGGCCTCGTCTCCGCGTCCCTGGAGCGCGACGAAGACGTCGGGCTTCTCGGCGGGCATGGCGCGGCGCAGCGCCGCCCCTTCGGGGTCGGCGGCCAGGGCCGCCATGAGCGTGCGCTCGACGCCGAGCGCCCAGCCGACGGCGGGCGTCGCCGGGCCGCCCATGGAGCCGACGAGCCCGTCGTAGCGGCCTCCGCCGGCGAGCGCGTCCTGAGCGCCGACGCCCGCGGCGGTGAACTCGAAGACGGTGCGGGTGTAGTAGTCGAGACCGCGCACGAGGTTCGCGTCCGGGTAGACGTGGGCGCAGCCCTCGGCGCTCAGCGCGCGAGAGACCGTCCCGACGTGGGCCGCGCAGGCGGCGCAGGGCTCCAGGCGGGGAGCGTCGGCGGCGAGGCGCGGACCGTCGGCCTTGCAGTCGAGAGCGCGCAGCGGGTTGCGTCCGACGCGGCGCCGGCAGCTCTCGCAGAGCTCCGCCTCGCGGGCCGAGAGGTACTCCTTCAGGCGGGCGCGGAAGCCCGGGCGGCAGGAGGGGTCCTCGTCGCAGCCGAGGTTGTTGAGACGGAGCTTCACGCGCCCCTCGAGCCCGGCCGCGTCGAAGACGGCCTTGAGCGCCAGGATGGACTCGACGTCGGCGGCGGGGTGGGGGTTGCCCAGGGTCTCGGCGCCGATCTGCTCGAACTCGCGGTAGCGTCCGGCCTGCGGGCGCTCGGCGCGGAACATCGAGCCGACATAGTAGAGCTTGCAGGCCGGTCCGCCCTGCGAGAGGGAGTGCTGCAGGAAGGCGCGCACCGCCCCCGGGGTCCCCTCGGGGCGCAGGGCCAGCCGGCGTCCGCCGGCGTCTTCGAAGGCGAACATCTCCTTCTCGACGATGTCGGTGGTCTCGCCGGTCGACTTCACGAAGAGCTCGTGGTTCTCGACGGTCGGCAGGCGGAGCTCGCGGAAACCGTAGCGCGCGAGCGCGGCGCGCGCGAGCGCCTCGAGGGCGGCCGTGCGCTCGGACTCGGGCGGCAGGAGGTCGCGGAAGCCGCGGACGCTCTGGATCTTCGAGGACATCGCGTCAGCCGGCGACGACGGAGTCGCGGATCATCCCCGCGAGCTTCTTAGGGTCGGGGATGAAGAAGCGGCCCTCGTGGGTGTCCACGATCTGGGCGCTGCGCAGCATCGCGAGCGCGCGGGAGAGCGGCTCGCGCGTCGTCCCGACGAGGTCGGCGAGCTCCTGGTGCGTATAGCGCTCCTGGAGCAGGACGCCGCGGCGCTGCGGGCGGCCGCAGTGGGCGGCGAGGTCGTGGAGCGTCTTTGAGACGCGGCCGAGGATGTTGCGGAAGAGCAGGCTCTCGATCTCGTCGTCGGCGTGGCGCAGCCGCTCCGCGACCGTGCGCAGGAGGGTGAGGGTCACGTTGGGGTCGGAGAGGAGGAAGCGCTCGAAGTCCCGGTTGCGGATGATGAGCAGGCGCGAGGGGATGACGGCCTGGGCGGAGGCGGAACGGGGCGCATGGAGCAGCAGGCCCATCTCGCCGAAGATGTCCCCCGCCGAGAGGTAGGCGAAGGTCTTGCGCTTGCGCGCCGGGGACTGGCAGTAGATCTTCACCCGTCCCGAGACGACGAAGAAGATGTGGTTGGCGGTCTCGGACTTCGAGAACACGAGCTGGCCGGCGGCGAAGTCGCGCGTCTTCGCGAGCTTGAGGATGCGCTGAAGCTGCGTCTTGGGCAGGGTGCGCAGGAGGGCGAAGCGATGGAGCTGGGAAAGGGTCATGGGCGGAGTCTACCGAAAAAGCCGACGTCCGGCAATCCCCGGACGGGGATTGCCGGAGGGCTTCGTTTTCGACGGGGTTAGGTGACGCTCGTCCGAATCGATTCGCCTGGGAAATCCGGCGCAGCGGGATTCATCGGCTGGCGAGGGAATGCGCCGGATTTTTCAGGCGAGAGGAAGACGGAACCAGAAGCGGGTGCCGCGGCCGGGGCTGTCGAAGCCGATGCTCCCTCCGTGGGCTTCGACGATGCCCTTGACGATGTAGAGGCCGAGTCCGGCGCCCTGCAGGCGGCGGGTCGCCTCGTCGCCGGCGCGGAAGAAGCGCTGGAAGATGCGGCCGCGCGCGGCCTCCGGGATGCCGGGGCCCTCGTCGGCGACCGAGCACTCGAGCTCATCGTCCCTGCGGCGGCCGGCGATGAGCACGCGACCGCCTCTGGGCGAGTACTTGAGCGCGTTCCCGACGAGGTTGAGGAGGACGCGCTGGATCCCGTCGGCGTCGACGGAGGCCTTCGGCAGGCCGCTCTCGAAGTCGAGCTCGACGCGGACCCCCGAGGGGTGCCCGGCGAAGGTCTCGGCGACGCGCGCGGCGAGCTCGGCGAGGTCGGCCGGCGCCCGCTCCAGCCGGGCGCCGCCGGACTCGAGGCGCGAGACGTCCAGGAAATCGGTGAGGAGGCGCGCGAGACGGGCCGACTCTCGGGCGATGACCTCGAGCTGCTTCCCGCGCTCCTCCCGGGTCATCTTCTCTCCGTACTCGAGCAGGGTCTCGGAGAAGCCGCGGATGGAGGTCAGAGGACCGCGCAGCTCGTGGCTGACGACGTTGACGAGCTCGGTCTTGAGGCGCTCGAGCTCCTGGCGGCGGCGCAGGTCGCGCACGATCAGGAGCAGCGCGAACGGGCGGTCCTTCTCGTCGTCGATGCGCGTCATCGTGAGCTCGACGGGGACGAGCTCTCCGTCGGCCCGCAGGTAGAGGGTCTCGTGGTCGCGCAGGGTCCCGCGCTCGAGGGCCCTGGCCGCGGCCTTGCGGTGTTCCACGCGGCGGTCGGCGGGGACGAGCAGCTCCTCGAGCGGCTGTCGGAGCGTCCTCTCGGCCGCGTGCCCGAAGAACTCGGCGGCGGTACGGCTCCAGAGGGTGATCCGGCCTTCGAGGTCCATGAGGATGACGGGGTCGGCCGACTGGTCGAGCATCGCGGCGAGGGTGCGTTCGCGGCGCAGCTCGCCTTCGAGGACGAGGGCGTTGTAGAGGAGGCGTGCGACCTCCTCGAGGGCGTGGGAGGCCGCGTCGGTCCTGACGCCGGCGGAGCGCGGGAAGCCGACGACGACGATCCCGGCGAGATGGGAGTCAGCGCCGGCCGCCGCCGCGGGCATGGCGAAGAGGCCGATCTCCTCGCGCGTGAGGGCGGCGGGCTTGCGCTCGCGGCGGACCTGCTCGATGAGCGCGCGCTCCGCCCCAGCGGCCTCCTCGGTCCGGAAGCGCGCGTCGCCCATGCGGTGCAGGGCCTGGAGGGACGAACCCTCGATGCGGTGCACGCCGAAGTACTTGGCGCCCGTCAGGGCCAGGACGTTGTGCCCGACCGCGCCGAGGGAGGCCTCGAGCGACTCCTTCGCGAAGAGGCCGAGCGCGAAATGGTTGAGGAGGACGAGCTTCTGGTAGCGCTCGGCGAGAGCGTTCTCGGGCGCGCCGCCGCCGGCCGGGGCCGCGGCGGCCTCCAGGGCCCCTCCCGCGTGCAGGTGCAGCCGGTTCCCCCCCGCATCGACCGCTTCGCGCAGGGCCCGGGCGGCGCGCTCGCAGAGGTCGCGGGGGTCCCCGCCCGCGGCGAGGCCGAGGCTCACGGGGAAGCGGAACTCCTCTCGCAGGCGGCGCAGCAGCTCCGCGGCGCGCGCGCGCGCGTCCTCCGCGCGCAGGCTCAGCGCGAGGCCCCCCTCGAAAGGCCCGGCGAGCTCCCCCTCTGAGAGGAGCGCGTGGAGGGAGAGCTCGAGGCGGCCGAGGAGGCGGCGCGCGGTCGGCTCTCCGCGCGTTCGCCGGACCGTCTCGAGTTCGTCGACGGCGAGGGCGAGGACGGCGCCTCCGCGGCGCTCGGCCTCGGCGCGGAAGGCGGCTTCGTCGAGGGCGACGCTCATCGCGGGTCCGCCAGGCGGAAGAGCTCGGGATGGGCGCTCAGGGTCCCGTCGCGGTCGAGCGCCGCGCGGACGATGTCCGCGGAGTCGGGGGCCGGGCGCAGGCGGCCGTCGGACCAGGTGTCGGTCGGCACGAACTCCACGCCGAGGACGCCGCGGCGTCCTATGCGGATGCGCGCGAGCGCGCTCCAGCGCGTGACCGGGGTCGGGGAGACGAAGAGACCGTTGCCGATGCTGTGGAGGATGGGGCGGCCTTTGTAGAGTTCGACCGCCTGAAGGACGTGCGGGTGGTGTCCGATCACGGCGTCCGCGCCGGCGTCGACCGCGAGGCGGCCGAAGGCGCGCTGGATCTCGTTGGGGTCTTCCGCCTTCTCCGTCCCTCCGTGGAAGGAGACGAGGAGGACGTCGCAGGAGGATTTCGCGAGCCGGATCCATTCGGGCACGCGCGCGTCGCCCGAATACGCGACGCCGGGGCGCTCGCGCCGGGCCCAGGCCTCTTCGGGGTGCGTGCTCGTGAAGGCGAGCAGGCCGACGCGCAGTCCGCCGCGCTCGAAGAAGACCGGGCGCACGGCCTCGCCGAGGTCGCGCCCGGCGCCCACCCGGCGGAAGCCGCCCTCGTCGAGGAGGCGCAGGGTGTCGAGGAAGGCCTCGGGCCCGTAGTCCATGACGTGATTGTTGGCCAGGTTGAGGACCGTGAATCCCGTCGCGCGCAGGATGGCGATGTTCTCGGGCGGGGCGCGGAAGGTGAAGGTCTTCCCCCGCGTCGGCGCTCCCCGCCGGGAGACGGAGGTCTCGAGGTTCCCGAAGAGGACGTCGCCCTCGAGCCAGCGCCGGACGGCCGAGGCCGGGGCCGAGGGGCCGTTCTCCGCAAAGGCCCGGCCCTCCGGGCCATCGAGGCGGATGTCCCCCATCGCTACAAAAATCATCTCCGGCTCCGGCGTCGGAGCCGGAGATGGGGTGTTGGGAACGGTGACTGTCGG
Source organism: Elusimicrobiota bacterium (assembly GCA_041660925.1). Classification (NCBI taxonomy): domain Bacteria; kingdom Pseudomonadati; phylum Elusimicrobiota; species Elusimicrobiota bacterium. Next base: position 26,601 of record JBAZVI010000002.1, read on the forward strand.
GGTGGAGATGACGGCGGGCGCCGAGGCGGAGGAGAGGTCGACGGAGGCTGTCGGCTCCGCGGCCTGCGCGGCGGGCGTCAGCCCAAGGAGGATAGAGGTCAGGAGGATGACACTACTGGAGGTACGCGGCGGTTCGAGCAACGACGCCGGAGGCCGAAAGCCGCGTTTGCAGGCGCAGCGGGGTTTCTGGATGGCTTCTAGAAGGACCATGTGCGCAGCTCGTCCATCATGGGAAGATAGGTGTGGTCGATGTTCAGCGGGGTCACGGAGACGAAGCCGTCGGCGACCGCGCGTACGTCGGTGCCCGGTTCCAGGACGCTGGAGACGTACGGGCCGGAGAGCCAGAAATAGCGCTTCCCGTTGGGGTCGCGCCGGACCTCGACCTTCTTCGAGTAGAGGCGGCGTCCGAGCCGCGCGGTCCGGAAACCCTTCAGCCGCGCCTTCGGCAGGGCGGGGACGTTCACGTTGAGGCAGACGCCCGGAGGCAGGCCGCGCGCGAGGATGCGGGCCGCGACCTTGCCTGCGGCTTCGGCCGCGGGGATGAAGTCGCGGGAGCGGCGCGAGCGGCCCCGGCTGACGGAGAGGGCGGGCGCGCCGAGGAGGACCCCTTCGAGGGCGCCGGCGACCGTGCCCGAGTAGACGACGTCGGAGCCCAGGTTGTAGCCGTCGTTGATCCCGGAGACGACGAGGTCGGCCCGGCCCTTGAGGACCTCGAGGAGCCCCAGGCGCGCGCAGTCCGCCGGGGTCCCGTCGACGGCGTAGAGGCCGGCGCGCACCTCGCGCATGCGCAGCGGATGGCGCAGGGTGAGGCAGTGGCTCACCGCGGAGCGTTCCCCCTCCGGGACCACCGCGACGACCTCTCCCAATCCGGAGAGCACCGCGATGAGGGGAAGCAGGCCGGCGCCCGGGAGCCCGTCGTCGTTGACGACGAGGATCCGAGGCCGTCGGCAGGGACGCTTCACGCGTTCCTCCGCGGGTGCGCGCGCACGACCTTTTCGACGAGGTCGGCGAGGGCCGAAGCGCTCTCCTTCGCGGAGGGCAGCCCGATGCGGGCGTAGGCGTCCGCCATCCGCGCGCGCAGGGCCGCGTCGGAGAAAAGCTCGCGCAGGCGGTCGGCGAGGGCCTCCGGCGGGAAGGGTTCCTTGAGCATCCGCGCGGCGCCTGCCGTCTCGAGCACGCGGGCGTTGCGCTCCTGGTGCCCGGCGGCGGCGCTGGGGTAGGGGACGAGGACCGCCGCGCGGCGCGCGGCCGCCAGTTCGGCCAGGGTGGCGGCGCCGGCTCGGCAGAGCACGACGTCGGCGGCCGCGTACGCGGCCGGCATATCCTCGAGATAGGGAAGGACGCGCGCTTCGGGGAGTCCGGCTTCACGATAGAGGCGCGACGTCTCTTCCGCCTCCGCGCGCCCGGCGAGGTGGAGGACTTGCGGACGGACGCCCTCGGCGCGCAGGCGCGCGAGCGCCGCGGGGGCGGCCCGGTTCACCGCGCGGGCTCCCTGGGAGCCGCCGAAGACCAGGAGGGTCGCCCGTTCGGGCTCGAGGGAGAGCCGGCGGCGGGCCTCGGTCGAGTCGGGGAGTTTCGAGAAGCCGGAGCGCACCGGCGTGCCGGTGAGCGTCGCTCCGGGCGCGGCGCCCGGGTCGCAGAGCGGGAGGCCGAGGGCGAGGGCGTCGGCGAAGGGGAGGATCGCGCGGACCGCCAGGCCGAGCACGGCGTTGGATTCATGGAGCACGACCGGGATCCCGCACGAGCGCGCGGCGGCCCCGAGCGGGAAGGTCAGGTAGCCCCCCATCCCGACGGCCGCGGAGGGCCGCCAGGCGCGGATCAGCGCGCGCGCCGCCAGGACGCTGCGTCCCAGGCGCCAGGGGAACGCGAGGAGCTCGGTGGAGACCTTGCGGGGCAGGCCGCGCAGGTCGAGCTCCGCGTACGGGAGGTCGTCGGCCTCGAGGCGCGCGGCCGCGGGGTCGTCGCTGCGCAACACGAAGAGGACTTCGTGGCCGCGCTCGCGCAGACGGCGTCCGAGCGCGTAGCCGGGGTAGAAATGGCCGCCGGTCCCCCCGCAGGCGATGACGATGCGCATGGCCCAATCATGCCAGTTTTTGGCCGGGATTTCCCAGCGGGAAATCCCGCTCAGCGCGTCGGGCTCGCGCCCTGGCGGGAGATGTTGAGCAGGATCCCCACCGCACAGAGGCTCACGAGCAGGGAGGAGCCGCCGTAGGAGAAGAAGGGCAGGGGGATGCCCTTGGTGGGGATGAGGCCGATGGACATCGCGACGTTGAAGAAGGCCTGCAGGACCAGCAGGAGCGTGAGGCCGGAGGCGAGGAGGCTGCCGAAGAGGTCGGGGGCGTGCCGCGCGGCCCGGAGCCCGCGCATGAGCAGGGAGGCGAAGAGGGCGAGGACCGCGAGGGCGCCGACGAAGCCGAGCTCTTCACAGACGATGGGGAAGATGAAGTCGGTGTGCGGGGCGGGGAGGTACATGAGCTTGAGCTGGGAGGCGCCGAGGCCCTTCCCGAACCAGCCCCCCGAGCCGACCGCGATGAGCGACTGCGCGAGCTGGTAGCCCGCGCCCTGGGCCTGCTCGAAGGGGTCGAGGAAGGTGAGCAGGCGCTTGCGGCGGTAGGGCTTGCGCAGGAGCTCGACGATGACGATCGGGACGGCCGCCAGGATGGCGCCGAGCACGTAGGAGACGCGGGCGCCGCCGATGAACAGGGTGAGGATGACCGTCGCGAAGATGAGCGCCGGCGTGCCGAGGTCGGGCTCCAGGCCCATGAGGACCAGCGGGACGGCGACCACCCCGAGCGGGACGAGGAGGCCGATCAGCGGGGAGCCGATGCGGCTCTTCTTGCGGTCGACGAAATCCGCGATGAAGAGGATGACCGAGAGCTTCGCGAACTCGGCCGGCTGGAGCCCGAAGGGCCCGAGGCGGATCCAGCGGCGCACCCCCGCCACCGGGGGCATGAAGAGCACCGCCGCCAGCAGGAGGACGCTCACGAAGAAGGCCGGCCAGACCCAGCCGCGCAGGCGGTGGTAGTCGGTGCGGGCGAAGAAGGCCATGAGCATGAGGCCGACGGCGGCGAAGAGGCCCTGGCGCTTGAGGAAGAAGAGGGAGTCGTGCATCTGCTGGTCGGCGAGGATCGCGCTCGCGGACCACATCATCATGAGACCGAAGCCGAGCAGGAGGAGGGCGGCCAGGAGCAGGCCGTAGTCGGACTGCGCGTCGCGGCGGCGCGCGCGGGGGATCATCGCGGCTTCGTCGTCTCGACCAGCTCCTTGAAGGCGCGGCCGCGGTGCTCGAAGTCCCTGAACTGGTCCATCGAGGCGCAGGCGGGAGAGAGCAGGAGCGTCTCGCCCTTCTGCCCGATGCGGAAGGCCACCTCGACGGCCTGCGCGAGGGTCTCGCAGGGGAAGACGGGCGCGGCGCCGGCGAGGTCCTCTTCGATCTTGGCGGCCGCGCTGCCGATGGTGAGCACCGCCTTCGCGCAGCGGGAGACGAGCGGGCGCAGCGCGGCGAAGCCGCCGGGCTTGGCCAGCCCGCCGAGGATGAGGAGGATCTTCCCGGCGCGCTCGTCGAGGCTCTTGAGCGCGACGAGGGTGGAGTCGACGTTCGTGGCCTTGGAGTCGTTGATGCAGTCGAGTCCGTGGTGGCTCCCGCAGTCCTCGATGCGGTGCTCGACGCCGCGGAAGGCGCGGAAGGCCTTCGCGATGGCGGCGTCGGGGACCTTCTGCGAGAGGGCGAGGAGGGCGGCCGCCATCGCGTTCTCGAGGTTGTGGTCGCCGGGGAGCCGCGGGGGCGCGAGCTTCCGGGGCTTCTTCTCGCCCGGCAGGCGCGCGAAGATCTTCCCCCCCTCGACCCAGGCCGAGCCCGCCGTCGAGGGCGAGAGCGCGAAGAGGAGGCGGCGGGCCCGGCAGGTCCGGGCGAGCCCGAAGCAGAGAGGGTCGGCCGAATTGAAGACGCAGACGCCTCCGCGGTCCATGTCGCGGAAGACCCGGGCCTTCGCCGCGACGTACGCGGCCATGCTGCCGTGGTGGTCGACGTGGTCGGAGGTGATGTTGAGGATCGCCGCCGAGGACGGACGGAACCGGCGGCTGTCCTCGAGCTGGTAGCTCGAGACCTCGAGGACGAGGACGTCTCCCTTCCGGACGCGGGCGGCTTCGGCGGAGAGCGGGGTCCCGACGTTCCCGACGAGATGGACGCGGCGGCGCGCGGCTCGGAAGACGGCCTCGGTCAGGTGCGCCGTCGTGGTCTTCCCGTTGGTCCCCGTCACCGCCACGACGCGGACGTCGGGCGGGCAGAAGGCGAGGGCGACCTCGAGCTCGCTGAAGACCGGGATGCCCGCCTCTTTCAGCTTCGCGAGCACGCTCGCTCCCGGCAGGAGGCCGGGGCTCTTCACCGCGAAGCCGCAGGTGAGGACCTTCTCCATGCGGCCGCCCGCCTCGAGGACGACGCCCTCGGGCAGCTTGTCGGCGAACGGGAGGTCGCGGCGCTGCTTGTCGTCCTGGACGAGGACGCGGAAGCCCTTGCGGCGCAGCAGGACGGCGGCGTGGAAGCCCGAGCGTCCCAGGCCGAGCACGAGGGCGCGCTTGCCCTTCCAGGCGGCGGGGAGGAACCGGTCCTGGGGCGGCGCCGGCCTGGGCCGGCGGACGGGCGCCTTTCTCGCCGCCTTGCGCGGAGGCGCCTTCTTCCCGCGCGCCGCAGACTTTTTCGCCGCCTTCCGCTTCTTCAACTCAGCGCACCTTCAGCGAGGCCAGGGCGGCCAGCATGAGCACGATGCAGGTGATCCAGAAGCGGACGGTGACCTTGGACTCCGCGACCCCGCCGAGCTCGAAGTGGTGGTGGATGGGGGCCATGCGGAAGACGCGCTTGCCGCCCCGGAGCTTGTAGGAGCCCATCTGGAGGATGACGGAGAGGGTCTCGACGACGAAGACCCCGCCGACGACCGGGAGGATGAGCTCCTGCTTGACGCAGAGCGCGATGGTGCCGATGACGCCTCCGAGGAAGAGCGAGGAGGTGTCGCCCATGAAGACCTCGGCCGGGTAGGCGTTGAACCAGAGGAAGCCGAGGCAGGCGCCGATGAGGGCGGCGCAGAAGACGGCGATCTCTCCGGCGTTCTCGACGTGGATGATCCGCAGGTAGTCGGCGAACTTGGCGTTGCCGGCCGTGTAGGCGAACACGCCGTAGGCGATGGCGCAGAAGATGATCGAGCCGGCCGCCAGCCCGTCGAGTCCGTCGGTGAGGTTCACCGCGTTGGAGGAGCCGACGATGATCAGTACGCCGAGCACGAAGTAGAGCGAGCCCAGCGCGACGTAGAGTCCCTTGGTGTAGGGGACGAGCAGGGAGTCGACGTAGTCTCCGTTGGGCGGGCGCACCGCGAGCCAGGCGACGACGACGACCGCCGCGGCGATCTGGACGGCGAACTTGAGCCGCGAGGGCGCCCCGCGCGGGTCCTTGCGCACGAGCTTGAGGTAGTCGTCCCAGAAGCCGACCGCCCCCAGCGCGGCGGTGACGAAGAGGAGTATCCAGGTGAAGCGGACGTCGGGCCGCATCCAGAGCAGGGTCGAGAGGGTCAGCGCGAGGAGGATGAGCAGGCCTCCCATCGTCGGCGTGCCGTGCTTGGCGAGGTGGCTCTTGGGACCGTCGGTGCGCTGCTGCTGGCCGATCTTCTTCTCGCGCAGCAGGGCGATGAGGGAGGGCCCGAAGAGCAGGGAGATCCCGAGGGCGGTCAGCATGGCGCCGCCGCTGCGGAAGGTGATGTAGCGGAAGACGTTGAGCGGGCCCCAGGACTCACGCAGCAGATGGAGATAATAGAGCATCAGAGCGCCTCCGCGAGGGCCTCCAGGCGCATGGCGCGCGAGGCCTTGAAGTAGACGCTGACGGCGGGTGCGAGCAGGCCGCGCAGGGCGTCTCGCAGCCCGTCGGCGTCGGGAGCGTGGAGGATCTCGAAGCGGGCGCCCTTCTCCCGCAGCCCCTCGGCGGTCTCGGCGCTCAGGGGCCCGGCGAGGAGGACGGCGGAGAGCGGGAGGCCGGCGAGCCAGCGGCCCAGTTCGCGGTGGAAGCGCGGCGACTCCGGGCCCAGCTCGCGCATGTCGCCGAGCACGAGGACCCGCCGGCCGGGCGGGGCGGTCTCCAGGAAGGTCTCCACCCCGGCCCGCATCGAGTCCGGGTTGGCGTTGTAGGCGTCGACGAGCAGCCAGGCTCCGCTCGCATGCGCGCGCTGCGCGAAGCGCAGCGGCGCCGGGCGGAAATCCGCGAGGCCGGCGGCGATCTCCGCGGCGGAGAAGCCGAGCGCGTGGGCGGCGGCGGCCGCCGCCGCCGCGTCGAGGCGGTGGGGACGCCCGATCGGCCCCCCCGGACGGGCGCGGGCCTCTCCGTCGGGCAGGCGCAGGGCGATCTCCCCGGCCTCGGCCGGGAGCGCGCGCACGCGCGCCTCCGCGCCGAAGCCGAAGGTGACCGCGCGCGCGCCGAGGCCCGGCAGCAGGCGGCAGAGATAGGGGTCGTCGGCGTTGAGCACCGCGGGGGCGTCGGCCGGCAGCGCTTCGAAGAGCTCCGCCTTGGTCTTGAACACGCGCTCGAGACTGCCGAAGTACTCGAGGTGGGCCGCGCCGATGTTCGTGAGGACGCCGAGCGTCGGTCGGGCCGCCCGGCAGAGGTACGCGATGTCCCCCGGGCGGGAGGCCCCCATCTCGAAGACGGCGAAGGCGTGCTCGGCGCGCAGGCCCAGCACGGTCATGGGCAGGCCGACCTCGTTGTTGAAGTTGAGCTCGGTCGCGCAGACCTTCCCGCGGCGGGCGAGGACGGCGCGGAGCATCTCCTTGGTCGTGGTCTTGCCGTTGGTGCCGGTGAGCCCCACGACGGGGAGGGTGAAGCGGGAGCGGTGCTCCGCCGCGGCGTCGGAGAGGGCCTTCAGCGTGTCGGGGACCTCGAGCACGCAGGGCGGCTGGAGGGCGGGCAGCGGCGCGCCGGCGCGCACGATCCAGCCGCCGGCGGCGCGAGCGGCGTGCTCGTTGAGGAAGGCGTGGGCGTCGAAGCGCTCCCCCTTGAGCGCGAGGAAGGCCTCTCCGGGGCGCAGGAGCCGGCTGTCGGTGCAGAGGGAGCGCACGGGGGCGTCGGGGCGGCCGCGCAGGAGCCGTCCGCCGGCGGCGCGCGCGAAGTCTCCCCAGGTCAGCGTCAGTTCCATCCTCTCCTCTGCCGTCAGCATCGGCCCAGGTCCTTCAGGGCCTCGCGGGCGACCTCGCGGTCGTCGAAGCGCACGGTGCGCTCGCGCAGGATCTGATGGTCCTCGTGCCCCTTCCCGGCGATGAGGACGAGGTCCTCGGGCTGGGCCAGGCGCACGGCCTCGCGGATCGCTTCCCGTCGGTCGGGGACGATTCTATAATTTTGCCGGCCGGCGCGCTTGAGCCCCTCCTCGACCGCGGCGAGGATCGCGAGCGGGTCCTCCCCGCGAGGGTTGTCGCTCGTCGCGAGGACGACGTCGCTGCCCGCGGCCGCGGCCTCTCCCATCGGCGCGCGCTTCCCGGGGTCGCGGTCTCCGCCGCAGCCGAAGACGGTCACGATGCGGCGGTGCGGCAGCGCGCGCACGGTCTCGAGCGCCGAGGCGAGGGCCTCGGCGGTATGGGCGAAATCGACGAGCACGGCGAACTCCTGGCCCGCCTCGACGGGCTCCAGCCGGCCCGGGACGCATTCCAGGGCCGCGAGCCCTTCCAGGACGCCCTGTTCCGGGAGGCCCAGCGCCCACGCCGCCGCCGCCGCCGCCAGGGCGTTGGAGACGTTGTGGCGCCCGAGCAGGCGCAGGGTGACCGCCGCCTCCGCGCCCGTGCGCCGGAGGCGGAAGGTCGTGCCGCGGCGGCCGAGCACCACGCCCTCGGCGCGGAGGTCGGCGGCCTCGTGGAAGCCGTAGCTGACGAGGCGGGCTCCCTCGGCCGCGCGGGCGAAGCGCGCGAAGGCCGGGTCGTCGCGGTTGACCACGGCCGCGCGCTCGCGCTTCGAGGAGGAGGCCCGGTCGAGGAGCTCGAAGAGCCGGAGCTTGGCCTCGAGGTAGGCCTCGTGCGTCTTGTGGAAGTCGAGGTGGTCGCGCTGGAGGTTGGTGAGGACCGCGGCGTCGAACTCGACGTCCTCGACGCGCTTCGTCGAGAGCGCGTGAGAGGAGACCTCCATCGCGACGTGCGTGGCTCCGCCCTCGCGCATGCGCGCGAGCAGGCGCAGGAGGTCGAGGCTGTAGGGCGTGGTGTTCGCCGCCTTCTCGAGGACCCGGTGGCGCAGGCGGTGGGCGATGGTCCCCACGAGGCCGGGGACCTTCCCGCAGCGGCTGAACACGGATTCGAGGAACCACGCCGTCGTCGTCTTCCCGTTGGTCCCGGTGATCCCGACGACGGAGAGCCCCGCGCTCGGGTCGCCGAAGAAGTTGTTCGCCCCGCGGCTCATGGCCTCGAACGCGTCGGGGACCTGCACCCAGGCGGCGCCCCCTCCTCCCGGACGCGCGAGCGTCATCGGCGGCGGGGGCGGCGCGAGCTCGCTGACCACGGCCGCCGCGCCGCGCTCGACGGCCTCGCGGGCATGCCGGTTCCCGTCGGTGCGGGCGCCGGGCAGCGCGAAGAAGACGGTGCCGGGCAGGACGCGCCGGGAGTCGTGGGCGACGTCGGAGGCCTCGCGGTCTCCCGCGGCGCCGAGCGGCGGGTGCTGGACGCCGCGCAGGACCTCCGCGAGCCTCATGCGCCGCTCGGGCGGCCGAGGGCGGGCGAGGCGGCCTTCCCGCCGGGGGCCTGGACGCGGCCGGGCGCCAGGGGGCGCGCGGGGAGCGCGGGGCGCTGGGGCGCGGTGCGCCAGGCGTTGGGTCCGCTCGGGATGCGCAGCGGCAGCGACACGTCGGGCGGGATCCCGCGATGGGCGAGGACCTCGCGCGCGACGCGCGAGAAGACGGGGCCCGCGACCTCGGAGCCGTAGTAGCCGACGCGCGGGCTGTCGATGACGACGAGGACGGTGAGCTTCGGGTCCCGGGCCGGCAGGTAGCCGATGAAGGACGAGACGTAGTCGTTGGGGGAGTAGCGGCCGGTCGCGGGGTCGATCTTCTGGGCGGTCCCGGTCTTGCCCGCGGTCCGGAAGCCGGGGACCTGCGCCGACTGTCCGGTCCCGCGCAGGACGACGCCCTCGAGCATGTCGCGCACGGCCGCGACCGCCTCCGGCGACGCCACCTGACGCAGGCGCACGGGCCCGGGAGCCTCGCGCTCTCCCAGCGCGAGCAGGAGGCGGGGCGCGAGGAGCTCCCCGTCGTTGGCGATGGCGGAATAGGCGCCGGCGAGCTGGAGCGGCGTCACCGCGACGCCCTGGCCGAAGCCGGCGTTGGCCAGACGCACCGGGGTGAACTCCTTGGGCTCGGGCAGAAGCCCCGCGCTCTCGCCGGGCAGCGGCAGGCCGGTCTTGTAGCCGAATCCGAAGAGGCGGCAGAAGCGGTGGAAGCTCCCGGCGCCGACGCGCAGGGTGACCTTGGCCGTCCCGATGTTCGACGAGCGCTCCAGGACCTGGGAGAGGGTGATGCGGGTCTCGGGTTCGTGGTCCTTGATGGTGACGCCTTTGGCGACCTCCCAGCGGCCTCCCTCGCAGTCGACGATGTCGTCGGGGCGGAAGAGACCCTTGTCGAGCGCGGCGGCGAGCGCGACGAGCTTGAAGGTCGAGCCGGGCTCGTAGACGTCCTGCACCGCGTGGTTCTTGAGCGCGTCCGGGGGCCAGGAGGCGAGGGCGAGCAGGTCGCCTGTGCGCGGATCCTGCACCACGACGGTGCCGCGCTTGGCGCGGCGCGCGACGACCGCTTCGCGGACGGCCGACTCCGCGAAGTGCTGGACGCTGCGGTCGATGCTCAGGCGCAGGTCCGGCGCTCGCGCGGTGTCGGGCGGTCCCTCCTGGACGATCGCGTTGCCCGCGCGGTCCTTCGTCGTCCGGACGCGGTAGGAGCGCCCGCTGAGCTCGCGGTCGTAGGCGAGCTCGAGGCCGGAGAGTCCCTTCTCGTCGAGGTCCACGGAGCCGATGACCGCGCGGAGCATCTCCCCGTTGGGATAGACGCGCTGCTCGTCGGCGACGAAGCCGACCCAGGGCAGGCGGAAGGCGCGCAGCCGGGCGGCCTCCTCCGGCAGCATCTTGCGCTTGAGCCAGAGGAAGCGCCGGCCGGGACGCAGCTTCCCGAGCAGGGGGCCGGCGTCGACGCCGGCCGCCTTGGCCGCCGCGCGCAGGGCGCGCGCGGGCTCCTCGACGCCGGTGAAGTCGCAGAAGCTGGAGGAGACGGGGACGGACTCCGCGAGGACGCGGCCTTCCCGGTCGAGGATGCGGCCGCGGGGGACGAGGATCAGCTCGCTGCCGAGCGTCTCGTCGGCGGCTTTCAGCTCGAGCTGCTGATGGCGGACGACCTGCAGCCAGGCCAGGCGCAGGGCGAGCGGAAGGAGTGCGAGGATGCAGAGGGTTCGGACGACGGCCAGGCGGCTGCGAGTTTCCAACCGCGCCTCAATGGATCAGGAAGCTGAGAAGACCCTGCCCTTCTCCCCCCCGGGCGAGCGCGCGTCCGAGGAAAATCTGACTCTCCGGCGTCGGCGGCGTCATGCGCAGGCGGGTCTCCGCCTCGCGGGCGATCCGCTCCGGGGCCCGCAGGCGCGCGAGCTGCATGCGCAGATGGACGACCGTCTGCGACTGCAGGCGCAGCTCCTTGCGGGCCCGGCCCACCTCATAGCCCACCCGCACGGCCTGTACCTGCTCCCAGAGGAACAGGAAGGCCAGTGCGGTGAGGGCTGCGAGGACGACGACGCGGATGCGGTTCATTCAAAATGCGGCGGGCACCCCGCCGAGTAGGTGCCCACCAGATCGGTTTCAGTGCCTCTGGGGCCGTCCCTTGAGGAAGACGCGCTGCCAGATATAGCCGGCGCCGGAGGCCGGGCCGACGGGCATCAGCCGGATGATCTGTTCGCGGGCCGGGAGCATGCGCGCCGCGCCCTCGCCCCCCTCGCTTCCGCCGGTCCCGCCGAAGAAGAACTCTTTCATGATCTCCCCCCTGTTCAGAGTTTCTCGACGACGCGGAGCTTCGCGCTCCGCGCCCGCGGATTTCGAGCGATCTCTTCCGGCTGGGGTGAGACCGCGCCTTCCGTCACCCATCGGCAGCTGCCCGAGGCCACGTACGACTTGAAAACGTTCTTCGCGATGCGGTCTTCCAGGGAGTGGAAGGAGATCGCGGCGACCCGTCCGCCGGAGCGCAGCATCCCCAGGACGTCCTCGAGGCCGCGGGTCAGGTTCTCGAGCTCGCCGTTGACCGCGATGCGCAGCGCCTGGAAGGTCCGGGTCGCCGGGTGGATGCGTCCGGTGCGGGGCAGGCGGGACTCGAGAAGGACGGCGAGGTCGCCGGTCGTCTCGAAGGGCTTCGCCGCGCGCGCGTCGACGACCCAGCGCGCGATGCGCGCGGCTTCCCGCTCCTCCCCGTATTCCCTCAGAAGCAGCTCGATCTGCTCGGCCGGCCACTCGTTGACGATGCGGGCGGCGGTGAGCGGATTCGACGGATCGAGCCTCATGTCGAGCGGTCCTTCCCGCTGGATCGCGAAGCCGCGCTCCGCCTTGTCGAACTGGAGGGAGGAAACCCCGAGATCGAACAAGGCACCGGCCAGCGGGAAGAACCCCTCGTTCTGGAGGATGCGGACGAGGTCGCGGAAATTGCCCTGGACGAGGCGGCAGCGCCCCGCGTAGGAGCGCAGGCGCTCCTCGGCGAGCGCGAGGGCCTCGGGGTCGAGGTCGATGCCGAGCAGGCGGCCCTGCGGAAGAAGGCCGCGCAGCACCGCCTCCGCGTGGCCCCCGAGCCCGAGGGTCGCGTCGAGGTAGAGGCCTTCGCGGTCGGTGACGAGCGCGGAGACCGTCTCTTCGAGGAGGACCGGTGCGTGAGTGTATTCTTCGTTCATGGTCGCGGTGCTCATCAGAGATCGAGGTCCTTGGCGAGCTCCGTGAAGGACGGCGCGGCGTGCTTGCGGGAGTATTCCTGCCAGCGCGCGCGGTCCCAGATCTCGGCCTTGTTCCCCGCCCCGGCCACCACCACGTCCTTCTTGAGCCCTGCGAAATCCTTGAGGTTCTGCGGGACGAGCACGCGGCCCTGCTCGTCCACCGGCGCCTCGACCGCGCTGCTGAAGATGAAGCGCTTCGCGGCGCGGGCCTTCTTCTTGTCCTTGATGTCCTGCGTATGCGTCTTCGCGTCGTCCAGGAACGCCTCCCATTGGGACGGGAGGAACAGCCAGAGGCATTCGTCCTGACCGATCGCCAGCACGAAGTGCGAGCCCTTCTCCGCGATGAGCGCTTCGCGGTAGCGCGGCGGTACGACGACCCGGTTCTTCGGGTCGAGAGAGTAGTCGTACTGTCCGATGGTGACGGTCATTTTCTTTTTTCTGCGGGGTCCCAGTTCCCTACTTTTCCCCACTCTTTGCCACTCTTCCCCACTGGGAGCTTGAGTATAGGTAGTGAGTCGCGATTTGTCAAGACCTAGTTGAAAAAGAGCGCGCGGTGCCGACGTACTATCGCGCGCGTGAGGAACACGCGCGCGTAGTGGATGCGCGCGGTGCGCGCGCGAACCTTATAGGGGAGTGTCGGGTTCCGTTGGGAGTTGGGTTCCTTAACTCCCTCCCCTTCGGGGGAGGGAAGGGTGGGGGAGGACGGATGCCATCGCTAGGTACAACAGCAGGTTCCCCCTCCTCCTGCCTCCTCCCGCGGGAGGAGGAGTTGAGGAAGGTCGTCTACATCCTGTGTTGCTGAAGATCGTAGCGCCAGGCGTACTCGAGCGCCTTGACGCGGTTGAAGGGCATGCCGTACGCGCGGTAGAGCGCGTCGTGCACGGCGACGCCGTCCTTGAGGAGGGCCGAGAAGCGGAAGAACGAGGACTTGTACTGCGCGCGGATGAGGAAGCGCACGACGCTGTAGGCCTGCGTGTACCAGAGGCGCACGCTCGCGTCGTCGGCGCCCGCCGTGTTCTCGACCGAAAGGAGCTCGGTGAGCGCGTAGCCGCCGCCGCGGCGGAGGACCTCCATGTTCTCCTTGAGCCAGTTCGGCGCCGCGAGTCCGCGCTCGGTCTGCACGAGCGTCGCCATGCCCTCGCTGAGCCAGAGCGGGTTGGAGCGTCCCCCCAGGAAGAAGCTGTCGAAGTAGATGTGGCAGAGCTCGTGGGCGAGGATGCCGATGCTCTCCTCGCTCTCGTAGAGGTAGATCTTGCGGCCCTTCACCGAACTCGCGCCGCCCGACCAGGACGGCCGGCCGGTGACGCGGCGGTAGGAGTCCTGGCTTCGGAAGAGGTAGATGGAGACGCGCTCGTCGCGCGCCCACGGGGAGAACGCCGCGAGGTCGAGCATGAGGTTGGCGTGGAGGTTCTCGATGGCGTCCACATAGGCGGCCGGCGCCTCGGTCCCTTCGGCGTAGATGTTGAAGTGGCGCGTCTGCGTCCGAAGGAAGCCCTTGGGCGTCGCGGGCTCCGCGGCCGTGGGCGCGGGCCGCACGGGCCGTTCGGGGACGGGGCGCGGAGCGCTCTCGTCCACCGGCGCCGGCCCGATCGGCTGGGGCGTCGTCGGCAGCGCGCGCAGGTGCGGGAGGGCGGCGAGCGCGGCCTCTTCGCGCGCGCGGTCCACCTGCTTCGGCAAAGTCGAGGAGGGCGGCGCGGGCTCCTGCAGCAGGTCCTCGGCGGGGCGCGGCGGGAAGAGCTGGGCATGGGAGACGGGCTCGGCCGGCGGCGGCGCCGTGGCGATGCGGCTGGTGACCCAGCGCATCTGCGGCAGCTCCCCGGTCTCGTCCTCCAGGAACTGATAGATCATGATCCCCCACAGGCAGAGGACCATGAGCCAGAGGTACAGCCGCAGCTTGATCAGGATGTCCATTCTTCAAACGATACGAACAGAAACCTCGTCGAGAACCGCCTCCTTTATAGGAACCGCCGGGGGGCCCGAAAGCCCCCCCCGCGGAGCCCTAGACCCTCGAGCCGACGTCCCGCATGCGCAGGGCGGTCTCGGCCAGAGCGTGCGCGAACATCCCGATGACGACGATGAAGACCGCGTGCACGCCGGCCATCGCCCAATGCTGTTCGCCGAGCTCGAGACCCTGGGTGTGCGCGCGCAGCGCGTAGAGCGCGAGCATCGTCAGGCCCGAGACGACCGCGGTGGCGAAGGTCTGCCAGCGGCCCTGATACATCGCCGCGGTCACCGGGGCCATCGTGAAGAGCAGCCACATCGGCCCCCAGTAGGTCCCGAGCAGGTAGAAGAGCGGGATGACCCAGAAGTAGGTGAGCCAGACCTGGAGGAGCTTCAGGCGGCTCGCCCAGCCGACGAAGCGGTAGGTGTTGCGCGCGAACCAGTGGTTGACGAGCAGCGAGGCCAGCAGCACGCCGAAGGACATGTTGCGGGTGAGCTTGTCGGGCTCCGAGAAGTAGATCGCGGCCAGGACCAGCATGGTCGCGAACGGGGTGAAGTAGATGTTCATCAGGTTCATGCGTTCCCTCTCTCGGCGGGGCTTTTCGCCCCGACCAGGACGATGTGGCGTTCCCGCTCCTCGCCGGGCAGGCGGTAGGTGCGGTCCTCCAGCACGGCGGCGGCGTGCGGCGAAAGCGCTTTCTCGAGCGCGGCGTCGCCCGGCGAGGGCGGCGCGCTGGTCCAGGCGGCCAGCAGCGGGGCCATCGGCAGGGCGATGCGCGCGAGCTCCGGGAGCGGCGCGACGGCGCGCGCCATCACGGCGTCGTAGCGCCCCGCGCCCGGCGCGGGGACGCGGCGGGGCTCGATGCGCTCGTGCACGACGCGCAGGCCCGGCACGCCCAGGTGCAGCGCGGCGACGTTCAGGAAGCGGTACTTCCGGTACACGGATTCGATGAGCGTGACCTCGGCCTCGGGCCAGGCGATCTTCACGCAGAAGCCCAAAAAGCCCCCGCCCGCGCCCACGTCGGCGATGCGCGGAGCGGGGCCGAGGCGCCCGCGCAGCGCGTTCACGCCCGCGAAGGAGTCGAGGAGGTGGCGGCGGACGAGCTCCTCCTCTCCCTCCGCCGCGGTGATGTTGACGCGGCGGCTGTATTCCAACACATCGACGAGATAATTGTCCAGGAGTCCCCAGGCCCTGGCGTCCAGGGACATCCCCCAGGAGGAGAGGACCGCTTCCGCCTCGGCGCGCAGCTCGGGCTTCATGCGGCGCACCTCTTGAGCCAGACCGAGAGGACCTGGAGGTCGGCGGCGGTGACGCCGTGGACGCGGGAGGCCTGCGCGAGGTTCTCGGGACGGACGCGCGAGAGCCGGACGCGCGCCTCGGCGACCAGCGGCAGGCGCTCGTAGCGGAAGGCGGCGGGGATCGGCGTGCGCTCGAGGCGGCGCAGCTCCTCGAGAGCGCGCAGGTCGCGGCGCACGTAGGCGGCGTAGTGGCGGACCGTCTCGGCCTGCGCCCGCGCCTTCTCCAGCGACCAGGGGCTCATCGCCGCGTCGCCGTCCGCCGGCGCGCGGCCGGCGGCAAGAGCGTCGACCGCGTCGCGGTAGCGGAGGAAGCGCTCGCGAAGCTCGCGTCCGACGAGGCCCAGCGCGAAGCCCTTCTCGAGCAGGCGGAGGTCGGCGTTGTCGGCGCGCAGGGAGAGGCGGTGTTCGGCGCGGGCGGTGAAGAGCCGGTAGGGCTCGTCGGCGCCCCGGGTCACGAGGTCGTCGACCATGACCCCGAGGTAGGCCTCCTCCCGGGAGAGGGTGAAGCTTTCGCGCCCGAGCGCGGCCTGCGCGGCGTTGATCCCGGCGAGCAGGCCCTGGCCGGCGGCTTCCTCGTAGCCGGTGGTCCCGTTGAGCTGTCCGGCGAGGAAGAGCCCGGGCACGGCCTTCGTCTCGAGGCTCGCGCGCAGGCCCGTCGGCGGGCAGTAGTCGTACTCGATCGCGTAGCCGGGCCGCGCGACTTCGACGCGCTCGAGACCGGGGATCGTCCGCAGGAACTCGAGCTGGACCTCCTCGGGGAGGCTCGTGGAGAGGCCGCTGGGATAAAGCTCGTCGGAGTCCCGCCCCTCGGGCTCCAGGAAGACCTGGTGGCGGGTCTTCTCCGGGAACTTCACGACCTTGTCCTCGATGGAGGGGCAGTAGCGCGGGCCGAGCGCGCTCACGACGCCGCCGTAGAGGGCCGAGCGGGACAGGTTCGCGCGGATGAGCGCGTGCGCGGCTTCCCCGGTCCACGCGATCCAGCACGGCTGGAAGGGCCCGCGCGGCTTCGGTGAGCGCAGGGAGAACGGCTCGGGCTCGGGGTCGGGCTCCTCGCGCTCGAGGCGCCCGAGGTCGACGGAGCCCGCGCGCAGGCGCGGCGGCGTCCCGGTCTTGAAGCGCGCGACCTCGAGACCGAGCGCGCGCAGCGAGGCCGAGAGCCGCTGCGCGGGGGGCTCTCCGGCGCGGCCGCCGGGCTCGGTGCGCGAGCCGACGTGGATGCGGCCGCCGAGGAAGGTCCCGGCGCAGAGCACGACGGCGTCCGCCTCCACGCGGCCGGCTCGGCGCGCGAGGACGCCCCGCGCGCGGCCGTTCTCGACGAGCACCTCCTCGACCTCGTCTTCGAGGACCTCGAGCCCCGGCTGGGCCTCGAGCGCGGCGCGCATCGCCGCCGAGTAGGCCTCGCGGCCGCACTGCACGCGCGGCGCGCGGACCGCGGCCCCGCGCGAGCGGTTGAGCGTCATGTAGTGGAGCGCGGAGCGGTCGGCGGCCAGCGCCGTCTCTCCTCCGAGGGCGTCGAGCTCGCGCACGAGCTGCCCCTTCGCGGTGCCGCCGATCGACGGGTTGCAGGACATCCGTCCCGCCGAGGCGAGGGCGTGCGTGGCGAGGACCGCGCGGCAGCCCAGGCGCGCGGCGGCGAGGGCCGCTTCGCAGCCCGCGTGGCCGGCGCCGACCACGACGACGACGGGCGCCGCGCTCATACGGACATGAGCGCCTTGAGCACGGTGCGCGGGAGCGCCCCGAGGTAGTGGAAGGCGAAGACGAGGACGATCTGCGAGAGCATCGCCAGGAAGAGGGCGCAGAAGGCCCGGGCGTTGGGCAGCCGGGCGATGCGGGCGACGCCGTAGGTCCCCCACCCCAGCGTCGCGAAGAGCAGGGCGATCTCGAGCCCGTTGTAGAGCAGGGCGGCGCGCAGCAGGACGGCGGCGGCGAAGAGCGGCATCAGCGCGAGGTTGAGTGCGTTGACGAGCAGGAGCCAGCCTGCGAGCGGCCGCCACAGCGAGGGGTCGGTCGCGCGCAGGCGGCGGCCGATGAGGGCGGCGAGCGCGAGGAGTCCGGCGCCGAGCGCCCAGCGCGGCATCCCCGTGTTCCGGTAGATGAGCAGGAGCGCGAGGGGCGCGGCCGCGCTCGCGCAGGCCGCCAGCAGGCGCGGCGCGAGGCGCCGGCCGGCGAGGAGCGTCAGGAAGAAGGCCGTGAGCGCGCAGAGGAGCGCGGTCAGGGGCGGGCTCCAGGCCTGGACCTGCGCCCAGAAGAGGAGACCCCCCTCGGGAGGCGTGAAGGGCTGCTCCGGCCCGAGCGGCGGGAAGCCGGCGGGCTTGAGCGCGTAGAAGACGGTGCTGAAGGCGAGGTAGGCGGCGTAGACGCGCGCGGCCGACCAGAGCGCCTCGGGGTCCTCGTGCAGCGCGCGCAGGGCGCGGGCCGGCGCGAACACCAGGTCCCGCGCGAGCGCCCAGGCCGACGCGGCCTCCGCGAGGGTCTTCGCTTCCCCCTTACGCGGCACGGGCGGCCTCCCGGGAGTCGGTCTCCACGCTGCGCGCGCCCCAGAGGCAGAAGGCGCCGGCCAGGCCCATGAACGCCATGGAGCCGAGCAGGGCGGCGCGCAGGCCCCAGAGGTCGGAGGCGCGGCCGATGAGCGTCGGGCTGACCGCGTCGCCGAGGGCGTGGATGACGAAGATGTTGGCCGCGAAGGCCATGGAGCGGACGGCCGGGGCCGTGACGGAGACGATGACCCCGTTGAGCGGCCCCATGTTCAGGAAGGCGCAGGTCTCCGCGAGGAAGAGGGCGCCGAGCGTCAGCGGCAGCGAGCCCGCGCAGAGGGACCAGATCCCGAAGGGCATCGCGAGCAGGAGTCCCGTGCCGGAGACGAGGAAGTAGGCCTTGCCGGTGACTTTGAGGAGGCGGTCTCCGAGCCAGCCGCCGAGGAGGCTCCCGACGAGTCCCCCCGCCACCGTGACGGCGCCGAAGAGCGTCCCGGCGCGGGCGACGTCCATGCCCCAGTAGCGGTTGAAGAAGCTCGGCATCCAGACCGCGAGGCCGCCGAGGCAGAAGGTCATCGCGGCCATGGCGAGCGTGCTCGCGAGGTAGGAGGGGTTGCGGTAGAGCGCCGCGTACTCTCGAAGGGTCGGCGGGATGCGGGAGGCGCCGGCTTCCCCGCGCGGGTCGCGCAGGCGCAGGGCGAGCGCGGCGAGCAGGAGCCCCGGGAGGCCGAGGAGGAAGAAGGCGGCGCGCCAGCCGAAGCGGCCGCCGAACCAGCCGCCGAGGACGTAGCCGAGCGCGCTGCCGACGGGGATGGCCATCGAGAAGAGGGCGAGGACGCGGCCGCGGCGCTCGGCCGGGAAGGGTTCCGCGACGAACGAGGGAGAGACGCTGCCGTAGCAGGACTCTCCGATGCCCACCGCGGCGCGCGCGGCGAAGAGCTGCGCGTAGCCGCGGGCGAGCCCCGAGAAGCAGGTCGCGACGCTCCAGAAGGCGATGCCTCCGGCGATCCAGCGGGTCCGGCGGGTGCGGTCGGCGAGCCAGCCGATGGGCGGGGCCGCGCACATGTAGACGAGCATGAACGCCGAGGCGAGGGCTCCGAGCCGCGCGTCGCTGACGAGGAACTCCGCCTTGATGAGCGGAAGCAGCGCGTAGAGGACCTGCCGGTCGATGTAGTTGAAGAGGTTGATGAAGAAGAGGAGCAGCAGCGCGCCGTTGGGAGAGGCGATCCCCGCCCAGGCCGCCGCGCGCTCGGAGGGAAGGTCGGCCGTGATGGGAGAGCTCACGCGCGCGGTCCGCCCATAAGTTGTTCCCCCCTCCCTCTCGAGGGAGGGGTAGGGGGGAGGGTAGAGCTCTGAACGGCAGTTCTACCCACTCCGTCCCTCCCTCGAAGAGGGAGGGTGATGGAAAGTCGGGCGATCGGGTCGGGCGGACTCATTTGCCTACACAAAAGTGCGCAAACACCGCGGAGAGGACGTCTTCGCGCGTCGTCCGTCCGCAGAGCTCGTCGAGGGCGTCGAGCGCCGCGCGCAGGTGCGCGGCCGCGAGCTCGGGTTCGGCGGCCCGAGCGCAGGCGGCGTCCGTCTCCTTCAGCGCCTCCTCCAGGGCCGCGAGGTGGCGCTCCCCGAGCCCGAAGGCCCAGGGCTCGCCGGCGTCGTCGGCGGGAACGGCGGCGGCGCGCAGGCCGGAGGCGAGCGCCTCGAGACCCTCCCCGCGCAGGGCGGAGACCTCGACGACCGGCAGGCCGGGCGTCCAGGAGAGGACCGCGGGCGTCGTAAGGCCGGCGGGCAGGTCGCACTTGTTGAGGGCGGCGACGGCCGGCCTCCCCTCCCGCGCGACGCGCTCGAGCAGCGCGCGCTGCGGTCCCGGGGAGGCCGCGCGGTCGAGCACGACGAGGGCGGCGTCGCAGCCGGCGAGCTCCGCCTCGGCGCGGCGGCGTCCCTCGGCTTCCACGGCGCCGACTCCGTCCTCGCGCAGCCCCGCCGTGTCCACCAGGACGGCGGGGAGGCCGTCGAGGTCGCAGGCGGCTTCGAGCGTGTCGCGCGTCGTCCCCGGCAGCGGGGAGACGATGGCCCGTTCGCGCCCGAGCAGGGCGTTGAGGAGCGAGGACTTCCCGGCGTTGGGGCGCCCGAGGATGGCGATGCGCGGCTCCGCCGAAAGGATGCGCCCGCGGCGCGCGGCCGCGGCCGTCCGGAAGAGGCGTTCGCGGGCGCGCGCGAGCGCGCGGCGGAGGCTCTCTGCGGAGAGCGCGGCGACCTCCCCTTCGGGGTGGTCGACGGCGGCCTCGACGGGGGCCAGGGCGTCGAGCAGGACGGCGCGCAGCGCCGCGGTCTCGCGGGAGAGGCCGCCCTCGAGGCGCAGCATCGCGCCCCGGTGGGCCCGGCGGCTGCGGGCGGCGATGAGGTCGGCGACGGCCTCGGCCTGGGAGAGGTCGAGACGTCCGTTGAGGTAGGCGCGCTGGGTGAACTCCCCCGGCCGCGCCGGCCGCGCTCCGGCTTCGCGGCAGAGCGCGAGCAGGCGCTCGAGGATCCAGGGGGAGCCGTGCGCGGAGAACTCCACCGCGTCCTCACCCGTGGAGCTCGAAGCGGCGGGGAAGTAGGTCACGAGCGCGCGGTCGAGCGGCTTCCCCCCGTCGAAGACCGTGCGCAGGACGGGATGGCGAGCGGGGAGCTCCGCCCCGGCGAGGAGGGCGCGCGCGAGCGCGCGCGCCCCCCCGCCGGAGAGCCGGACGATCCCGAGCGCCCCTCGTCCGGGGGGCGTCGCGAGCGCGGCGATGACGTCGCTCACCGCGCGGGGTCTCAGCCCTTGCGGGGCTTGACGACGACCTTCCGCCAGGGACCTTCCCCTTCGGAGGCCGTCTCGACGTCCGGGTCGTTCATGAGCTTTCGGTGGATGAGGCGGCGCATCGCGGGGTCCATGGGCTCGAAGCGCCAGGGACGGCCCGTGCTCTTGACCTGAGCGACGGCGGCGCCGATGTCGGCGACGATCCGCTCCTCGATGCGCTTCCAGTAGCCCTGGCTGTCGACCTGCACGGCGACCGGCGAGCCCATGCGGCGCCCGGCGATCACGGTGACGAGGAACTGCAGGGACTCCAGGGTCTTCCCACCCTTGCCGATGAGCAGCGCGGCGTCGACGGTCTCGACCTCCGCGCGCACGCGCGCCTGCTCGACGTCCCAGGCGGCGCTCACCCCGACCTCGGCGACGCCGAGCAGCGGGAGGAACTCCTTGAGGACCTCCTGCGCGACGGCGCAGGCCTTGGCGGTGTCGACGGGGACTTCCGGCTCCTGGGGACGCGGTTCGCGCCGTTCCGGCGCGGGACCCGGCCGGTGCTCGGGCGCGGCGTGCGGGCGCGGGGTCCTCTCCGCGCGCGGGGCGTGGCGTTCCGGGCGCGGCGTCGAGTGCGCTCGCGCGACCGGCTTGGGCGCGGCGGGACGGACGGACGGGGGCTCGGAGGGCTCCGGCGCCTCGGGTCCCCAGCGCTTCTCGCGGATGAGCACGCGGGCGGGCTTGGCGCCGATGCCGAGGAAGCCCGCGTTGCCTTCTTCGAGGACCTGCACCTCGACCTGGTCGCGGCGCAGGCCGATCTCCTTGAGGCCGTGCTCGACGGCGATGGTGACGGTCTTTCCTTCCATCTCTAGTTCTTTCATGGTCAGCTCCAGTGCTTGCGGAGGGAATATTGCTGGATGAGGCCGAGCGTGCTGTTGGTGAGCCAGTAGAGCACGAGCCCGGCCGGGAACTTCAGGAACATGAACGTGAAGATCACGGGCATGTACTGGAACATCTTCGACTGCACGGGGTCGCCCGTCTGCACGGGGTTCAGTCGGCTCTGCAGGAACATGACTCCGCCCATCACCAGCGGGAGCGCGTAGTACGGGTCGTGCGCGGACAGGTCGTGGATCCAGAAGATCCACGGCGCGCCGTGCAGCTCCCAGGCGTTGCGCAGGGCGTTGAAGAGCGCGACGAAGACCGGCATCTGCAGGAGGATGGGCAGGCAGCCTCCGAGCGGATTGGCGCCGTGCTTCCGGTAGAGCTCCATCATCTCCTGGTTCATGCGTGCGGGGTCCTTCGAGTACTTCTGCTGGATGCGGGACATCTCGGGCTGCACCTTCTTCATGATGGCCGCGGACTTCATCTGCTTGTACGTGAGAGGGAACATCAGGATCTGCAGCAGGACGGTCATGAGCAGGATCGCCCAGCCGTAGTTCCCGGTCAGCCGGTAGAGACGGTAGATGACCTTGAGCGCCGCGCGCCCGAAGGTGTCGAACCAGCCGAACTGCACCGACTTCTCGAGGCCGAGCTGCAGGTCCCGCAGGGCCACGTAGCCCTTGGGGCCGAGGTAGAACGGCAGCTCGAGGGTCATCTCGGCGCGGGGCTCGAGGGCGAGCGGCTTCATCCCCACGCGCGTGCGCGGGGCGAGGTCCCCCGCCATCGGCTCGGCCGAGGTCTCGACGCGGCCGGAGGCCGCGTCGCCGGGAAGGACGACGGCGAGGAAGTAGCGGTTGTGCACGCCGGCCCAGCGGAACTCCCCGTCGCGGGAGACGGGCTCTCCTTTGGGCTTGAAGTCCTGGAAGCGCGGCTGCTTCTTGCCGAGCTCCGGGGGCAGCAGGAGCGCGCTCCTCCACTGAGACGAGTTCTCCTTGAGCTCGCTGGGGACCGTGCCGAGACCGGGACCGACCGACAGGTCCCAGGCGGGGAGCTCGACGCGCTTCGCTCCGGGGTTGTTCACCGTGAGCTTCATCTTGTGCAGCCCGCGCGCTTCGTCGAAGAGGTACTCCTTGCGGATGAGCGCGCCGGAGGGGTGCTTCGCCTCGAAGGCCAGGGCGCCCGCTCCCGCGGGGACCGCGCGGAAGGCGAGCTCGGGCCAGGTCGCGAAGAAGCCCGGCCGGGCCGCGGGCACGAGCTCGACGGGGCCGAGAGGCCCGGGGTAGCGGTAGCTTGCGATCGACGCGCCGAGCGGCTGGACCTTGAGCTCGACGCGTCCGAGCGTGTAGGGCAGGGCCCCCTCGGTCCCGTCGTCGGGGAGCGCGGAGACCGGGGCCGCGGGCAGCGCGGCGGCGGTCTTCCCCTCCGCGGCCGCGGTCCGCGCGGCTGCGGCGGGAGCGGCCTTCCCTCCCGCGGACGCCGATGCGGCCGGCGGCGCGGGCTTGTTCGTGTCCGGGTAGACGCGCTTCATGATGCCGAACCAGCCGGCGTAGACGAGGATCGAGAGGGCTACGGCTAGGAAGAGGTTGCGGTCCATTCCATCTCCAGGCGATGACGGTCGCCGTCCGGCTGGAGGCCGCGAGCGCGCGGGGTCATCCGGCCGGTACGGGGTCGTGGCCGCCGGGATGGAACGGATGGCAGCGCAGGAGCCGCCCGACGATCCTCATGAAGGCGAGGTGCAGGGGCAGGCGGGTGAGCGCTTCGCGGGCGTAGAGAGAGCAGGTCGGAGAGAACCGGCAGCTCGCCGGCCACAGGGCCGCACGGGCCGCGCGGAACAGGTCGAGCACCGTCAGGAGTACGGTCCGCACCTTCTCATTCATGGCGGAGGATGCCCGCTCTGCGGCAGACATCCAGGAGCGCTGCCTCTGCGTCGTCCAGTCCCATCCAACGGCAGCCGGGGCGCGGATAGAAGATACAGTCCGCCCCGGGGTCGATGCGGCTTCGGTTGAGGCGGAAAGCTTCGCGGAGCAGACGCTTCAACCGGCTGCGGCGCACGGCGCCGCCGAGCTTGCGGCTGACGGAGAGTCCGATGCGCGGACCGACCGTCGTCCCCGAGTCCCGTCGGTACCAGAGGATCAGGTCCGGGCGCACGCACTTGCGGCCTGAGGAGAAGACGCCCCTCATCGCGAGGGCCGTCATCCGCGCGCATCGCCCGAGTCCTCCGGTGCGCACCGGGCGGAGACTCAGTGCTTCTCGATCTTGATCAGCTGGTGCCGGCCTTTTCTTCGGCGAGCCGAAAGGACCTTGCGGCCCCCGGCCGTCTTCATGCGGGCCCGGAAACCGATGTGCTTAGCGCGCTTGCGTCGATTGGGTCGATATGTGGGAAGCATGGTGCGGATTATAGTAAAAATCGGCGCGAAGGCGGCATCGGAGAATCGTCCCGGCGTATATATAGGAATCCGACGCGCCGGCGCCGCTCCCTCGCGGGGAAGTCGGGGGCGTCGAAAAAATGATATATGAGGCGTACGATGACGAGCTTCTTCTCCGCCGCGCTCCTCCTCCTGGCCCTGCCGGCCGCGTCCGCCCCCGCGCCGACGGAAGCCGGCCCCATCGAGGAGGAGGCCCCCGCCGAGGTCCCCGACACCGCGGGCGCGGGCCTCAAGGAGGTCCTGCGGCGCGCGCGCCTCTCCCGCGCGGACGCGCGCCTGGTCTCCATCTCGGCGCGCACCACGGCCTCCGGGACCGTCCTCTGCGACCCGACGGCCCCTTTCCAGGAGGGCTGGCGCTTCAGCCTCTACTCCAAATCGGCCCGGAAGTTCCTCCTGCTCGCCGAGTGCGCGGGGGCCGTCGCCGGGCCGCTCGAGGAGATGCGCGACAGCGAGATCCTCCAGCGTCCCATCGAGGGCAGCTTCATCGACAGCGACGAGGCCATGCGCGTGCTCTCCGCCCAGAAGGTCTCGCTCGACCCGAAGGAGTACCGGGTCGTCGGCAAGCGCCCCTTCTCCCTGAAGCTCTCGAGCATCGAGGACCAGCGCTTCCCCGACCCCAAGCCCGCGGTCTGGGAGGTGACGGTCGGCTCTTCCCGGTTCACCGTCGACGCCGGGAAGGCCGGACTCTTCGACCCCGCCGCCTACGGTCTGAACCCGGAGATCTTCCTGCCCGACGAGGAGATCGCCAAGCGCGAAGCGAACCTGAAGCAGCGCCCGAAGAAGGGCAAGCGCAACGCGACGGCGCGCACCGACTACGACAAGGTCATGGCCTTCGCCGGCAAGAAGTATCCCGGATCGCGGCTCATGGCCGTCGAGAGCATCGTCGACTCCTGGGGCGGCTCCCCCTGCGTGGGGCCCGGCGACGGCTGGGCGTACTACTTCGCGTATCCCGACCGGAAGGACTTCGCGGCGATCTTCTCCTGCCTCGGGGACGTCGGCGTGGGCGCCTCGCCGAACATCCCGGTGAGCAAGGAGACCCATCAGCCCCTCGAGGGACGCTTCGTCGACAGCGACGTCATCCTCGACGGACTGCTCAAGCTCCAGCCCGGCTCCATGAACGAGGGGCTCGGCCGCAACTACACGCGCCTGGGCACGCTGCGCCTCGTCAACTTCAAGAAGGCGCCCTTCCGCGACCCCGCGCTCTCCCAGGTCACCCTCTTCTGGGTCTTCAACCTGGGGAACTCGCGCTACACCTTCAACGCGCGCGACGGGCGTCTGGTGGATACGCGCGAGTGAACGTCTTGTATACGGGGCCCGCTTTCAATGCTAGAATCCAGAGGTTCGGATGACGGACGAGAAGCCCATTTCACCGGAGGCCTGATGGCGAGCAAACCGACCCAGAAGAAGATCAACGTCCTTATCGCGGACGATCAGACTCTTTTCCGCGAGGGCATCAAGGACGTTCTCGAGGGTGAGCGGGACATCGTCATCGTCGGCGAGGCCGTCGACGGCGCGGACGCCGTGGCGAAGGCCAAGCGCCTGAAGCCCGACGTCGTGCTCATGGACATCAAGCTTCCGAAGCTCGACGGCATCGGCGCCACGCGGCAGATCCGCAAGGAATGCCCCAGCATCAACATCCTCATCCTCTCCTCTTTCGAAGACGAGTCTCACGTGCTCGAGGCCATCTCGGCCGGAGCCAACGGCTACCTCTCCAAGATGCTCCCGGCCGTCGAGCTCATCCGCGCGCTGAAGACCTTCGCCAACGAGGGCGTCATGATCCCGCAGGGCGTCATGGGAAAGCTCCTCGAGGGCCTGCGCTCGAAGGCGCTCAGCCCCGACTCCGGCGGCACCGCCCTCACGAAGACCGAGGTCAAGGTCCTCACCTGCCTCGGCCGGGGGCTCTCCAACAAGGAGATCGCCGCGGCGCTCGAGTGCAGCGTGAAGACGGTCAAGAACCACCTCAACAGCATCTTCCAGAAGCTCGACGTCAGCAACCGCACCGAGGCCGTCGTGCGCGGCATCGAGATGGGCCTCATCTCCGGAGAGGACTCCTCCGCGAGCTGAACCGAGGGACGATGACCGACCTCGACGGCCTGCGCCGCCTCGCGACTTCGCGGCGCTACGAGCATCTCAGCGAGCGCCTCAACGACGAGCCGGTCCCGCCGCTCGCCGAGGCCTGGCCGCGTCTCAAGCAGCTCGAGAAGCTCGTGTTCTTCAAGCTGCTCGACTCCGACCGCGCGATGCGCCTCTATGCGGCGCTCCCCTTCGAGGAGAAGTACTTCCTCCTGCTCGGCTACGCGCCCGCGTCCGTCGCGCCCGCGCTCGAGGGTCTCCCCCCCGCCGCCCGCCGCCTCTTCACCCGCCTCCCCGAGGGCTGCTACGACAGCATGCTGAAGCTCCTCGTCGGGGAAGAGATCGACATCCCCCTGACGTTCGACCGGAACTGACCATGGCGGGCCGTCGCCACTCGCGCGGTCGCATGGCGATCGCCCAGGGGCTCGTCCTTCGCCGGGGAGTGCTCGGAGAGTCCGACCGCTTCTGCGTCCTCTACACGGCCGAGTACGGCAAGCTGCCGGTCCGCTTCATCGGCGTCAACCGCCCGCACGGGAAGCTCAAGGCCCTCTCCGAGCCGCTGGCCCTGGGCGAGTACCGCCTCCACCTGCGCGAGGGCTCCGAGTCGGCGCTCTGCACGGGAGGGTCCCTGACCACCACCCACCCGCGCCTGCGCGCCGACCTCGACCGGCTGCTGCGCGCGCTGCAGGTCTGCGAGCTGCTCGACCGCCTGACGCCCGTCTCTCAGCCGAGTCCCGCCAAGTTCTCGCTCGCGCTCGAGACCCTCGCGCGCATCGAGGACGCCGAGGCCCTCTTCTCCTGCGACTGGCTGCTCATCTCCTTCTCGCTGCGCCTGCTCGGCGAGGCCGGCTTCGGCGTGGCCGACCTGCCCGTCACGGAGCGCAACCGCGCGCTCTGGGACCTGCTCCACGACGCGCCGCTCTCCGAGGTCGCGGCCCTGCCCGAGGACCCCGAGCGCCGCGCGCGCCTCGAGGGCTATCTCCAGCGCAGCGTCGAGGGCCTGACCGAGAAGCCGCTGCGCACGCTCCGGATGCGCGCGCAGCTCGCCGCGCCCATCATCTCCCCTCCCTTCTCAAGGGAGGGGCTGGGGGTGGGTAGGACTCCTAAGACGGCGGTTCTCCCCCACCCTGCCCTCCCCGTAGGGGAGGGAATATTGAAAGGACGACCCTGAGGAACCAATGAACTTCCAGGATCTCGTGATGAACCTCCAGCGCTTCTGGGCGCGCCAGGGCTGCCTCATCGTCCAGCCCTACGACCTCGAGAAGGGCGCCGGCACCTTCAACCCGGCGACCTTCTTCGGCGTCCTGGGTCCCAAGCCGACGCGGGCCGCCTACGTCGAGCCCTCGCGCCGCCCCGGCGACGGGCGCTACGGGGAGAACCCGAACCGCCTCGGCAAGTACTTCCAGTTCCAGGTCATCCTGAAGCCCGCGCCGGCCGACGTCCAGGCCGTCTACCTGCGCTCGCTGAAGGCCATCGGCCTCGACGCGCGCCGCCACGACATCCGCTGGATCGAGGACGACTGGGAGTCCCCCACCCTCGGCGCCGCCGGCGTGGGCTGGGAGGTCTGGCTCGACGGCATGGAAGTCACCCAGTTCACCTATTTCCAGCAGATGGGCGGCCAGACGCTGAACCCGGTCTCCGTGGAGATCACCTACGGGCTCGAGCGCCTCGCGATGTACTCCCAGAAGAAGGACCGGGTCTACGACCTCGATTACAACGACGACACGACCTACGGAGACCTCTTCCTCCGCCAGGAGCGGGAGTTCTCCCCCTACCACTTCGAGCACTCCGACCCGGAGATGCTGCGCCGGCACTTCGACGACTACGAGAAGGAAGGCGCCCGGCTCTGCGAGAAGGAGCTTCCGCTGGCCGCCTACGACTGCGTGCTCAAATGCTCGCACCTCTTCAACCTGCTCGACGCGCGCGGGGCCATCTCGGTCTCCGAGCGCCAGGGCTACATCTCCCGCGTGCGCGGCGCGGCCAAGCGCGTCATCGGGGCGTATCTCGGCGAGCCGAAGAAGGACGCCGTCGCCGGAGGCGCGCGATGAAGACCGCCCTGCTCGAGATCGGCGTCGAGACCCTGCCGGCGCGCTTCATCCGTCCGACCCTGCGCCAGATGGAGGCGCTGGCCGTCGAGATGCTCAAGGCCGAGCGCCTCGAGCACGGCGCCGTCCGCGCCGTCGGCTCTCCGATGCGCCTGGCGCTCCTCATCTCGGGCGTCGCCGAGAAGTCCTCCGCCGACGAGCGCGAGGCCTCCGGGCCGCCCGCGCGCCTGCTCAAGGACGAGAAGGGCGCGTACACGCCGCAGGCGCTGGGCTTCGCCCGGGCGCAGGGCGTCCGGGTCGAGGACCTCTCGACGAAGGAGACGCCCAAGGGACTCGTCCTGCTCGCCCGCAAGACCCTTCCCGGCGAGGGCGCGCTGCAGGTCCTGCGCCGCGTCTTCCCGGCGCTCATCGGGCGTCTCGAGTTCCCGAAGACCCTCGAGTGGGAGGAGTCGCGCTTCCGCTTCGGCCGACCGATCCGCAACCTCGTCGCCCTCTACGGGAAGAAGGTCGTGCCCTTCACGCTGGCCGGCGTGCGCGCGGGCAGCCGCACGCGCGGACTCGCCGCGCTCGGGCAGAAGCCCGTGCCCGTCGCCGACCCCGACAAGTACGTGAAGACCCTGCGCGACCGCTGCGTGCTCGTCGACCAGGACGAGCGCATGAAGGCCCTGCGCGAGGGGCTCGAAGCCGCCGCGAAGCGCTCCGGCGGCCGCCTCGACGAGGACGACGAGCTCCTCGAGCAGCTGAACTTCCTCTGCGAGCATCCCGTCGCCGTGCTCGCCGGCTTCGACAAGGCCTATCTCGAGCTGCCGCAGGCCCTGCTCACGACCGTGCTCAAGACCCAGCTCAAGTTCTTCCCGCTCGTCGGCAAGGACGGCCGGCTCCTCCCCGAGTTCATCGGGGTCCGCGACGGCGTCAGCGAGGGCCAGAAGGAGGTGCAGTACGGCTTCGAGCGCGTGCTCACCGCGCGCTACAGCGACGCGCGCTTCTTCTTCGGGCGCGACCGCGAGACGACGCTGTCCGCCAAGCGCGCGAAGCTGAAGCTCGTCGGCTTCCAGAAGGGCCTGGGCACGATGCTCGACAAGAGCGACCGCACCCTCGCCCTGACGCGCTGGCTCTGCGAGCGCCTGCGCCAGGAGAAGCATCTCGACGAGCGTTCGGCCGAGGCCATCGCCGACCTCTGCCACTGCGACCTCGTCAGCGACGTGGTCAAGGAGTTCCCCGAGCTGCAGGGGACGATGGGCGGCGTCTACGCCCGCCACGAGGACCTCGGCGAGCGCGTCGCGCTCGGTCTCGAGGAGTTCTACTTCCCCGTGGGAGCGAAGGGCCGGCTCCCCTCGCACCTGGAGGCCGTGCTCGCCTCGCTCGCCGGGAAAGTCGACGCCGTCGCCGCGATGTTCTCCGCCGGGATGAAGCCGACGGGCAGCGAGGACCCCTTCGCGCTGCGCCGGCTCGGCAACGGCGCCGTGCGCATCCTCCTCGAGAAGCAGGTCCGCGTCCCGCTGCGCGAGATCCTCGAGGCGGCTCTTGCCGTCGTCGAGAAGCAGGAGCTTCCCGCCTCCCGGCTCAAGGACGGGAAGGCCGAGACCCTGCGCGAGCTCGAGGAGTTCTTCTGGCAGCGGGCCGAGTCGCTCTTCCTCGACCAGGGCTTCCGGCAGGACGAGCTCAAGGCGGTCAAAGACGGCGGCCTCGACGACTTCCCCCGCACCTACAAACGCCTCGCCGCCCTGCACGCCCTGCGCGCGGAAGCCGAGTTCTCCGCGCTCGCCCAGGCCTTCAAGCGCGCCTCGCACATCGTGAAGGGCGACGACGGGGCTTCGCTCCAGGACGTCGACAAGGCCCTGTTCTCCGAGGAGGCCGAGCGCGGGCTCTACGACGCGCTCGCCCGCGTCGAGGGCGAGGTCCGCAGCAAGACCGCCGAGGAGGAGTACGAGGCGGCCCTGCGGGCGCTGGTGCGCATCAAGCCGGACCTCGACCTCTTCTTCGAGAAGGTCCTCGTCATGGCCCAGGACCCGAAGGTGAAGGCGAACCGCCTCTCGCTCGTCGGCCGGCTCGTGCGGCTCTTCCGCTCGGTCGCCGACGTCTCCCAGATCCAGAACTAAGCGAAGCGTGAAACAGCGTGGAGGGGCCTTTCGGCCCCGCCCCGCTGTTTCACGCTCTGTTCAGTGAAGACGGCGACGATAGGTCCGTTCGTTGCGGCGTAGGACTCGCAGGACCGTCACGATGCGCTTGCCGTCGTCGATGGAGTAGAGGATCCGCCAGATGCATCCTTCGCCCGTCGGGTGAAATACCCCCGGGCCGAGACCGCCTTCTCCGGACGCTTCAGGTGACTCTTCCACGCTTTCTGTGCGGCGCGGAGGTCCGCCAGCTCCTGGTGGTAGGTCTCCTCCACGGCTTTCCGCAGGAGATCCGCCATCGGGCAGCGCATCTCGACGGCGAGATGCTTGAGCCCGCTGTGCAGTTCTTCCGGCAGATAGATGGTCGTGCGTACCATGGGGATACCCTCCATGGATAGTATGGGGTATAGACATACATATGTCAATATGTCCCAAAGCCATCTCCCCACCCCGATCATCCCCCCTCCTGCGGTCTTCAAATAGGATACGTACGGGAACGCAATAAGTTCCATTTGAGATATGAATATTTGGCGGACGCCTTCGGCCCTGCCCCGCGAATCTGGAACTTTCCCACGCCTCGGCGCGTACTCCCTATATGGATGCAGCGGCGTCAGATACAGCGGCGTCAGGCACCGCAACTTTCGGAACTTATTGGGGGTGCGCGGGGATAAGCGCGGGCCTGTGCTCGCTAGGAGTCCGTCCGAGTAATAGCGTATTCCCCGGAGGCCCTCAGCCTGAGCCGTGCGCAAGGCGTGACGAGCGAGCATAGCTTCGCTATGTGAGCGAGGAGCAACGCGGCGCACGGCCGGGATGGGGCCTCCCGCTCCTCCTCGTATCCTCGTCGGAGGAGCGGGTCGCGCGCTATTGGGCTCCTCCTTCGTTGCTCGTCGCTTACAGGCCTTCAGGCCTGCGCGCTCCTCGCGCCTCGGCTCGCTCCAACAGCGCGCGACCGGAGAACACGCTATTACTCGGACGGACTCCTAGCGGCTGCGTGAGCGCAAGTCTCGAAAGTTGCAAAAGTTGACGTCTGACCCCATCAGGATCACCTCAGTGAAAGTTCCATATCTCCCCTTCCTGCGAGTTCGCACTATCGGACTCCTCATTGCGTGCGATCGCGGCACTATCAGGGATGGGGTGCCGCCGAAGGGGCAGGGGAAGGGGGCTCTTTCCTCCCCGCGTACGGTCCTGACGCTATGGGTCGGGGTGTCGGTGAAGAGGGCGATGCGGGGGCGGGAGGTGGAGGGTCAGCGGTACTTGCCGCGGGCGACGGGCATGCGCCGGCCGATGCCGAAGGCCTTTCCGGTGATCTTCACTCCGGGAGCGGCCTGGCGGCGCTTGTACTCGGTGCGGTCGATGCGGTCGAGCACGTCGAGGACGAGGGCCTTGCGGTGTCCCCGGCGGACGATGGCGTCGAGCGTGCGGCCCTCCTCGACGTAGGCGCGCATGATGTCGTCGAGGACCTCGTAGTCGGGGAGGTCGTCCTGGTCCTTCTGTCCCGGCTTGAGCTCGGCCGAGGGGGCCTTGCGGATGGAGCTCTCGGGGATGCGCTCCCCTCCGCGGTTGATGAAGCGCGCGAGCTCGTAGACCGTGGTCTTGGGCACGTCCGAGATGAGGGAGAGCCCCCCCGCCATGTCGCCGTAGAGCGTGCAGTAGCCCACCGAGCACTCCGACTTGTTCCCCGTCGAGAGCAGCAGCGCCCCGCGCTGGTTGCTCAGCGCCATGAGGAGCATCCCGCGCAGGCGCGCCTGGACGTTCTGCTCGACGAGCGAGCCCGGCGCGGCGGTCTCTCCGAGCGCCCCGAGCGCGGCCTGGTGGATGGGGTTGATGGGGAGCATCACCGTCTCGACGCCGAGGTTGCGCGCGAGGGCGAGCGCGTCGTCGACGCTCCCTTTGCTGGAGTACTTCGAGGGCATGAGGACGCCGAGCACGTTGCCCGGGCCGAGGGCGTCGGCCGCGAGCGTGCAGACGAGAGCCGAGTCGATGCCGCCGCTCAAACCCACGACGGCGCGGGTGAAGCCGCACTTGCGCGCGTAGTCGCGCAGGCCGAGCAGCAGGGCTTTGTAGATCTCCTCGGTCTCTCCCTCCGCGCGCAGGGCGATGGCCGGCGCGGCGGCGTCCGGGTCGACGAGGACGAGGTCCTCCCCGAAGCCGCGGGCGAGCGCGACGAGGCGTCCCTTCGCGTCGAGCGCCATGCTCGCGCCGTCGAAGACGAGCTCGTCGTTGCCGCCGACGAGGTTGCAGTAGAGGAACGGGAGGCGGTGGCGCCGGGCCTGGCTGCGCAGCATCTTCAGGCGGAAGCCGCGCTTGCCGCGGTAGTAGGGCGAGGCGGAGAGGTTGAGGAGGAGGTCCGCCTTGGCCCGGGCGAGCGCCGCGACCGGGTCGCGGTCATAGAGCGGCTTCTCCCAGAAGGAGCGGTCGTTCCAGGCGTCCTCGCAGACGGTGACGCCGAGGCGGCGGCCTTCGAAGGGGATGGGTTCGTTGCGCGGGGAGGGCTCGAAGTAGCGGCCCTCGTCGAAGACGTCGTAGGTCGGGATGAGGGTCTTGAAGCGCCGGGCGGCGACCTTCCCGCGGTGCAGGAGGGCGGCGGCGTTGAAGAGGGCCTTGCCGCGGCCGCGGTTGGGCTCGGCGTAGCCTACGAGCATCGCGGTCCGGCGGGAGGCGCGGGCGAGCTCCCCGAGGGCCTTGAGGTTCGCGCGCACGAAGTCGGGCTGGTAGAGCAGGTCCCCCGAGGGGTAGCCGGGGATGCACAGCTCGGGGAAGAGCACGAGTCCGGCCCCGCGGCGCTCGGCCTCGGCGTAGGCGTGCAGGATGCGGTCGCGGTTCCCTCGGATGTCTCCGACGGTGGTGTCGAGCTGGGCGAGCGCGACCTTCATCCGCGCAGTTCGCGGCAGAGGTCGGCGAAGATCCCGCCCGCGCCCATGAAGGCCGACTCGATCTCGTTCTGGACGGCGACGATGACGGGCGGCTGGACCATCTTCATGACCCGCGCGACGCCCTGCAGGCCCCAGGTGAGCATCTCCTGGGGGTCGATGCCGACGTCCTGGGCGGCGTCGGCGGTGCGGCGGAGGATGAAGACCGCGGACATCGGCAGCTCGCGCTCGATGAGGAGGATCCCGGCCAGAGAGCCGGCGACGACCTGGCGCACGATCTCGTCGGGGGCCTGCTTCGCGTCGCGGGTACCCTTGATGGCCGCCACGATGGTGCGTTTGACGAGGTCCGCCGTCTTGTCGGGGGCGTCCGGGACGCCCTTGAACTGGGAGACGACGATCTCCCGGGAGAGCTTCTCGAAATCGTAGGCGTTTTCAGCGTCCATCGCCTGTAATATACAAAAAAGTATCATGTAGCCATCATGACCGGGTCCCTGCGGCGGCTCCTCCTGCTGGCGGCGGCGCTCCCCGTGCTCGCCTGCGCGAACCCGCCGAACTTCGTGAAGAAGACCCCCGTGCTGAGGACGCTCTACCGTCCCCCCTTCAAGCCGTACCTCGACAGCCCGGTCTTCTCCTTCGAGATCCGCCGCTCCTGGACGGGCCCCGAGCCCGTCGCCGGCGGGACGCGCTATCGCTCGAAGGACGGCGCGTCGACCATCGAGGTGGCCTTCCACGCCGAGAACGCGAAGGGCTGGCGGCCCGTCGCGGAGCTCCGCCGGGACATGGCCGCCTGGGGCTCGGTCGAGGACACGCACACCGTCGTCCCCGTTCGGGTCTCCACCGCGAGCGCCTACCGCGTCGCCTTCACGAGCTACGAATACGACCCCGAGTACCTGCTCGGCGCGAGTTCCCGCGTCACCTTCACGGACTTCGTGCTCGTGCCGGACCCCGAAGGGATCATCGTCGCCCGCCTGCGCGTACCCAAGGGCGACTATGAGCGCCACTTGCGGACCTTCAACGAACTCCTGCGCTCGATGGTCATCCGCACCGTGACGTCGGCCGCCGCCGAGGAGTGAGCGGGGCGTTCCGACGGGCCCCGCTCACTCCCCTCACCCCCGCCCCCTCGCCGGCACCCCGACGCTGATAGTGCCGCAGACCGGACGCTTGCGGAACCTGTAGTCCGGTCGCCCGCGTGGCGGTAGAGGGGAGGTAGTTTAACGGCGGGGCGTTCCGACGGGTCCCCGGGGGCCCTTGGGCCCACCTTGCGCAAGGCCTCCCGACCCTTCATCCCGGGCGCATCGCCGGCTATCCTGAGGACATGGGCCTCACGCTGTGGCCGCGCACACGGGCGGGCGGGAAGGCGGAGAACCGCCGCGACCATCGCCACTTCTGCGACTTCAAGCTCTCGCTGCTGGACGGTTCCCGCCGCTCCGTCCCCCGCCCGGCGTTCCTCACCGACATGAGCCGCTCCGGCCTCGGCCTGCGCACGGACCTCCCCTTCTCCGTGGGCGACAAGCTGGGCGTCCAACTCGCGCTCGCGGGCGGCCGGCGCATCGACGCCTCGTGCACGGTGCGCTGGACGCGTTCGGAGGGCTTCCTCAACTCCTACGGTCTCGAGTTCGAGGGGCTCGCCCGACGCGACCGGGCAGGCATCGCCTCTCTGCTCGAGCCGGCGCCCGAAGTCGACCGCGTGGGGCTGTTCCTGCAGGCCGGCGCGAGCATCGTCCTCGTCCTGGTCTTCGCCGACCTCATGGCCGGCAGCGACGCCGTGCGCTCCTCCGTCGTCGGAGCCCTCCCCTACGTCCTCATCTTCGGCGGCTGCCTCGCCGGGCTCTGGGCCTCTTTCCGGTCGTAAGAGCGCCCGAAACGTGATTGTCGCGTTTGGGACCCATATAGGCCTTTAGTCCCATGTCGTCATGGGCCGTTCGGGGCACGCTATCCCTGACGGGAGGGCGCGCCATGGCGGAAACGGATCGGCGCCGGCATCACCGATACGACCAGGAAGTCAGCGTACAGCTGCGGGGCCAGAACCCCTGCAGCGTCCTCCATGTCATCGATATCAGCATGGGCGGCCTGGGGTTCCAGCTCTCCGAGCCCCTGAAGGTCGGACAGAAGATCGCCTTCCGCATGGACCTCCCCGCAGGACCCGTGGACGGAGTCGCGGTCGTCCGCTGGCTCGCCCCCCACCATCTGGGCTGGCGCTGCGGCGTGGAGCTCCGGGACCCGGGCTACCTCGCCCGGCGGCGCATGCGCCTCTTCCTGGAGCCCTGGTCCTTCAACGCCCTGCGCGTCTTCGACCGCCTTCTCATCGTGCTCGCGCCGACCATCCTCGCGCTGGCCATCCTCGACTCGGTCTTCAGTCGTTGAACCGCTGACGCAACAGGGAAGCCCTTGGCACGAAGGGCTTCCCTCTTTGTCCGGGAGGAGACGACGGGTCTAGAAGTTTTCCCTGCAGCGGGGGTCGAGCGCGTCCATGAGGAACGGCAAAGGGCCCTGCGGGGTGACTCGGAAGCCCCAGCGCTCGTGGCCCCAGAGCGGCTCCTTCGTCGTGTAGGCGAGGACGAAGGGGCTGCCTCCCCGGGTGGGGTCGTAGGCCACGAACTCGAGCGCGCGGGTCTCCGCCATGAGGACGTTGGGCATCGCGACGCAGCCCCCGAGCATGTCTTTCCCTTCGAAGAGCCGCATGCAGCGGCGGTAGGTCTGGGAGACCTGCGTGCCCTCGACGAGGAGGAAAGCGTCCTTGAGCCCCTTCACGCGCAGGCGCGAGCCGAAGTCGATCTTCATCTGCAGGCGCAGAGGGTCGGGGTCGGCCGCGAAGTTCCGGCCCTCGTCGTCGCCCGGCTTCACGGCGAAGGAGCCGGTCTTGAGGTCCTCCACGTTCGCCTTGCGGATGGCGAAGTCGAGGCGCTGGTAGATGCTCTCGCGGACCTCGTTCTTGAGGGCGTAGAAGTGCGCCTTGGAGAGGTCGAACGCCGCGTTCTCCTTGAGGAGGATGGCGACGACGGGGGTCCCGACCGTCGCGAAGGCCTCCCGGCTCTCCCCCTTGAGCCACCAGGCGCGCACGCGGGAGGGCTTGCGGTCCGTGCACGCGGCTCCCCAGTTGGCGCTCGACTTCGCGGCCGTGAACTCCTCGATGCCCGCGCTGCCGATGACGAGGAGGCGGCTGCCCTTGGCGATGCGGCCCTTTCCCGCGCTCCGGTCGAGGAGCAGCCAGCGCCCGTCGAACGCGTAGACCGGGAAGATGTTCGAAGAGGAGCGCCGCGGTTCGGCGGTCTTCGGGTTTCCGGCGACGACGTCCCCCACCGTGTAGAGCGTCCCGTCGACGCCGCGGGCTTGGGGCCGCCCGTCGTCCATCCCGACGTAGCCGGTCTCGGCGGCGCAGGGCGCGGCGAGGACGGCGAGGAGCGCGAGGAGGCGGAGGATCATGACCGGATTCTAACAAACTCCGCGGGAGGACATCACGGCGCCGCGTCGGGCGGGGCGAAGGCCGTGAGGAAGGCGTCGAAGGCGTCCTTCTCTCCGGAGAAGGCCTCGCGGGGGGCGCGCAGGCGCAGCGCGTAGAAGCCTCCGCCGCGGATGGGGCGCAGGTGGACGCTCTCGCGCTCCACCTTGCGGGTCGAGCCGTACTGCCACTCGTCGCGGGCCATGATGCGCAGGCGGTACATGCTCGGCTTCGGGATGTCCGGGACCTGCTCGCCCTCGGCCATCGCCATCAGGATGCCGGTCCCGAAGCAGGTGGAGACTACCTGCCGCTGCACGGGACTCAGGCGGGAGCGGAACTCCGCGAGGTCCCCCTCGCCGGCCTTGAGGCTCCGGTAGCGGCGCAGGGTGCGCCAGGCGTCGAGCTCGATGCAGCGGTAGAGCCGGTAGGCGTCGCCGCCTTTGGGGAAGCGGCGGGATTCGAAGAAGCTCAGGCGGGGAGGCGAGGGCGAGGTGCCCAGCGTCTCCGCGTACGGATCGCCCTGCTGGACCTGGCGGGTGAAGGTCTCGACGTCGATGCCCTCGTAGAGCTCGAAGGCGCGGCCCCCGATCTTCCGGACGGCGCGGCGCGCGCCGGCGCCGAGGTTGCGCGCGAAGACGGCGGGGTCGCCGTCGGGGTCCTCCGCCGCGTAGCGCTCGACGATGAGCGCGGCCTCCCCGTCGTGCAGCCGCTTGGAGAAGACGGCGACGATCGGCGCGCCGAGCCGGGCGTCGCTGGCCTTGTAGCCTTCGGGCGGCGTCAGGGTGATCGGGGCGGCGGTCGAAAGGAGCGTGGAGGTTGCGAGGACGACGGCGGCGAGGGCTTCCATTGGTGGGGATTCTAGCATACGGCTCGTTACTGGCCAGCAGCCAGTAACTCGCCCGTGCGTGCATCGAACACCGCCCAGCCCTCGCCGGGGGTGACGACGGCCACGCGCAGGCCGTCGGCGCTGTAGACGATGCGCGTGCCGGTGGCCGGGTGGATGAGCCCCTCGCGGGCCCACTCGGCGAAGCGCCGGCGCAGCCAGGGCTCCCCGTCGTGGAGCACGAACCAGCCGTCGCGCGTGCGCCACCACCAGCGGTCCTGATGGCGCACCATCCGAGGACTTCCGCTCGTCGGCGTCCACCAGCGCGCGCCCTTGCGGATGAGCCAGGCCCAGCGGCCCTCCCGGCCAGCGCCCCAGGCCGCGCCCGCGTGCAGCCACGCGGCGTTCTTCCCCGCGTGCCAGTGCGGCTTGCGCGCGCCGCCGTCGGCGGCGCGCCAGGCCGCATAGGCCGGTTCGGCGTCCGGCGGCTCGAGGCGCTCGATGAAGGCCGGCGGCGGGACGCTCGCGCGTACCGGCGTCCCGTCGGGCAGGGCCGCCGGGGTGAGCGCCCTGAGGTGGGCGAAGCTCGGCGCGGCGAGCTTCCCCGTCGGCGGGTCGAAGGGGTCCTTCCCCAGCCAGTGCTTGAGGGTCGGCGGCCGGAACTCGAAGGGACGACTCTTCTTCGCAGGCTTCGACGCGGCCTTCTTCGGGGCGCGCAGGGCCGCGAGCAGGGGCTCCGGCAGCGGCGCCATCCGGCCCTCGAAGTCCGCGCGGGCCTCGACCGCTTCGACTTCGCGCCAATCGTCGATGTCGGTCCCGTGCGTGGAGCCGCCGTTGCGGCGGTGTCCAGCTCTCTGTCCGCGCACGCGCTCGGAGGAGGCTCCTCCTGAAGCGTGGGAGTCCCCCCCCGCTTGCGCGGGGGCATCCGCATCGTTGGCGCGCGTCCATTCCCCCGCCCGGGATGCGCGGGCCGACAGGTCCGAGAAGGCCCCCGCGCCCACGGCGTCGCGCAGAGCTTCTCCTTCGCGCGGACGGGCGGAGTCCGTCGCGCGGGCCCGGGCCGAGCTGTGCTCTGAGAGCCGGGCGAGCGCCCGCTCGAGCCGAGTCAGGTCCTCGCGGTAGAAGGCTTCCACCCGCTCGGGAGTAGGCGACGACGCCTCCGGACGGGGCGGGTTTGGCACCGCGCCCTTCCTCGGCGGAGCGCCCGGCAGCAGCGAACGCAGCGCGCTCAATGTCCGGCAATCGCTCAGGAAGGGCGGCAGGTCGTTTTCGGGGAGCAGGAGCAGGGCGAACGAGAGCCCCGCCAGCAGGCCGCCCAGTCCGGCCGCCGCTTTGCGCCTCCAGGAGACCTCTCCGAAGGGCATGGCATACTCTTGCTCCGGAGAGGTCCAGGGGGCAGGGCCGCGCGGGCCTCCCGATACAGGGCCTCCGGGCCTATATTGTCAGTGAAGGGGCGGTTTGGGAGGTCCTTCGAGCTTCGTCAGGCGCGCATCGTGGCTTCGGATCGTCTTCCCGTGCTCGGAGAGGATGTGGTCGTTCATGATGGTCTTCTCGTCGTTGCTCGCCATCCGCTGGAGGGCGACGCGGATGTAGTCCTTGAGCTCCGCGAAGTCCTTCTTCGTGGTGAACTCCGTGCGCATCGCCTTCAATTCTTTTTGAAGGGAGACGACCATCCCAGCGATGCGGTTGGTGATGGCCTTGTGGCTTTCCCCATCGGCCCTCAGCCAGCTGACATCGGTCTTCAGCGTGCTGACATCGGCTTTCAGGGTGCTGATGTCGGCTTTCATGGGCGCAAGTTCAGTCTTCGTCGCCATGTCTGCGATGTCCCGCTTCATGGCGATGCCAAGCTGCTGGATGTCATTCTTGGTCGCGATGGCCAGCGCTTGCAGATCGCGCTTGGACGCGGTGGAGAGTGCTTGCAGATCGCGCTTGGTCGCGGTGGAGAGTGCTTGCAGATCGCGCTTGGTCGCGGTGGAGAGTGCTTGCAGATCGCGCTTGGTCGCGGTGGAGAGCGCTTGCAGATCGCGCTTGGACGCGGTGGAGAGTGCTTGCAGATCGCGTTTGGTGGCGGGAGCGTTGAGTTCGGCGCTCTTCATGTCGTCTTCCATGGTAGCAGTTCCCCTCTTTTCGGATAAGGGCCCAAGGTCCCATACTTGCCCGGGTCTGCCCAAGTTACGATTGAGAGGTGCGAATAGTTCCATTGAGGGAAGCGCGGCCGGACGGGAGAAGGGATGAAAGCTGATGCTCCCTAGCGGGAGCGCGAGCTCTTCAGGTCCAGCTCGAAGGCGATCTTCGAACGATTCTCCCA
This sequence comes from Elusimicrobiota bacterium, assembly GCA_041660925.1. Classification (NCBI taxonomy): domain Bacteria; kingdom Pseudomonadati; phylum Elusimicrobiota; species Elusimicrobiota bacterium. Next base: position 66,008 of record JBAZVI010000002.1, read on the forward strand.
GAAATGCGCCATCTTCTGCCTTGCCGACTTGCGGGGACGCGCAGAAGAGGCCGCGGCTTTTCTTGGTCGAGAGGCGGTCATTTCTTTATGAGCTTGTCGGGGTCGAGGCCGGCGAGTTTGAGGTCCTCGCGCACCATGAGGCGCACGAGCTCCTTGAAGCCCACCTTCGGCTTCCAGCCCAGGGCCTTGCGCGCCTTGGAGGCGTCGCCGATGAGGAGGTCCACCTCGGTCGGGCGCAGGTAGCGCGGGTCGTAGCGGACGAAGTCCTTCGGGTCGAGCTCGACGAGCCCGAAGGCCTCGTCGAGGAACTCGCGCACGGTGTGGGTCTCGCCGGTGGCGATGACGAAGTCGTCGGCCTTGGGCTGCTGGAGCATGAGCCACATCGCCTCGACGAAGTCCTTGGCGTAGCCCCAGTCGCGCTTGGAGTCGAGGTTCCCCAGGTGCAGGTGTTCCTGCTTCTTGGCCAGGATGTTGGCCAGCGCCATCGTGATCTTGCGGGTCACGAAGGTCCCGCCGCGGCGCGGGGACTCGTGGTTGAAGAGGATGCCGTTGGCGGCGTAGATGCCGTACGCCTCGCGGTAGTTCACCGTGGTCCAGTAGGCGTAGACCTTGGCGCAGGCGTAGGGGCTGCGCGGGTAGAAGGGCGTGGCCTCCGTCTGCGGCACCTGCTGCGCCTTGCCGAACATCTCGGAGCTCGAGGCCTGGTAGAAGCGCGTCGGGATGCCCGTGTCGCGGATGGCGTCGAGGAGGCGGGTCGTGCTCAGGCCCGTCACGTCGCCGGTGTACTCGGGAGTGTCGAAGCTCACGCGCACGTGGCTCTGGGCGCCCAGGTGGTAGATCTCGTCGGGCACGAGCTTGCGCAGGATGTGGTTCAGGCCCGAGGAGTCGCTCAAGTCCCCGTAGTGCAGGAAGAGCTTCACGCCCTCGGTGTGCGGGTCGCGGAAGATGTGGTCGATGCGCTCGGTGTTGAACGAGCTCGAGCGCCGGATGACCCCGTGCACCTCGTAGCCCTTCTCCAGCAGGAGCTCCGCCAGATAGGACCCGTCCTGCCCCGTGATGCCCGTGATCAGCGCCTTTTTCGTTGCCATGTCGTCCGCGATTCTAGCAGTTTTCGTCCGAGGAGCTACTCGAGTGGAAGCGAATCGATAGTGGCAGGCGGGGAGTCTAAACCGGCGAGGAAACGCGCTACGAATTTTGCAGCGATGAGCCCGGCGAGCAGGATGAGGATAAGTCGGAGTTGCGTGGCGTGGAAGCGCCGCACCTTCATGTACTTCTTGTAGACGACACCGTCGCGCGTGACCTTCCCGATGAATTTGCGACGGTATAATACGCGTTCCCAGCGGGAAGAGGGCATAGGCACATTTCTCTGTTGTCTCTCTCCGTTTGGAGCGAGAGTCGGATGTGCGCGGAAGGACGGTGCATCCTACAAATTACAGGAGCATCTCTTCATCCCGATGGCATGGGAGCGTCGAGGGCTTTGATTTCTGCTCATGCAATAGTGCTAGCTCATGTCCGCGTCGAAGCATCGGCCGCTCAAGCAGATAGAAACTGATTGTGGCGCAGATGAACGCCGCAAGGACGTTCAAAGGGAATGCCTGTGCGAGACCCAGCGGCCGTCCTGCGAGCTCCGACCCGCTTACGAGGAATATCTGTTGCCAGAGGTAGAGGCCGTAAGAGATTCTCCCTACCCAGCGCAGCCACGGCAATTCCAGCATGCGACCTGCCAAGGTGTGGGGATTCAGCATCGTGCATGCGACCAGCGCGGCAGCGGATATCCCAAGGAGCATCGTCATGAGCGGAGGACGAAAGATGACGATCGCAAAGAAGCCGAAGAAAAGGAGTGGGAACTTCGATGGGGAAAGGACGCGTCGGGAGCGTGCTAGCCACGTGGGATACTCGAATAGAATCGCGGTGAGGCATCCCCAAAGCAGGCCGTCGAACCTCAGATCCGTCCGTGCGGAGCGGTTGAGGCCGGGTATAAACGCATCGACGATCCCGAATTGCCCATCGAGATTCCTCCAGATCGGGAGAATGAGTACGGCAAGAACGAGAGCGGTCCTTCCATTCCGTATGCCCAGCATCGCGAGACATACAGGCCAAAGCAAGTAGAACTGTTCTTCGATGGATAGCGACCATATGTGCGCGGTGTACCATCCGTGTCCCGGCGCATATGTGAGCAGGTTGCGAATGTGGAGAAGACAAGTCATCCATTCTCCGCGAGAGACATTCACTCCAAAGAGTATCGAGATAACCGCCAAAATGAATAGGAATAACGCGTATGCGGGGATGATTCGGAATGCTCGACGGAGATAAAAAGGCAGAAGGGCGAAATCTCCGATTTTCCGTTTATCGCGTATCAGTCTGTTCGTGATGAGAAAACCACTGAGCGTAAAAAAAAGGTCCACCCCGCAACTGCCGTTGCGCAGGATATTATCGAAAATCCAGGAGAGGACTCTGCCGGGTGGGGTCGGCATGGCTGCGCTGGCATGGGCGACCAAGACGAGGAGTATAGCGACGCCTCTCCATCCATCCAAAGTCGGGAGATGCCCTTGTAAGAATGAACGCGCATCCTTTTCGCGTTGCATCGCTAGAAGATGCGGCTTCGGAATACGAGGATCTGATAGGGGCGCATAAGATGGCGCCCGCCCATCTCGATCAGGAGTTCCGGCAGGTAGCGGCGCGGCTCGAAGAGCGGGATCCAGTGCCGATCGAAGAGTGCCTGCGGGCATTCGATGTAGCGGCTGGTGGTATTCGCGATGACGATGTAGTCGCGCAGGCGGTAGCGCCAGGCTTTCGCCTTGAGGCCAGCGGCGAGGTTTGCAAACGGAGGCGGCTTCGGAGTTCCTTTCTCGAGGATCGGCCGCATAACGGCGAGTTCCCGGACCACCCAGGTCAGGGCGAACCATAGCGCGGGAGCGTCGGAGAGTACCGCTCCATTCGGCCGGCGGTAGGTGTAGAACCAAAGGCCCTTTGCCCCTTCGAGAATGGCGTGATAACTCATGAACCGGAGCTCAAGAATGTCAGGGAAGCGGCCGATGGCCGGTTTCCCCGACGGGGGTTTTAGATAATCGCGCCAATCCATCGCTTGCAGAACCGCCCATACCGGCTTCCCATTTGCTGCGGCGACGGTCATCCTCACCTGTTCACCTAGTGATTCGAGGGGCCGATGGGGCACTGGGTACCAATCCACCATCAGGGCGTCGCCGCTGGCCGAGTAGCGCTCGGCGGAAGCTCCCCGACCGACGACGAAGGCCGTGGGCGCTCCGTGGGACCAGCCCTTCACTTTACGCTCGAAGGCGGCGAGCTCTTCCGGAGGGGTCCTGGCGACGTCGGGTTCGTCCTGGAGATACCAGGCGGCGAGTGGGAACCCTTTCGTCGAGACGGTGGAGGTCAGAAGTTCGTGTGGATGGACGAGAATCCGCATCCGCTCCTTCCGAGCCGCCGATGCAATCGCGTGGAGGGTCGAGGGCTCCCGCGAATAACTCTGGAGCGCGTTGAAACCTTCCCTGCTCAGTAGCGCGACGGCAGCCGGGTCGTCGACCCCAAATAGGCCGAGCGGGAACCATTGCCCCGGGGCGGACGGTTTTCGAGAGCAGCCGCAGGTTATGATGAGAAGTCCGATGAAGAGTCTCTTCACGGCGACCGGGTGGGTGCTGCGGGCTGGTATGCAGGGACCAAGTCTTTCATCATGTTCCGGATGGGCGCAGAGTCCGCAAGCGAGCACAAGCGCTTAAGTTCGCTGATCTGGTCGCGCAAGATCGAGAGGTCGGCCTCTTCGGGGACGGCGGCGAAGATGTCGGGGTGCCCGGTGTCCATGCGCACATCGTGTGGACGAAACAGCTCCTCGTACATCTTCTCTCCGGGACGCATCCCTGTGAAGACGATCTTGATGTCGCGATCGGGTTCGAATCCCGAGAGAAGGATGAGGTTGCGTGCGACGTCCAACACTTTGACGGGTTCGCCCATGTTCAGCACGAAGATCTCCCCGCCTCTGCCCAGGAAGGCTGCATGAAGGATGAGCTGGACGGCCTCTTCCGTGGTCATGAAGTAGCGGGTCACATCAGGATGCGTGACCGTGACCGGACCTCCCTGGGCGATCTGCTCCTTGAAGATGTTGATCGCGCTGCCGGAACTCCCCAAGACGTTGCCGAATCGGACCGATATGAACTTCGTCGAAGACGTCCCGGAGAACGCCCGGATGATCATTTCCGCCATGCGCTTCGAGACGCCCATGACACTGGTGGGGCGGACGGCCTTGTCCGTCGATATGAAGAGGAAGCGCTCGACGCCGTGCCGGGCGCACTTCTCGGCGAGGAGATGGGTGCAGAGGGTGTTGTTCTTGACCGCTTCCTGGGGATTCGATTCCATGAGCGGGACGTGCTTATGCGCGGCGGCATGGAAGACCAGTTGTGGCCTGTGTGTGACGAAGAGGTTTTCCAGCAGGTCGGCGTCTCCGACGTCGCCCGCGATGGCGAGGCGCGTGACGACGGAGTTCATGGCGGAAAGCTCCCGGTCGATGTAGAACAAGTCGGTGTTGTGCTTCTCCAGAAGCAGGAGCTTCGAGGGACCGAATCGCATAATCTGCCTAGCGAGCTCCGAGCCGATGGTCCCCCCCGCGCCGGTCACCAGTACGGTCTTGCCCTGAAGGATGCCTCGGACCGAGGCGAGGTCGGTCTTCACAGACTTGCGAGGGAGGAGGTCGGCGAGCTCGATCTTGCGCATGCCGCGGGGCTGAGAGTTGTCCTTGCGCAGGGTTTCCTCGAGGGTGGGGACTGTCTTGAACTGGACTTTGAAGCCGTCTGAGTGGGGGCAGATTTCCATAAGACTCTTGATCAGCGGGCCGCGAGAGTGGTTCACGGCCACGACGATCTCATCGATCTGCTTCTGGGCGATGATCCTCGGCAGATCTTGACGGCAGCCGAGGATGGCGATTCCATGGATGCTCCGGTGGAGCTTGGCAGGATCGTCATCGATGAAGCCGATGACCCTGTGCGTCTTGTAGTCTCGGCGTTGCATGTCGCGCACGATGCTTTCCCCCAGGTCTCCGGCGCCGAAGATGAGCACTCTGGGTAGGCTCGAAGTGTCCTGCTGATAGCGCCATTCGCGCGTGAGCCGGATGGCGAACCGGATCGAGCCGACCAGGATGAGGGTAAGGAGCGGGTCGATGAAGAGCACCGATCTCGGGAATCGCGGGTGCTGGATGAGCATGAGCGAGGCGATGATGAAGATCTGGCTGGAGCTGACGGCCTTGAACAGGGCGTTCAAGTCCGACATGCTCGCATAGCGCCAGACGCCGGCGTAGGCTCCGAAGTACGCGAAGGCTCCGGTGCGGAGAAGGACGACGATCCCGATCGTCGACGCGCAGATGCTCAACTCATGCCCGGGCACCTGGAAGTCGAATCGGAGAAGGAATGCAAGAGCGTAGGAGACGAGGAAAGCCGAGATGTCCGCGAAGAGGACTAAGGGGCGGCTGAATGCAATGAGTCTCTTATACATGGTCGCAGAACTCGAGGTATCTCGGGTGCCGAGCCGTTCGGCTCGGGTGAGCATATCCGGCGGATAGAGGAGTATTCACCGGGCGGTGCTGTCGACGCGGAGCAGGGTCTTCACTCCAGCCCCGGACTCCGACAGTTCCCATGCGCGCGAGAACTCCGCTAGCGGGAGGGGTTCGGAAAGCATAGATTCCGGGGAGAGTCGTGCTAGGATCTTCAGGGCCTCCTCGAAGTCTTCCCCGCTGCTTCCAACGGAGCCGATGACGGACTTGTCACTGCCGACGATGGACTCGAAATTGAAGGGGACCTCTGCGTAGGGAAAGCCCAGGAGGAGCAGGGTGGCGCCCGCGCGGCTCTTCGATAGCGCCGAGTGCAATGCGCCGACATCTCCTGTCGCCTCGATGAGGATGTCGAAATCCGCAAGGGCTGCGAGGTCTGTCGATACGGCGATTCCCGCCTCCTTGAGGACGCTTAGGCGTCCTTCGTTGCGGTCGAAGGTCGTCACGGATTCGCCGCGCAGTGACAGGACTTTCGCGGCGAGATGCCCGATGGGGCCGGCGCCGATGACTGCATGGCGAAGTACTCCACGAGCGCCGTGTGTCGAAGCATCGAGGCGACGCAGGGCCTTCAAGACAACCGCCGTGGGCTCGCATAGACAGGCCGCTCGAAGCGAAACCTCTGGAGGGATGCGATGGACGAATCGCCCCGGCACGACGACGTATTCGGAATACCCGCCGTCGCGTCCCATCACACCCACTTCAGCCCTTTGAGAACAGCCAATGGCGTTCCCGCGCTGGCAGGGTCCGCAATCGCCGCAGCCCTGGATGCACTCAGCGACGACGAGGTCTCCTTCCGCGACGTTCTCGACGCGCGGCCCCGCTGCGACCACGGTGCCGGAGAACTCATGCCCAGGGACGATGGGATAACGGGCAAGGCCGGTCCTATAGTATCCGAGGGAGCCGTGGTAGATGTCGAGGTCAGTTCCGCAGACGCCCTCGAAGGCGACGCGGATGAGCACGTCTCCGGGGCGGATCTCTGGCAGTTCGATGTCGACGTACGCCGCGTCACGCGGCCCGCGGACGACGACGGCCCGCGAACGACGGTCGAAGAAAAGGCGCTCGCGCTTGAGGGGGTTGTCCATCGCGGCGCCGTCGAGGACTCCTGCGCAGGTCCCGCGGAGCTTCTCCCAGCGAAAACGAAGGATCTCCGGGGTCTTGGTGAGGAGTTTCCCTTCTCTCGCTGCCCTGCGAAGGTCGCCCGCAGTACGGCGGGCTTCCTGGACCAACGCGACCGGCAGATCCCGGCGGTTCAAGACGCCTATCCACTTGGCGGCCTGCCCTTCGCGATAGAATCTGCGACGTACCTGGCTCCAGTTCTCGTCATGGATATGACGAATGTCGGCCTTGGCGGCGTAGACGACGACGAAGCCTTGCTCCATCCAGTGCTTCGCCCATTCGATGTCCTCGAGCCCCGGCAGGGTCTCGTCGAAGGGGTGTTTCTCCCAGAGGTCCCGGCGGATCGCCGAGTTCGCGTTGTTGGCGAAGAAGTCCGGAGGTGTCAGGATTCGGTCTGCGACGCCGAACGTGCGCTGGAAGTCGAGCTGCTCGGAAAACTTCGAGCGATCGTCGCCGGATTGCCGCCCGTAGACCATCGCGGTGCGCCCGTCGCGGAGGGGCTTTATCAGTTCTTCAAGCCAATGCATGCCCGCGGGAACGGTGTGTGCGGAGACGATGGCGAGGAAGCGCCCCTCGGACGCTTGGATCCCCACGTTGAGGGAGTGCCCGAAGGTGAAGTCGTGACGGGTCAGGCGAACGAGGCGATGCGTCCGTTCCGAGGCGATTTGCCGGGTGTGGTCGAAGGAGCCGGAATCCACGACGATGATCTCAAAGTCTCTGTAGCTTTGCGCGGCAAGGCCGTCGAGCAGGACCGGCAGATGCCGCTCTTCGTTGAATGCGCGGATGATGATCGATGTCTCAGGCATCGGTGGGCCCGACGGCGGCCGGAGCGAGTACGCGGAGGAGGTTCAGGATCGTATTCTCGTGGACCCTTGCCGCGGAGGATGGACTGCTGTTCGCGTTGTGCGGGGAAAGCAGGCAGTTGCTGTGGCGGCGCAACGGGCTGTCCGCCGGAAGCGGTTCTCGCTCGTAGACATCGAGTGCGGCTCCGGCAAGTCGTCTCTCGTCGAGCGCTTGCGCCAGCGCGGACTCCACGACGACCGGGCCTCTCGAAGTGTTGATGAGGTACCCCGAAGAGCGCATCCTCTTCAAGGCCGCGGCGTCGATGAGACTGCGGCTGGTCTCGTTGAGGTCGGGGTGGAGGGAGACGAAGTCCGACTCTTCGAGGAGTCGTTCCCGGTTCACAATCGACATCCCGACGGCGTCCAGATAACCTCTTTCCGGGATGACAGGGTCGCAGCCGAGGATGCGCATGCCGAATGCCGCCGCGCGGCGGCCTACTGCCCGGCCGATGTTTCCCACCCCGATGATTCCCAAGGTCTTTTCCTTGAGTGCGAAGAGTTGGGGCTTCTCCCAAAGGCCATTGCGCATATCCTGATCCATGCGGGCGAGACCGCGCGCAAAGAGGAGCATGTATCCAAGGACAGTGTCTGCGACGGGCTCAGTGAAAGCATCGGGTGTGTTTCTAACGGGGATTCCGCGAGCCGCCGCCGCGACCTTGTCGATCGAATCGATGCCTGTTCCCCATTTCGAGATGACCTTGAGTCGCGGAGCGGCGTCCAGGACCTTTGCGGTGATCTGGTCGTCTCCGCAGATGATTCCGTCGACGTCCTTGATCAGCTCGAGAAGCTCTCCTTCCGTCAGGCGCTCGCGGACTCTGGCGATGACAAGCTCGCAACCGGCCTCCTCGAGGCGCCTACGGTAGATGTCGAGGACGGGCATGACGTACGGCGCGGAGATTAAGACGCGAGACTTCATCGGAATGCCTCTCGACGGTACTGCGCGAAGGCGGGGTCGCTGCGCATCAGTCGTTCCGCTCGACGCAGGTCGGACGGCGTGTCAACCGACTGTGTCCGTTCCTTTGTGCGAATCATGCGGACGGGGATCCCGTGTCCCACGAAGCGGAGCATGTCGATGGATTCTGCCTTTTCGAGGGCGGTCGGCTCGAGTCTTTCGAAAGCAAGGAGCGCATCCCGGCGGAATGGGATGACGCATACCTGCTTGAAGACCCGCAGATCGCGGAAGTTCACGCGCGCCGTCGTCGGGATGGGCTCCCTGGAGAAGTAGAGGGCGTCCCCCCTCTCGTCGGTCACGACCTTGATCGTGTTGGGGTCTGAGAAGTCGCGCTCGTCATCGATGGGGGCCATCAGGTTTACGCATTGGACCTTCGGGTCCTCCCGCATGGGGAGGAGCGCTTGCTCCAGCATCCGCGTGGTGATGAGCGGCTCGTCGCCCTGGACCATAAGGATGATCGTCTCCTTGCGCGACCGCGCTATCTCCGCGACGCGGTCGGTGGCTCGCTGGTGGGAGGGAGAGGTCATCACGGCCTGGGCACCGAAGGCGGCGGCGGCGCGGGCGATCTCCTTGTCGCAGGTCGCGATGAGGACTCTGGAGATCATCGGACAGCGCCGGACTCTCCTCCATACATGCTCGATCATCGGCAGGCCGGCGATGCGGGCGAGCGGCTTCCCCGGGAAGCGGGTCGATGCCATCCTCGCGGGGATGACGCAGAGGACCTCCGCATCCGTGCGGTTCAACTCAGCTCGACGGAGACCTGGCATTCGAGTGTGCCTCCCGGGAGAAGTTCCGCGCAAGTGCCGTTCTTGAGCGCCGCGCCCAGATCCTTCGGCATGTTCGTGCAAGGTTCGAGGACCACGGTGTAAAGGTCCCGCCAGCCTCCGAAGGTCATGAATAGCCAAGTGAAGGGAAATACGTGAAGAGGAAAGTGCAGGCGGATGCGGCGTCCCGTACGCGAATCCCTGACTCCGCACCAGCCCGCTGGGAGGTCTCGGACGCAGAGGAAATCGCGGTGCTTATGCTCGGGAGAGGGCAGCTCTTCGAGGTTTACTCGGCGCCCTTCTGGGCCTGGGGCGAGCGGCCAAGTGAAACCCCCGCCAGAGACGATTCGAGTCCCGAAGCCTTCTTCGATGGGGAGGACAGTCCCTCCAGGGAGCTCTAGACGATGATGAGGTGTCACCGCGATGGGGAGGTGCTGTTTGAAGAGAAAGCGCAAGGGTTTGTCATCGAGATTGCGGATCCGGTAGCGGATGTCCATCCGTGCCGCTTCCGGGTCCATGGAGACGGTCTTCTCGCAGTAGGCGGGGACGGAGGCTGTCCTCAGGGTCATCTGAGCGCAACGCTCTGTCTCCTCGCAATCCCATGCCCGCGACCACCATTCCCCATGATCCGGTAATCTTCGGCCCTGAAACGAGCATTCCGCGTCATTCGGGAAAAGCTCTTCCCAGCCGCCGGACCAATGGTCGTCGTATCCGGCGCTTTCGTGCGGGCGCTGCAGGCCGACGTGCGGGTTCCGCCAGATCCATTCGGTTCCCGTGGCCTTGTCGACCAAACTCCAAATCTTCGCGCCGAAATCCGGAAGGATGTCGGCGTGCATTCGGGGGTTTTCAAGGCGAATGACACGGTGAGCGGCGCTGCCGCAGTGGCCTTTCGTGCGCACCGTCATCTTCCCGTTTGGCATGGAGGGATTCGCTCTAGCGTAGTCAGCCCTTCGCCGGGCTCTCCGCAGTGCAGATCTCGTGATGGAGTGCGACATATGTCGGGGGGCACCAATGAGGGAGCGTGCCATCCCCCCCGCGGACGTCCGTCTCGAACACCGGCGTGGTCTTCCCGAATCGCGTTAGAAGCGTGTTCTTGGCGGCGACGTCCTCGAACTTGTCAAGGATGACGAACTTGTAGCCATTGTAATCGTCTGCCTTCTTGAAATCGAGATACGCGACCCCATGCGCTTCACAAAGCCTCCTGTACGCGGAGGCGATCTCGACCCGTTTGTCCCGGTAGTATTCACGGAGTTCAGGGCCCGTCATCAGCATGTGAATCAGGCAGGCAGTCAGTTCATTCGCACGGAGATTCAGTCCGTATGAGAGCGTCATGTCATGCTTGTCGTAGATTAGGAAGCGTCGGACCCAGGAATAGACGTCCGCTCGCCGTGTGGAAACGAGGCCTCCCTCTCCCGATGGGAGGATCTTCGTAGCATAGAATGAGAACGCGAGGTCGGCATACGCCGATCCGAGAACTCCCTCGAGGTAGTGTGCGTGGGCGGCATCCACGATGAGAGGTATTCGGTTCTTCTCGCAGTAGGATTCGATCTCGCGGTATGAGGGTGATAGGAATCCTCCGATCACCGAGTAGACGACTACGGCGGCGCGTGGGTCCGGGAGGGCAGCGACCGTCGAGGCAAGAGATTCGGGAGTCATCGCCAGGAAGTCTTTTGTGGCGGAATCGGCGACGAGGACCTCCATCCCCAACAGCTTCGGGACCGTGTAGAGCGCTCGCATCGTGTTCGATTGGATGATGACGTGAGTCTTCGAGCAGGCATATTTGTAGTATGCCAACAGGCAGAAAATCGCGGCCCCTCCAGAACAAACGGGGACCGAGTCCTTCCCCGGAAGGAACTCTCGGGAGGATTCCTGATAGAAGTGTCCTTCCGCGACCTTGCCTGTCTTAAAAAGCTCCTCGGCCTTGCGCAGGTATGAGGCCACAAGACAATCGGGGAATGAGACGATATTCATCGGTCCTCCCGCCTCGCCGGATGCTCCATGCTGTTCGTGAAATCGTACAAAATTGCCTCTTCGATGAGGCAATCCCGTCCGACTCAGTTTGATGCAGCTATAAGGTAAGAGAGAACGGGCGGCATGCCGTCAACTCACGCGCCGGGTGCGTGGGAGTTCGACGGCATCGAGAGGATACTCGGATGTCCCGATTCAAGACATCGTCCTGCCAAGGTCTCGCAATACAATGCACCCATCTTCTCGACATATCGGGCCATGCTGAACTTCTCGCTCCAGGTCCGGTACCCGGCTTCCCGCAAGGCGGCGAGAGAGGCTGACGGCGCGGCGAAGATTCGAAGAAGGCGATCCGCCAGGACAGAGGGATCGTTCGGCGGGATGAGGAACCCGTTGGTCTCGTCCTGGATTATTTCCGGGACTCCCCCTACGGCAGTGGCTACGACAAGTTTCTTCAGACACAGCGCCTCGAGGATGCTGTTCGGGATGCCTTCGCTTTCCGATGGGAGTGCGACGACGTCCGCGGTCTTGAGCGCGGCGGCGACATCCTCGATGTGACCCTTGAAGTGTATCCAATCGCGGACTCCCTCAGCGACGGCCATGCGGCAGAGAGCGTCGAAGTAGAGGCCTCCCCCGCCGTCCGTGGCGGATTCGTGGGAACCATAAACGACGACCGACAGCGGGGGTCCGCGTCGTCGGATCAATGCCAGCGCGCGCAGGAGAGTCTCGAAGCCCTTCCGTACGGTGATGCGGCTGACGACCGCTAATATCGGAGGGAGAGGTTCTCCGTCGGCGCGGACGATGTCTGGCTCCGCCAGAGGAGGACGCCCGTCGTAGATGCACGCGATCTTCGTCGGGGAAATCCTGGAACGCTGGATGAGCTCATCTCGGAGGTATTCGCCGTTCACCGCGTAGGCGTCCACATGCGTCTGGGTGAGACGGTCGAGCTGGTGGTATGCCCACAACACGGACGCTGGCCGGTCGGACCAGTCGAGGCTTGTGTGCATGCGGAAGATATGACGCACCCCCGGGGAACTCCGCCTGACCAAGCGGCAGACGATGCTCTCGCGAAAGGCGTTCGATTGGAGGAGACGGATGCCTTCGCGGCGGGTGAGTTCGAGGATGCGTGCCGCCGCTGGCCACGGGCGCCGGAACATCAGTTCGGGTATCACATGCACGCCGAGGCCCGTCTCGGTGAACTTCCGGGCTAGAGGCCCATCCCTTCCCGTCAGGAGGAGTGGGCGACAGTGCAGACGGTCGCGCAGATGGATGGCCCAGCGGTGGACCTGCCCTTCGATTCCTCCCAGCGAGGAGGCCCGGCGCACCAGCCCAATGGGGCATCCCTCGGGCAGTTCAGATAGAGTCATGACGATGGCGGACGGATGAATGCAAGATAATGGGTGCACAGGAACGGCACGCGACTCAAGAGCGCACAGACGGCCGGCGAGTACGGGGCAAGGGCTCGCGTGATGGGCGGGGCCAGGGTGATCGGAATCAGTTCTATAGTGGAATCGGGGAAGAGGCTGAAGATCTCGGCGCGAGAAATCCCGTGGACATCGCGGTTGAAAGGGTTGTCGATGCGGAAGTCGTACCATACGATCGTCCCATTTGGAGCAAGGACGCGGACCATCTCCCGAGCAATTTCGGCCTTTAATGCGGAGTCCGCGATCGAGGTGAACATCGTGCTTTGGAGTACGATGTCGAATGCTGCGTCGGGGAGTCCAGTCCGGGCGGCGTTCCTGCAGAGGATGCGGACGCTCCCGCCGGTGCGGTAGAGGGCCTCGCGGGCGCGCGCTTCGATGAGTTCGATGCCGATGAGATTCTCCGGCCGCACGCCCCATCGAATGAACTCGAGCAGCCAGGTTCCTTCGCCGCACCCGAGCTCGAGAACGTGCATCCCGGGGAATTCGGGCAGGCCGATGCGCTGCAACGCATGCAGGACGGCTTCGTTTCGTTCACGGGTCATGAGGATGTGCGCCGGATTGTCGTCGGAATAGCGGGCGTGTACATCGGCTTTCTCTCGGCGCTTATACGACGCGCGTATCCGCGCTTCTTCGTCCTCGAAGTCGCGGGAAGGCTCTCGGATCATCATGTCTTCGCTGGCGGGAACTCTCCCGTCTTCAAAAGGGTACGGTAACGCTTCTGGGATTCCCCCCCCAGCCCGAAGAAGAAGAATTGCGCGAGTTCCGACAGGGCCGCCGCCTCCTTCTGCGGAGCCGCGCGCGCTTTGTTCCAGAGTCCCAGGAGCCCCCTTGCATCCTCGAATTCGTCCGGATGGTCCGCCATGCTGTAATAGCCCGCATCCTTGTATCGGAAGACGGGTACGGCGCGGACGAGCATCTCATTGTAAACGGTCGATGTCCGTGCGACGCAGAAATCGATTCGAGAGGCGAAGTCGTCCATCGCCAGATCGAGCGACCCCATCCCGACGCAACGATGCAGCACCTCAGCCTCCGGATAATCTGCGCGCACGTTCAAGGGGTGCATCTTGACGACATATCGGAGATCGAGAACCTCCGCGACCTTCTCCGCGATGGAGAGCATCCGGCGGTTGCTGCCTTTGTAGATCTCCTGCTCGAAAGCGATGCCGAAGACCCCGGAGGGCGGTCGTGCGGCTCGCGCGGCCTTCACCGCCGCATGGTCGAAATCCAGGTAGCGGGGATGTCCCATGATGAACAACCGCTCGGCGGGGATGCGCTTGCACAGCTCACGGCGAGTGAACTCTCCCCAGATCAGAAACGCATCCGAGACGAAAGACTCGTAATTAATCATGTTGATGTGTGGGTCGCTCTCATCGTAGACGATGATCTGACCATGCTGTAGCGCGGCGGTGCGGCATCCCTGGGCTTTCGCCACTTGCATCAGGACATTCGGCCATGGGAGGGCGTCGCTGAAGGCGAGGGCAAGGCGGTAGCGCTTGAAAGATATCGCGCGGGGAAGAGTGGCGGCGAACTTCACATGCTGTCCAAGGAGGCATGACAGGTAGAGGCGTTGGTCGAGACGAAGTTCGGCCGGAAGCGTGAGGGCGGTCGGGAGCAGCTGTGTGAGGAGATAGTGCAGTCCCGCTGGGCTTGCGGATGCCTCCCAGCCCCGAAGGTCGAGGACGTCGGCATCGTCGGAGAGGGCCTGTATCTTGCGGAAGGTCTCCTCGAGATCGGAGCGAAGGAATTCCCCGTGAACGAGGATGACGCGGGGGCTCTTCGACGGCGTCCGTCTCAGCCAACGGAGCTTGGGAGAAAACGCCAGGAGACGGAGCAGGCCCGAGCAGAGGAAGAGAATCGTCCTGAGTGCTCCCCATTCCGCATGTATCGTCGTCCAGATGTGATATGAGAGGGCAGCGCCATACGCGACGCCGGCGTCGACCTGTCGATCCAGTATGGTGCGGACCTTGCGGTAGAGGAGATATTCTCGACGGGAATCCCTGCAGGGTGCCGCGTGCTCGTAGCGTCTCATCGGGCGGATGCCCGCGCGTATGGTTTCTCTGGGGGGACGGAGGGCAGCGCCTTGGCGAGGACGACGAAAACCTGGTCCCCTCTCCCCTCCTCGTTGAGCTGGCGCGCATTCGACCGGAATCTTCGCAGTTCCTCCTTCGTGAAGATGCTGTTGCGCGGAGACTTTATGTGGGATCGATCGGACATCAGGGGTATGTCTCGGCGATATTGCTCGCTGCCTATGAATTGGAACTGCGTCGAGTCCCATCCCCACCTCTCGATGCGGAGCCCTGCGTGGGACGCCAACAGCTCGAGAGCCTTCCGCGTGAAGATGAAGCAGTGGCGCGGTGCGTCGAGCTGCACCCAGGACGGGCCATAGATCTCCCAACAGTAGTTGGGGAGGATGGGTGTTCGAATTAGGATCTTCCCTTCGTCGGCAAGACACCTCGAGAGCGCAATCAGGGTCGTCTCTGGCTCCGGCACATGCTCGAGGGAATGGTTCATCAGGATGAGATCGAACCGCTCTGCGGATTCCGGGAGAGCGCTCCTGCGGAGCACGAGTCTGCCGTCATCGCTGGAGGCCCCAGTCGGCGGCAGGAATGGGTCGATGCCGCGCAGATGCGAGAACCCATCTCGGTAGAGGGACTGGAGTAGTCCACCTCCCCCGCATCCGACGTCGAGGATGCGGGAGCTGCGGCCTGCACCGGCCCACTCGAGCCACCGATAATGCTCGGGGTAGCCTTGCCAGGCGATGATCAACGCCCCCAGCATCCGCTTGGGTAGGGATCCGTCACCAAGACAGAAGCATGAACGGCATCGGCGGGCGAATGTCTCGAAGAAGCCCGGAGGATGCAGTGGGCCCATCGGAGTGGAGTCGAAGGAGTAGTATTCCGCGGGGTATGCGATTCCTGGACGGAGTTGAATCTCCGCGCGCTGCATCGTCCCGCAGCCTCCGCAGAGGGCATACGTGTAAGGTTCTCTTCCTCCGAAGAACATTTCATGGATTGAGAACGATTCGTTCCCGGTGGCATTCCCGCAAATCCGGCATGGAAAGGCATCCTGCGCGACGTCTGCTCCCGGAGTAGCGTTCGTTCCGGAAGGCTTCATAGGTTGTCGAGTGCATCCCAATCCGGGTCGTGATGGTATCCCGGATCGAGCGGTGAGATGAAGGCGGCGCATCTGCGGAACAACCGGCTCAGTCGTTCGCTTCTGGGGAGGCCGGCGGGTGGGAGACTGCCCGATGCGCGCAGGATCCGTCTCATATGCTCGGTTTTAGTCGCCGGGAGCCGCTGCTCACTCTCGGCCTGACGGGTCAACAGGAAGGCGAAATCCCAGTAGCGGTATGCGAGGTAGCACGCGAAGGCGCGTAGGATCTTTAATGGGTTCGACGCGAACCGCTTCAGCACGACTTCCGGCGGGAGGAAATAGAGGGCGTCGACCTCCGTCAGTTGCCCGGCGCTGCGGAGATTCGCCGGGAGGTCCGCGCGGGTCCAGTAATGCCGACGAAGATCGATGAGTTGAAGTCCGTGTGAGGTCAGGCGCTCGTGGATCTCTCCGAACGAGCATCCGCCTCCATAGATGGGCGCCAACCGAGCTTCGCTCTCGACGCCGATGATGTTGGTGAGGGTGCGTGAGGCGCCCTCCAGGACAGCGGACTCATGTCCTTGGACGTCTAACTTCATGAAATCCAGGTCTTCACGTCCAATGAGATTCAGCTGTCTGTCGAGGTTGTCTCCAGTGAGATCGATGGTGTTGACGATTTCATAACGCTCCGGGGCATGGAAGAGGCGGAGGAAGGGGGAATGCGGCTCGTGAAGCGAGGAGACTTGCTGCTTGCGGCATTGGAAGAGTCGAACATTTCCTGAAGCGCGGGTCAGCGCCACCCTCAGGATATGCGAATCGTCTCCATCCGCGTGCGGAAGCGATGCGCGGGAGTCCGGTTCAACGAGAATCGCATGCAGACAGCTGGTGAGGTCCCCCCATCGCGGGTGCAGACCTCCAGATGCGCCGATGTCGGCGATGTTGAGTACGGTCCCGCGGAGGAGGTCGTTCATTTCCATGGAGCACATTCAGTAATGTCCCGAAATCATTTTGAAGGGAAGTCTTGTCGCCGGATGCTAAATGAAATGACGCGTATGGACGGAGTTGACGTCGCAGAAAACTCTGTTGAACGAGGTTATCCGGCATACGCTGCAGCCGGATTGGTTCTCCGCATGGAGAAGCTTGCGGGTCGCGCTCCTCCGAATGTCTGAGTGCCAGATGTCTTCGAATGAGGACGTCCGGAGGTTGCCGAGTGTGATCGGGTCATGACGACGCTTTTCACACAGGACGACGTCCCCGTCGGCATGAATGATGCATGCGAGTGAATGTGCGACGCAGGGCAGATGATCGTTACTTGCGATCAGACGCTCATTGATCGTCAGGAGCGGCCGGATTCGCGAGATGTCTGAAAATGCGATGAGTGCCTTCTTGAGGTCGAGGAGGTTCGCGGTCGACGGGAGGAGTTCTGGGGTCTCCTCAATGGGTCGGAAGTAGATGTAATCGACGCCGATGCGGTCGAGCACGACGAGGAGCTCCGAGATCGCCGCGATGTTCCTGTTGGTCAGGACGTACCCGACGCCGACGTGGGTCTTCTGAGGGTCCCGGGCGGAGGCGAGCCGGCCGAGATTCGTGAGGACCTGGTCGAACATGTCGGCGCCCTTTTCGACTAGGAACTCCTTTCTGCTGCCGGCATCGAGCGAGAAGCGGATCCAGTCGAACTGGCCGGCGAATTGAGAGACGTCCTTGACACCGTTGGTCAACATCCCGAGATGGAGACCTTGGGTCGCCGCATGCGCGAGAAGCTCCAGGAAATCAGGGTGCAGTGTGGGCTCTCCGCCGCCTTCAATCGTGACCCCGACGTTGTTCTTGGCGCAATATGTGAACAGCCTGAGCAAGTCCTCCTTGCGTTGAGAGGTCTGGTTGTCTCGGATCCGTCGGTCTGTGCACCAGGAGCAGTTGAGGTTGCAAACGTTGGTGAGATGCAGCTCGATGCTGATGGGAGGGAGCGAATCGTAGTCTGCGGTGCGGTTGTAGACATCCAGGATGGTCTGAACCTTTTTGGGGTTTAAGAGAAGCTTGAGTTTGTTGTATTCAAAATCGCTCCAGAAGTTCATGCCACCACCTTGTCGCTTGAAGGGCATCGAGAGTAGAAGACGCTAGGCGTTCTCATGGGAGTCCTTGGGCGCGTGGTCATGTCGTTGTCCTGCTGGAAAGATTCCAAAGGAGGAGCTCCTTCGCCGTAGATAGCTGCACGCGGAGATCTGCGAGCGAGCGGATCCGTCGGAGGAAGCGGAGTATCGTGCTGAATTTTAGGTAGAACCTCAGCATGGCATGACGCTTCAGGCATTCCATATCGACCAACGTCAGACCATTCGGGACATACGTCGGCATCGAATGGCCTGCGATGACGTCTTCCCAAATATTCTCGGGCAAGGTCCCCTCCGACTTCGCAATCTCATAGAGGCGAGAGCCCGGGATGGGGACCACGAGATTGAACTCGATGATATCAAACGAAGATGCCACGGCGAAATCGGCAGTTGCCCGCATTTCTTCGAGGCTCTCCGTGGGATGGCCGACGAGGAAGAACCCGACGGTGATGATTCCGAGCCGGCGGCATGAGCGGAGGATGTCCGAGAGGCCCGTCAATGTGAAATCTTTCCCGATCACCGCACGTACGCGCGGGACGACTGATTCGACGCCGAAGCGGATGTTGTGGCAGCCGGCACGGGCCATGAGCTCAAGGAGCTCGTTGTCGGTGCGGTCGATTCGTGTCTCGCAACCCCAGAGGATGCTGATCTTCCGATCGATGAGCATCCTGCAGATCGACTTCGCACGCTCCTTGTTTGCGGAGAAACAGTCATCCTTGAAGTCGATATAGCGATAGCCGGCGTTCGCGAGGTGGGCCATCTCTTCGACGATGTTTTCCGGACTACGTGCGAAGAAGCGGCGCTTCAATGTGATGCCGCAGAAGACGCAGTCGAATGGGCATCCGCGCGAGGAGACCATCGATGTGGCCGCCCCGTCCAGCATTAGAAAGCGGTACTGTGCGGGATCTCCCAGGACGCTGAAGTCGGGGAATGGGATCGAGTCGAGGTCCTTGAGTATCACAGGTTCCTTGCTCGTCCACTGCCCGTTTCGTGAGAATACGAGGCCGGCGATCTCGTCGAGCGCTCCCTTCCCGAGCAGAATATGCTCTGACAGGGCAACGAGGCTATCTTCCGCATCTCCTCGGATGCCGAAGTCCGCGCCTAGGAGGCCGACGGACTGGGGATGATGGGTGATATGCGGTCCGCCGAGGACGATCCGGCATTCGCAGCATCCGCGGATAAGCTTGATCAGACGGCTGATTGTTTGGATATCGAAGGAAAGGGTGTAGATGCCGACCAGTTTGGGCGCGGACTTCAGCAGTGTGTTCCTGAGAGCGCTGAGGTTGGCGGCAGGCGTCCAGAAGTCCATGATTCTCGAGGAGACTCCGGCGCGTTTGAGAGAGCTGGCCAGATAACATAGGCCCAGCGGTGGGTAGACTTGTCTCGAGTAGACCATGAGCGCGGTTCCATCAGAAAAATGCTCGTCGAGCATCGCCGGATGAGGGCGGATGAGGAGAACGGGCGCGTCGGGAGTGTCAGTCATTGGATTGCCGGAGGCGCGGGGCGCGGATTCAGCATGGGCGGACTTCCTCGGAGTCCTTTCGCCCGACGACGATTATGAGGAAGCCTAGCTTTCGGAGTAGCGGGACTCTGTTGAGGAACCCGAATCCACGCATCGGTATGGGGTCGTAGTGGAGCACTTCGATTGTTGAGAACCCTGACTCAGTCAGCAAGGAGACAAGCTCATGAGCCGAATGTGGCCGTGGGTTGATGTCCCTCGGCGTCAATCTCATCCATACGCCGATTGTCCTCCCGAGGCGATAGAACAACGGATTGCTCGAAATGACGATGATGGTCCCCCCGGGACGCAAGGTCCTCTGCGCCTCGAGCAGGCATGAGGTGGGAGAATCGAGATAGTAAAGGGTTTCGGAACATACGACAGTGTCGAACGCGGCGTCCTTGAAGGGTAGGTGGGATGCCGCCGTCTGTACGAAAGAGTGTCGCTGGGATGCGCGCAGATTATTCGCGCGTGCAAGGCAGGCGAATGAGAGATCGATACCGATGCAGCG
Organism: Elusimicrobiota bacterium; assembly: GCA_041660925.1. Lineage (NCBI taxonomy): Bacteria > Pseudomonadati > Elusimicrobiota > Elusimicrobiota bacterium. The sequence continues at coordinate 85,826 of JBAZVI010000002.1, forward strand.
CAGGCCCTGTCCGTAGCGCCGCATCAGGGCGCCGCAGTTGCATCCAATGTCGAGGGTCTGGCCCCCAACGATCCGTTCCTTGATTAGGGCCTCGCGGCGGCACTGGAGGAAGCCAAACCTCCTTTCGTCGTAGGTCGAGCTCGTCGAATCGAAGAAACGGCGTACCGCATCCTGGTTGAGCAACGACGAAAGCTCAGATGTCACGGGGGTCCCCCTCCTAGCGCGTAGATGGAGAAGTTCGCATCCCGATAGAGGAGGCGTGCCGGGGAGAGCCGCCCGTGATGCTTCGTCGATTCCACCAGAATGTGCGTCGCCCCATAGGCGTGCCTCAGGGAAGTCGCGCGTGCGTAGTCCATCTCGCGATAACCGGCCATTGCCTGTGGGAGGTCCGAAATCTCGGCAAGGCCAGACTCCGCAAGCAGTCGGGTCTGCCATTCCTCGAGCTGGGAGGAGCGGAAAGGTTCGGAGATCCAGTCGACGACGATGCTTCGCTTGGCCCAGAGGCGGAAGGTGGAGACGTTCGGCGGTACGACGAAAACGGCGTCAATTGGCGTGCGTTCGCGTGCGAAGGCGTATACGGCGGCTTTCTCCGTGTCCGGCGCTTCGGAGAAGGCGACCGAACGCGTGCACAGAGCCCAGGCGGCATGTGCAGTGAGGATAATGAGTGTCCCTCGGGCGAGCATGGGCGAGGCCACTTGTGAGCTCAGGCGTTCCCCCGTTCCAAGGGCAGGAAGCAGCGCAATGATGGCTGTGAGAGTCCCGAGATACGCGAGCAGAATGTAGTCCGATGGTCGGGAGACCCCGAACGCGAGCAGAGCGAGCACCGGGAGCAGGGTGAGGCCCTTCCTTCTTTCTTCAGCGGAAACGTCCGGGTCGATGGTCTGCGCCAATCCTGCGGCGAACGCGATGCACGCCGACATGCTCAGGAAAGGAGCTAGTCGGACACCGAAGAGGGCGGTGATCGTCGGGACCGGCGCGATGATGGTGATGAAGAGCCAGCCGACGGTGATGAGCGACATGGACAGCAACAGCTTCCCCAGAAGCGCGCGCGGGCCCGACTCGAGCGGCCTGAGACGGAGGCCGACAGCGCCGGCCGCGATCGTCGCCAGGAACTCGACGTAGACTTGAAGGGGCCATCGGGTCGGGGCGTAGTGATGTGGGGAGCGAATCGAGTAAAGGATGGTGTTCGTGGCCACGTCGCCGAGAAAATCCTGCACCAAGGAGAGCGTCGTCGGGAGGGAGATGAATGAGAAGGGGACGAGCAGGGCAATGAGGGTTTTGGGCGAACGCGATTCCGCGCTGAATGCGAGAACTAGCAGGACAAGTCCGCCGTTCAGCACGAGGAAATTCGCGTGCATGAGTCCGCAGAAACCGAGCGCGATGCCGGCGTGCCAGGGGCGCGCAGCCAGGAAGAAGTACCAGCCTAGGAGGAACAGCACGTTCGAGATCGAAGCAGGAGTCAGAGATTCCGCCATGAACGGAGCACTGAGGACAGGGTGATTCGTTATGAGCTCGAGTGTGACGAGCGCGCAGAGAAAGATCGGGAAAGGGCGTCTATAGAAAAGGCAGATAAAGCGGTACGCGAGCACCCCGATGGCGGCATAGGCGGCTATGTTCAATGCAGGGAGTATGAAGGAAAGCGGCAGCGCCTTGCCGGAAAGGAATACGAGCCAGCTGAATGCCCCGTGGTGGTGCGTCACCTTCGTTGTGTACCAATCCAAAGCGAGCATATCGGGATGTAGTCGCCTGATCGCCGGAAGGATGTACGCGCTTTGATCTCCAATGGCGTAGTTGAGTCCTGGGACGAGCGCGAAAAGACCGGTCGCGAGGGCTGCGATGCGCTTCTCGCAGGAGGAAAGGACGTTCATTTTGGGAGGGGCTCTGCTCGGCGCCGCGCGAGACCGCTCCACCAGAATCGGAGGATGGGCCGCAGATGCTCGAAGATGGCTGCATGCGCGAGGCTCATTGAGGATTTTTTTGAGGTATCTCTCTCAAGGATGACGGGAAATTGCCGGACGACGAGGCCTTTCTGAATCGCCCGGACGATCAGTTCCGTGTCGAAGAACCAGCGCATGTCTTCGACTTCGGCGAGGACGGGAAGGATGGCGCTACGCTTGAAGAACTTCAGCCCGCAGGTCGTGTCGTACCCTTGCGCCTGCAGGAGGGTGTTGACGATGGCTTTGTACCCTGCGGTGAGCATTCTCCTGAAGGCGGTGCTCATGGACCAGGGGCTGACGTCGATCCTCACTCCGATGGCGGCATCACACGCGCCTTGAGAGAGGGCGATGACGAGCGGCGCTATGCCAATTTCGGGGATTTCGAGATCGGTGTCGATGTAGCCGACGATCGGCGCAGAAGCCGACTGGAACCCTTTGATGACGGATGCCCCCCGCCCGGAGTTCTCCGGATTGCGGAGGAGGATGATGTTCTCCCGTCTTTGGAGCTCGGTCAGCAGGGAAAACTCTTGCTCACTGCTCCCGTCGTCGACAACGATGATTTCATGGACGTGGTTCAGGTGGGCGAACAATGCGCGGATTCTGCGGACGGCGCGTTCGAGGTATTTTGCCTCGTTGTAGCAGGTGAGGATGATGCTGATCCGGGCGTCGTTCAGTGGAGCGCATTGCGCAGTCATCGGGAGATGGGGCTCGAGTTGGGGATGGCGGACAGGGCGATGCCAGCCAAGATGACGATCAGTCCAAGTACCTGGGTACGGTTCAGGTGTTCGTCGAAATAATATTGGGCTGCAAAAATGAGCATGAGGTATGCCAGGCTCTGGGAGACGGGGAAGGCGATGTTGATATTGACGTCTCGGAGGACCCGCATCCAGAGGACGGTGCTTAGGACCGCGAAGACGAACCAGGACCAGACTGAGAAGCTCGTGACCAGCGCAGCGGACGTTGCCAGCGGCCGTGAGAAGTCCAACGACAGACTTTGCGACGCGCGCTTTAGGAGGAGCTGACCTGCGATTTGTGCGATGGTGGAGATGAGAAGGAGCATGAATATTGAAAATTTCATCGGCAGAAGACTCCATTCGGTATCTGAGTGTAGCGGTGTATGACTGACTCGTGGCGGCCGCGCATCATAAGTATTCCGGCGAATCTTGGGGATCCTGTCCGGGGGGCGTCCGCGATGATATCTGGACGAGGATGGCCCATATCCCAAGGGTGTAGGTGATGCTCCCTGCGAGAACGGCGAAAGAGACTCCTCGGAGTCCCATGCCGAGACGTGTGAACAGACCACATAGGGCGAAGATAATCGCTGCAGAAAGCAGGCAGAGCAATCCTTGCTGGCGTTTGTTCGCCGTGGCGACCATGAAATATCCCGGACTTACGGAGAACGAGCGGATGACGTAGGAGAAAAGCGCGATTCTTGCGGCGGGAAGTCCGGGGAGATACTTGGGGAGCAGGGCTTCGGTGAGCCACGGGAGGGCGAAGTATAGTGGAATGGAAAGGAGCGTCACGGCGGCACCGCTGAGGAGCGCGGCCTTGACCGCGATGGGAGTCACCGCGGAGGCCGTCCCGCTCCCTCCATAGGTCGACGACATGCTTTGGTAGTAGAACTGTGAGATGGCGGTCGGAAGGACGGCAATCGATCCCGAAATCGCCAGGCAGATTTGATAGTAGCCTAGTGCTTCCGATCCGAGGAAACGGATGATTGCGATTCGGTCGGCAGTGTATAGAAGCACAAGCGCATAGTTGAGGACGACCATGGGGACGCCGATGCGGAGGAGGCGGAGCGTCTCTTCTTTGTCGAATCTGAGTCCGATGTTCAGATCATTCCGGAGCGAGGCGAACGCGAGCGATAGGGCCCCCACGATGACCGCGCGCGCACAGAGCCCGTGGAACTGCCAGAAGTAGACGAGGGGCAACCCCAGGGTCATGAGAACGGAATTCGTGACGGAAACGCTGCCGGCCTTCTCAAAACGGTCGGTCGAGCGAAAAAGGACGTTGTAGAAGTCGAGGTTGAAGGCGAAGATGGTCGATATCCCGATGGAGATCAACCCGAGCTTGAGGGAGCTCTCCATCCGCGGGATGAATGCTGCGGTGATGATGGGGACGAGGAAGAGTGCATTGATGATGGAATAGTTGCCGCGAACCGTTCCCTGTATGCGCTGGATGGCTGCTGGAGAGCCTTTCCCCGCGTGATAGGGGACTTGCTGGTTCATCGCCGGTAGCAGCCCGCAGTGGGCCTGCATCCCATAGTTCTGGATGAGGAGGAGACTGGACCACAGACCAAGGGTCAGTGGGTCCGAGAGTCTCATGATGAACAGACCCTGAAGGAGATAGCAGGCATGGGAGAAGGCCATGCTCAACGTGTAGAAGCCGATTCTTCGCGGCAGCTTCGACGTCATTGGTGACGTACCTGGTCGCTCATGGCATTGGGAGAGGATTGCGGGCGAACAGACGAAGACCTGTGTGCAGGAGAATCTGGAGGTCCAAGAGCATCGTACGATTCTTCAGGTATTCAAGGTTGATCTTCAGTTTGTCTGGCATGATCGTCTTAAGGTACATGGCTTCGACATCCGCGGCATCCGCCAAGAGCCGGTCTTCGTCGATGTATTTAAGCGAGGCCCAATCCGTCATTCCGGGCCGGATGGAGAGGATGCGCTTCTCCTCGGAGCTGTAGTGCGTCGTGAATCTCGGGAGTTCCGGTCTGGGGCCGACGAGAGACATCTCACCCCGCAGGACATTGAAAAGCTGCGGCAATTCGTCGGCCTTGGTGTAGCGGAGAAATCGTCCAAATGTGGTGATCCTGGGGTCCTTGAAGGGTGTCAGGCTCAGCCCGGGGGAGTCTGCATTCGAAATCATCGTGCGGAACTTCATGATGCGAAAGGGCTTTCCGTGCCTGCCCATTCGTTCTTGGATAAAGAGGATCGGTCCCGACGAAGAGAGCTTCACGATGAGCGCGATAATCAACAGCAGCGGCCAAAGAAAGGAGATCAGGAGGATGGAAACGCAGAGGTCGAAGATTCGTTTCGATTCGATCATCTTCGGTAGGCGGTGACGACCTTCTGTACGGCCGTGATGACATCGCTGACGTCCCGGCGGCTCATCCCGGAATAGATCGGAAGCGATACGAGGGATTCGAAATGTCGGTCGGCGTTGGGGAAGCGCGCCCCGGCGAGAATGCAATTCGTCCGATAGTAGGACATGAGGTGAAGCGGGATGAAATGCACGCTCAGACCGATATTCTCCGCTCTTAGCGCATTAAAAAAGGCATCGCGACCAACGCGCAGCTTCTCGGGTATGATCCGAAGGGAATAGAGATGCCAGGCGTGCTCGCTGTCGTTGCTTCTCGGGGGGGTTTTGAGCTCCGGGACGAGGGAGAACGCTGCGTCATACGCGCGTGCGATGGCGGCTCGATCGCGCCATAGCGCATCGGCTCTGTCCAATTGATGAACGGCGATGGAGGCGTGGACGTCGGTGAGGTTGTACTTGAATCCCGCCGCAACGATGTCGTAACGCCAGGATCCTCCGGGAGCGTAGCGCCTCCAGGCGTCCCGGTCCATCCCATGAAGACGCATCACACGTGCGCGGTCGGCGATCCTGGAGGATTGAGTAACCAAAACCCCCCCCTCCGCCGAGGTAATATTCTTGTTGGCGTAAAGACTGAAGGCTGCGGCGTCGCCGAGGAGCCCGACCGGACGGCCGCGGAACTTCCCAGGTACGCAGTGTGCGGCGTCTTCGATGACCGCGATGTCATGGCGGCGGGCGATTCTGCGGATTGCGTCCATGCGGCATGGCAATCCGCCGATATGAACCGGGATGACGGCCTTGGTCTTCTTCGTTATCGCGGCTTCGAAGGCGGCGGGGTCGAGGTTGAAGTCCTCTGCGCGGGAATCGATCAGTACAGGGCGAGCGCCGAAATAGGTGACAACCTCCGCAGTCGCAGTGAAGGTAAACGTCGGCACGACGACCTCATCGGCCGGCTTGAGACCGATGGCTTCCAGCGCAAGGTGGAGAGCGGCAGTGCCCGAGCATACGGCGACGGCATGCTTGGCCCCTAGATATGCGGCGAAGTCCCGCTCCAGGCGGGCGACGACTTTCCCCGAGGTGAGCCAGCCGGAACGCAGGGTGCGGCACACCTCGTTTATTTCTTTGGCGGTGATAGCGGGCTTATGGTAGGGGAGGAGGCGTGCCCTCGACGGTCGGCCTCCTTCGATGGCGAGCCTGTTTGGAATCACAACGCGGGCTCCCGGCCAGCAACGAACTCATGCAGGGGAGTCAGAAGTCCTGCGAGGGTCCCAAGGCCGTAGCTGAGATGGACGGAAAGGAATATCGGAGGGAAGAGCACGACCCATCGCAGGGGCAATCCTCCGCGGTCCCGCAGGGCGGCGGCGGTCCCCCCCATCATATGTGCCGTGAGAACCAGGATGAGACCGAGGCGGGCGTGCGTAGAGAACGTAGCCGCACCCAGCAGGAGGAACAGGATGGATAGAAAGACGAACGGGACGAGATGCCGAGGGGAGAGGGCCTGATGTTTGCCCCGGACGATCATCTCCCCCCAGACCCGTCCGTTCGAGAACATCTGACGCAGGGTCTGATTAAGCGTATCGCGGCCGTAGTACGTCGAGTGGATTGAGGGGTCGAGATGGAGCTTCATGCCAGCCTTGCGCATTCGGGTATGAAACTCGTTGTCCTGATGCCGCGGAAGAGACTCGTCGAACCCCCCAAGGACGTCGAAGACTTCTCGCCGATAGAGAGCCTGCCAAAGGCTGTCGGTCTCCCCTCCGCCTGTGCCCGTCCGAAACCCCGAGTTCCCAACGCCAAAACGGGAGGTCATGACCTTGGATAGGGCGAGCCGGAATCCCTCTTGCGGCGGGGTGCGGAGGATGCCTCCGACGGCGGCTGCAGTCGGGCAGGCCTGTAGGGCGCGGAGGTTCGCAGTGATGAAATCCTCCGGGATAGCGCCATGTGCTTCGATCCGGATGATGTGACGGCCCTTCGAGGCGCGTATCGCGATGTTCCAGCCCGAGGCGAGGGTCTTCCGTGGGTTGATGAACGACCGCCACAGGCAACGGCAGTTGGTGCGGAGAAGCTCTTCTGCGATGTCCTTCGTCCGGTCAGTGGAGCATCCGTCGACGATGATAAGCTCCATCTGCTCTGGTGGATATCGTTGTGCGAGGATGCTCTCTAGGCAACGTCGGATATGCGGCTCCTCGTTACGGCATACCACTAGGACTGAGATCTCCGGCGAAGACGTCGGGGCCTGAGGAGTCAAGATGGGTTCCTCGGCGGGGTGCTCTTCATCCTGTTGAGGGCCTCAATCTTCGCGAGGTAATCCGTGTTGGCCTCAGTATTCTCTGAGAAGTCGCGAATAGGAAGGAATGCGTAGATTACGAGATTGATGGCTTCGACGCTGAGCGCGAGCCAGGCGAAGCCGCCACGATATATCCCCTCTCGCTGGTAGATGAGCCAGAGGGTATAGATGCTCGCGATCGCGGCCAGTGCGAACGGCAATTCGTTCCCCGCGTGGGTGGAGAATTTCCAGACAGCGCCCCCGAGTCCCAAAACAAAGAGGACGGAGAGATGAAGAAATATCCATCGGTACGCGTAGAGGATGCAGCGGAGCCGAGCGAGGGACTTGAACGCGTGTCGCAACATCTGCCCCTGGGAACGGCTCCGCACTCCGAAGGCGTTCTCCATCTTCTGCCGAAAGGTGGCGATTTTCTCGTCGTGATGCACGATCATCGGATGCGGGATCCGATAAAGCCCGAGGCGGAGATCGGCGAAAGCCATCTTTGCGTAGAGCTCCTCCTCATGGCATGCGGGGTTGAACCCCCGGATGGCTTCGAGCGCCCTGCGATGGAAGAGGAACGCTCCGCCGAGGGAATCTCCTGCGGGGAGCGCGTGGGCTGGACTCTTATAGTAGTTCTTGATGTGCAGCGGCCCGAGCGCTGTCGGCCGGATGTCGTCGCGATATCCCGCCACGCCCGCTACGTCCGAGCGGGAGGAGAGGAAGGCGATCCCCGCGGGGAGCCAGCCCAGCTCAAGGGTCATGTCTCCGTCGAGGAACTGCACGAAGTCTCCATGCGTGAGGAACATTCCCGTGTTGCGCGCGTTGGCAGGCGTCCGATAGCCAGGGGGGGCGCGCAGGACAGGGAGTCCCTCCGCGCGTGCGAGAGCAACGGAAGAATCTGTCGAATCGCTGTCGACGTAGGTGATGAGAGCGGGAATGCCCGTCCGATCTCTGAGCTCGGCAGCGGCGAGTTTGGCTGAGTGGATGCAGTCTCGCAGAAGAGTCCCTTCATTGTAGCCGATGATGATGATGTCAAGAGAGCTTTGCGAAGCCATTGGAGAGATCATTTGGATAGCAGATATATGGGGCGCTGGTCCGTATCCGCGCCGATGAGAGTCTGTTTGCGGAGCCCGCTTGTTTGCGCGACGAAATCAACGAATGCCGTCGGTGTGAAATCCTTAAAGGATTCTCCCGGGAGCAGTTCTCCTGTGAGATGGGGCTGGAAAAAGATGTGATCGGCCTCTAGTTCGGAGAGGAATCTCGTCATCTTCTCGAAGGATGAACGCGTTTTGAGGAAGTGATAGAAGATGTTGAGTGCGAGGACCACATCGAAGTGCCCGAGGGGCGGCAGGTCGAAGATTGACTTGCCGATGACGGCGAAATGGCGGTTCTCCGCCAGGCGGAGCTTGCGTAGGAAGTAGATGTGTTGGGGGTCGGATTCGACGGCGACGCAATCGTGTCCGAGCGCCTCGAGATGGTGACAGAAATGGCCCCAATGCGCCCCGATGTCCAGGACGCGCAGCTTCTCGCCATTCGGGAGATGTTGGCGGATGATCCTCATACGCGTGTCGTCGTGGGATGCGGGGATCGCGGCGAGATCCGGGTGCGTCAGCTGATGGTAGATGTGACCGTCCCCGTTGTAGCGCGCGACATCCAGAATTTCTTCGACAAAGCGCACCCAGTGTGCGTGGCGGATCGAGACCCTGACAGGGATGCTTCGAAGACCCAAGAGCCTTGTCATCATGAGTCGATGGACGCCGTCAGCGAGAAGCAAATCCCCGTCGCGTCCGACATGGACGGCGACCTCATCTCCTTCATGGAGCGGACCTCCATCAGGATTCGGTATCTCCCGCTGGAGTCGATATCCGTTGCGCCGGATGTCGTCGTAAATCTCGTCTTGACGGCTGAATCTGCGACGCAGTTCATCGGGAGACTTCGCTCCGACATGGATGTATCCGGCAGTGATCTTCTTCAGAAGATAGGCGAAATACTCCGTCTTCTCCCATGGGATCCCCTGCCTGAAATGGGCCTCATACGCCGGCCCGATCCCGTGATACTGAGCGAAATCCCAAAGAGCCCTATCCCAATCGCCGTCGAGAATCTTTCCAGCGTCAAGAAACTTGTTGCTCGAGTAATGGCAGTAGCGTGTGATTTTGAGTGGGTCGACATGGATCAGAGCGTGGATGTCGTATGGAGGCTTCCGAATCCGGCGAAAGAAGGATTTGAAGCGGCCAGAGCGATGCACGTAGTGACGGTTGATCGTTCGGAGCATGCGAAAAAGAAGGGTGTTCTTCTTGCATGCACGCATGATGCTCAGCTTGAGGTCGATCATGGCAAGTCCCCGGGAGGCTCGACTGGGCGCCAGTCTTTGGCTGTGGCCGCGATGATGATGCCGGCTGCCATACAGAAGTCGCGGCTTTGAAAGCTGTCGAGGAAGACGAAATTCGCCAGATAAGCAGCGAGCATGCCGAGCATAACGGCGGACTGCGATCTTGTGGCCTGTCTCGTGAGGACGCTTAAACGTCGCCAGAGAGTGTGGAGGAAGATCAGGAATAGGGAGAACCCGATGATGCCTTGCTCGACGAGCATGAGGAGGTAGGTGTTGTGGGGGGCTCCAGAGGCGACGGTGCTGTCTTCGACGATTTTCCCAGAATTCGAGACTCCGACACCCGTGAGCACATACTCGTCGATTTGAGAGAGGTACACTTCCCAAGTCTCAAGGCGGTTTGAGCCCCGGTCTTCGGAGATGCGGGCGAAACGGCTTCGCGTGTAGTAGACGTTGTCCGGCAGAAGATAGGCGACGATGGCGCCGCAGGCGAGAAGTACGAGCGATATGACGAATTTCCCTCGCAGTCGAGGGCTGTAGAGGATGGCAATGACGCTGCCGGCGAGGAGTCCCATGAAGGCCCCGCGGGAACTCGTCATGAGCGTGACGCAGAGCGCTGTGATGGCGAAGAGCGCGAACAGTATCCGAGCAATAAGATTCTTGCTCTTATCGACGAGATGCATGAGGCCAATAAAGAACGCGAAGACCGCGACGCGGCCGCAGGAATTCGGGTCGAGGTAGCCCATCGCGTGGATGAGTTCGTTGGATTTGGATTCATATGAATATCCGCCGAGGCCGATCACGGTCAGGAGTCCAAGGCTCATGGCGACGCAGAGCTCGCGCAGTTGGGCTGCGGATTTTAGACTGTGCGCAACGGCGAAGGCGAAGAGGACGAAGTAGAAATAGCGGATGACGTTCAGCGAGAGGGATTCATTGATGCGGATGAATTCGTTGAGAAGCTCTTGCTCGAAGTAGAAAGGCTGCCAACTTGCGAATCCTGATTCCGAGAGGAACAGGGCGAAGAGCGTGTGGAGCGCTCCGTAGATGAGGAGCCATTTCAGGGCTTTCGGGGCCTTTCTCATTGAGAAGGATGAGAAGATCGCCCAGTGGAGGATGAGCCCCGTGGAGCATGCGACGAATATCTTAGAGAAATCGAATTCCGCGGTCTTCTGGAGTCCGTCCCCCCAGGTGATGAAGAACGCCGACCCTATGAGCAGCCAGCGGGGAAGCAGTTCCCTGAAAAAAGATTGAGCGCCCGTGGCTGCTTGAGGTATCCCGGGGTCACGGGCAAGGAGGTATGACGTCGAGGACGTCTCGACCTGGGCGTTGTCAGCGGGCATCGTCCCATCCTGGGAACGCCATCGAGATGATCTGCTTCACACAGGCCCGCATGCTGAGATGCGATTTCTCCATTGCACGGGCGCGGGCGGCGATATCGAGCCTTTCCTCTGAGTGGTCCAGATAATGCTGAATCCGCTTGATCATGTCATCTTCGGTGTCGAAGGTCGCGAGGACTTCGCGGGGTACGAAATCTTGGAGAATCTGGCCTTTCGCGTCGACGAGTTGGAGCGATCCGGCCGCAAGGATGTCCAACGTGCGGGGATTATAGCCGCGCACGGACTGCTCGTCGTGGATGTTCAGGCAGATCTTCGCCCGATGATAGAAGGAGCACAACTCGTCGGGTCGGAGCTCGACATTGCGGATGTAGGCGGTCATCCCGTCGGAGTGGTAGCGCATCCAGTCGAGTAGCCCGAAGATCCGGCTCCAAGCGGGGAGAGCGAGAAGGACGTTCCATCCACGAGTGCGTGCCTCGCGACAGAGGCGTGCGAGGTAGTTGTATCTACGGGACCCCGGTGTCGTCTTGCCGCAGAAGAATATGTCGATGTCCTGCTTCGATTCCGATGTGGCCGGATGATATGCAGAATCATCGAACCCAACGGGGAGATAGGAGACTGAGCGGCAGCCGGTTCCCATGAGGTGGGCAGCATCTTCTGGCTCGAATATGAAGGTGTGGTCGGCATAGCGGCAGATCTCGGCGATCGAGGGGTATCGACGCGTACTGTCGTATGCCCATACGATGATAGGGGCATGCGTGGCCGCGCGGATCGCCCGCATGATTTCCGGGGTGAGCCAGTCCCCCTTCAGGATTACGAGGAGATCATAGTGGGTGTCGCGCAGTCTCGGTGCGTTCCGCTTGAACCACGCGGTCTTCTGTGAGATACGATAGAGCTCGAGTCGCCCGACCCATTGGTGGATGCGATAGTTGATCTTTGAGAGTGGGGCGAGGTCGTGCCAGTAAAAGGGCTCCCAGCAGTCAACCTGCCAGCCATGAGCTTCGAAGCCGCGCACGACGGAGTGATGAAGCCCTAGGTAGCCGGGGTAGATCAGGCCGCAACGACCGACAGGATGATGGGAGTACTCCTTCGCCATGTCGAAGGGGCGCATGCGCGGAGAGGGGGCTGAAGCGCTCATTTCCCGGCGTAGTCCAAGAGGCGGGCTCGTTGTGCGAGGAGACGGCCGTCACTGATTCGATCGATATAGTGAAGAAGACTTCCAGAAAGACGAAGGCAGTGAGTGTCTCCTGAATGAATCCTTGTAGGGATACGGATTGACTCGAGGGCTTCGCGCATGAGTATTTGTGCGGCTTCGGGGTTGACGCGGGCGATGTCGAGATATCCTTCGGCTAGGTGTAGGAAGTTCGACGAGGTGGGCATCCATGCCGCTGCCCGCTGAAGATGGTAGGGGCGCGCGGGCATCGGGCATGATCGCGCCTGGAGCGTGTGGATTGCGGCAGCAAGAGGCCGAGTTGAGAACGATATCCCAATCAGGCAGAGAGCCAGGACAGCCGGGCGAAAGAGCCTCGAAGTCAGCGGAGAGCGGGGGGCGTGCGCTTCTCGCGGGGATGCGATCCATGCGAGACAGAGCGCCATGGTTGAAGTCAGTGCCGGCACCCAGAGGATGGACTCAACGAGTCCATGAAGAAATATCGATATCGCAGCGGCCGAGAGCGCAGAGCGTTCAATGTCGGCGGCCCCCCCATGGAGGAAATGGATGGCGAAGCCAAGGAAGAGACAGAACATGATGAGCGCCGCCGGCGGACCGATTTCGACCGCGAGCATGAGCCAGTCTCCATGGGCGTTATCGACGCGAGCATGGATTTCCAGGTCCTTGACCGCGGGGAATCGGTCCTGGAAAGTTCCCAGCCCTTCTCCGAGCAGGGGGTCGTCCTCCAGCATCAGCACCGCAGAACGGTAGATGGAATGGCGTATTGAGAAAGACCAGTCTTGTCTCCAATCTGCGATGGGGAACGAGCGGGAGGAAAGGCCGCGGAAGATCGCGAAGAGGGCTAATGGGAGCAGGATGGCACATGCGGCGCGACGCAGTGACCACCCCTTGTCGGAACGAAGCGCCGATATCGACCATAGAGCGAGGCCGATGCAGATGGTCAATTGGGCTCCTCGTGACCCGGTCGTGATGATGCCCCAGACGATGATCGTGAGCAGGAACAAGGTTAGGATTCTCTTTGCCCAGAGGTCGGGAAGTTCGTGCCTTCGTATGTGCGGGGTCGTTGACGAGCGGAACAAGTCGGCCAAGAAAACGCCCATTCCTGCAAAGAAACAGAGTTCAAGGAAGGCTGCTGCGTGATTCGGGTTGTGGAATGGTCCGAAAGCGGCGGGATGCGGCGGTAATCCCCGAAGTTCGTAGAAAAAGCGGTTCCCCTGCCCTCTCCCGATGATGCCGACGACGGCAAGGGTCGCTCCAGAAACGAAGAGGGCTCGCGGGAAGAAACGCTGCGCCGCGGGGATGGAAAAGGCTCCCGCGGCGACGATGGCACATGCGGCGGCCGCCATCCAGGGTAGAGTGGGGAGCATCTGCGTCATCAGTCCCCCTGAGCGCATAGATGCCGGTGGAAGAGTTAGCAAGTGGATGACGGGTGGAATCAGGAACATCCCGATGCCGATGAGCGCAGGTTTTGCGACATCATGTGTGGGTTGGGCGATGATTGCCGTGAGGGCCAGGATGAACGCAAGTGCTGAGAAGAAACCGAGCGCCCACGGCTCTACGCAGCCATAGAGCGTTGGGCCCAGCACGAGCAGGAGGATGGGGGCCCCAGCCCAGTAGAGTACCGTCGAAGGAGGCAGGACATCTTCAAAGTCCTCCCCCTCCCCAAGCCCCTGCATCAGCTTTTGACGGACGCGGGTTTTGCAGTGGTATAGTCCGTGTAGTATTGCTGATAGTGGTAGCCGTAGGCCGCATATGTCAGCCCGCTGGGGCGGGCAGCGTTGACGCTCACGCCGAGGACTTTGACACCAGCGGCTTTCAGCCGCTGTGCGGCATTACGGACCAGCGGTGTGCGGGTCTTCCCATAACGGACGACGAAGACCGCGGCGCGGATGTGGCGGCCCCATAGCATGGTATCGTGGATTGGGAACATCGGTGGGCAGTCGACGATGACGCGATCGAATCGCGACTTTGCCCAAGTCACGAGAGCTGCGAGCTTCGGGGTGTTCAGGAGCTCGGAGGGGTTCGGCGGACGCGTCCCGCATGGAAGGATCCGCAGGTTCGGGACTCCCGGGACTTCGCGCAAGGAGGTCTCCGCCTCTTCCATGCTTTCTCCGGTAGCGAGGAAGTCGCTGACGCCGCGCTCACTCGTCACGTGGAAGTTCCTATGGAGCTTCGGGCGGCGGAGGTCCCCATCGATGAGGAGCACGTTCTCCCCGAGTTGCGCAATCGCGACGGCGAGGTTGGAGGCGATGTAGGTCTTGCCCTCCTCCTGCATCGTACTCGTGACCATGATTTGGCGGGCGCGGTCTGCGACGCCGGCGAAGTCGACCATCGTTCGCAGATTGCGGAACGACTCACTTGTGAGCGAGCTCTCCTTCTCTACGAGCGGCTGGTAGATGCGAGCTTTTAACGCGAGATCCTGGGAGTACGGGATGGACCCGAGAAAGGGCTGGTTCAGCTTCAACTCGACGTCCTCTTGCGTGCGCAGGGATTGGTCGAGCGCCTCGACAAGAAATGCCGCGAGGGCTGCAAGGAATGCGCCGAGGATGATGCCGATGAGGAAGGTCTTCCCGACTTTCGGCTTGAATGGGGCTACGGGAACCTTCGCCGGGTCTACGACCCTGACATTGTTGCCCTTGAGCTGACCGGAGAGTTCCGTTTTCATGCTCTGGACGACCTTCAGCGTCTCCGAATCAATCTGGGACCGCAGTGCGGCCATGTTCGACCTCAATGACGCGAGCGCGGGGTGCTTTTCGGTGTAGCGCCTAGACTGATCGGCGTACTGTGACTGCAGCTTTGCATAGTCGGCCTTGAGGTCCTGGATCAGCTTGTTATTGACGACGGAAGGCAATGCTTCATGGAGAGCGCGCGTCTCCGCGTCGGTGCCGCTCAACTGAAGGGCGTGGAGCACTTCTTTCGAGATGAAGAGCTGATTCGCAAGGTTTTGTTCGACGAATCGATCGCATATTGCGTTCGCGATGGCGGCTGCGGTGCGTGAATCATGGGAGTCGACATGGACGTTGACGAGGCGGCTTCGCATGATGGGCGCGATGGTGATGGCTCGCTTGAGAAGTTCCGGTCCGCCCGGCATGGGGAAGTCAGCGCTTGTCGCGAGCTGCAGGTCGTCATAGATGCGCTCGATCAGCGTGTCGCTTTTGAGGAGGCGGTATTGGGTCTGATAGTAGTCTTCGTTGCTCGCCTCGATCATTGAGCCGTTCGTGAAGACTGCTGTCCCGCTGCGCTCCTTCTCGATCAGTAGGAGGGCAGTGGCGCGGTAGGTGGGGCGGGTTGTAAGGGTGTAGAGGGCGGAGGACAGCATCACGACTGCGAAGGTCGCAAGGACAATCCAACGCCGGCGAAGGAGCACCTCGAGGTAGTGCGTCAATTCGATGTCAGGGGATTCTGATTCGAGTTCGGACATTGGACCTCGCGTGCGTCAGAAGAAGCTCTGCGGGACGTAGACGACGTCGTTCGGCTCAAGAGGAAGATCCTTGTTCTTCTCTCCCCGCGTCGTGATGGCGGAGACTTCGACGGTCGGATTCTGGCTCCTGCCGTCGGAGGTCGTGCGGATGACCTTGGTACGGTCCTTGGCCGCGACCTGGGTGAAGCCGCCCGCGAGAGAGATGGCTTCGAGGACGGTGAGCTTCGATTCCGGTGGAAGTTCGTAGGAGCCGGGTTTCGTGACTTCGCCGAGGACGAAGACCTTCTTGTTGCCGTACTCTTTGATGAAGATGGTGACTTGCGGGCTGACGAGGAAGTCCTTGAGCTTGCCGGCGATGTAGGTCTCGGCCTCGGCGGGGGTCTTCCCCCCCACCTGCACGGCGCCGACGAGAGGCAGGGAGATGCTGCCGTTCTGGCTGACGCGGGCGGTGCGGTTGAGCTCCTCCTCGCGGTAGACGGTGATCTCGACGAGGTCGGCGGCGCCGATCTTGTAGTCGGAGCCCTTCTGCTTGAGCTGCTGGAGGACGGAGGCGATGGCGGCGGCCTCGGCGGCGGTCTGCTTGTCCGCCGACGCTGGCGCGTCGGCGGAGGGAGTCGGATTTGATGCGGATGTCGATTGGGAGAGGGTCGAACAGCCGGCAAGGAGGAAAATGATGGGGAGGAGGCGGAGTTCTCGGCTCATGAGCTTATTATACTAAGTACGCGCGCGTGCGCGCGCGTACTTAAAGTGACCTGCGTCACTAAAAAGGGAAGGCCCCCGGCTGGAGCCGGGGGCCTTTCTGTTCCCCCCTACCCAGCCCTTCCCCGCAGGGAAGGGAGATAGGGAAACGGTCTACAGGGCCAGCTTCACGCCTGCGGACACCTGATGGTCGCAGTAGTTGTACTGGCCGGAGAAGTTCGAGAACTTCTGCTTGTGGCTGTAGCTCGCGAAGATCGTCGCCCAGGACTTCATCTCGTAGTCGAGGCCGAGGTTCTGGCTGTAGATGTGGTCCTTGCGGGTCCCGACCGTCGTGCCCGAGGTGCCGTTGGGGCCCGTCACCGTGACGGCGGAGAGCTTCGGGTAGCGGTCGAAGGTCGCGCCGGCTCCGATGGTCGCCGTGAGCTTCCAGGGGAGCTTGTGGGTGAGGCCGAGGTTGAAGGCGGTGGACTCGTAGTAGCGGTTGTCGGCAAAGGTCGATTCCTGCAGGGAGCGGGTCACGCCGAGCGTCGTCTGGCAGCGCTCGAGCGGCTTCCAGACGAGCTGGGTCGTCATCGCCCAGTTGTGCACGTAGGTTGCCGTGCTCTTGCCGGCGTTGTTGTTGTCGTAGTCGCGCAAGGACATGCTCGCCTCGATCTTGCCGGTGAGCTTGGGGGCGATATTCCCCTCGACGCCCAGGTCGATGAAATGCGACTTGTTGTCCTTGGGCAGGTCGGTGTGCACGCTGTAGTGGATGATCTGGCGGCGGTAGCCGGCGTACACGCGGGTCTTGGGCAGGACCTTGTAGCCGCCCTTGAGCCCGAAGATCTGCTCGTAGCGGTTGAGGAGGGCGCCCATCGAGGAGCTCAGATACTTGTGAGTGACCTGCTCGGCGTTGACGCCGACGAAGGCGGGGCCTTCGAGGATGGAGTACTCGCCCGTGAGGTTCGCCGTGTTCTGCCAGCGGCGCTCGCGGGTCGCGCTCTCGGAGAAGGCGGGGTCCATGGTGTTGAGGTAGGTGTCGCCAACCTTGGCGCTCAAGCCCATCGGCCCCTTGTAGACGTAGTTCAATGACGCTTTCTGGTTGATGGTGTCGTTGGCCTTCGGCATCGTCGAGTAGAACAGCGCGGCCACTTCGTAGCCGCCCTCGAAGGTGTGCATGCTGGTGAGCGCGAGCTTGGCGTTGACTCCGAAGGTGTTATCGGAGATGACGGCCTTCTTCACGCCGCCGCCCTGCTGGACCGCGCTGAGGTCCGGGGAGACCATGTAGATGTTCGAGTCATAGGTCCCCGCGATCTTCGCGTACGGGTGCAGTTCGAGCGGGCCGAAGCGGATGCCCGGCTTGCCCTGCGCGAAGGCGAGCGCGGGGATGAGGGCGACGAGCGCGATGACGGCTTTCAATGTCCTCATTATCGATGTTCTCCTGGTCTTGTCGTTGGAATCGTGCGCTTACGGGCAGCCGGGCGCCGACGGGGACACCGTCGGATCGCAGGTCGGAGATACGGCCTGGTCCTGGACCGGGCTCGGCGGCGGCGGGGGCGGCGGGGCTTCGACGGTCGGCGGGGCTTCGAAGGTCGAGCCCGCGTCGGGCGCCGAGGGCGCGCCTGTCGGCGCGGGAGCGGCGGCGGCCGCCGGAGCCGCAGGGGCGGCGGGAGCGGCAGGGGCCGCGGGCGCGGCCGGCGCCTTGGGCGCGGTGGCCGGCGCTGCGGGAGCCGCGGGGGCGGCAGGGGCCGCCGGTGCGGCGGGCGCGCCGGCGGGCGTTCCGGCGACGGTCTGGCCCTTCGCGACGGTGGTGGTCTGTCCGCCGGAGGTCACCGAGACTTCGCCGGCCGTGACCTGCATCGCACCCGCGCCGCCGGCGGGGGCGGCCGCCACGGAGATGGCGTCTCCCTTGCCGAGCACGGCCTCGCTCTTTCCGACGGTGACCTTGAGCTCGGTCTTATCGCCCGTCGCGGCGATCTGGACGGCCTGGGGGCCGCCGGCGCCGGCGGGAGTGGCGTTGAACGAGAAGGAGTCTCCGGCCTTGGCCGAGATGGCGGTGCCGCCGGACTGGAAGACGGCCTGGCCGCTCTTGACCTCGATCTGCGAGCCGGCCGGGATGGGCGGCATGGGCTTGCCGGCCTCGATGGTGACGGTCTTCCCGTCGGGGGATTTGATCTGGATGCTGCCGGTGAAGCTGACGACCTTCAGCTCGGGAGCCGGCGGCGCGGCGGGCTTCGGCGGAGCCGCGAAAATGTCGATGGCGAACACGGCGAGCAGCGACACGGTCAGTGCGGCGATGCGCTTGGTCATTTTTCCTCGCATTGCCTTTGGAAGTTCACGGAAGGCAATTGATAAGAGCGCGTTGATTATATTCATGTTCAGGGAATAAAGCAAACGGAAAAGTCCTATTAATGGGATTGGTAGGGCGTGACTTTTGGCACAGCGCCACAGGCGCTGTGCCCCCACCCCGCGCGCGGGAGCGCGCTTGCCCCTCCCCCGCTGTGGCGGGAGAGGGGCGGCTGATAAGCAGCATTCAGTTGACTCAGGGCTTTTGGGTGTCGATTGGAGATGAGGGCGGGAGGGAATGGAGTGCCTGGCCGATGGTTGTCAGGACCGCGTCGATGTCGTCGAGGACTTCTGAATTCCAAAAGCGAAGGACGCGATAGCCAGAACGCTCGAGGAAGCTGGTTCTGTCGGCATCCTCTTGCGAGTGCATCCTGCGACTGAAAAAGCGCAGGCCCCTTTTGAGGGCGAAGGGCAGAGGCATGTGCGGCCTCTATCAGTGGCGGGTTTCGGGGTCGAGCTTCTTGAGACGATCGGCGTGATCGTTCAGACGGGCTTGTCGCATGAATTCGCGGAGTCCTTCGAGGTAGGCCCGCGTGGGGAGACGGTCCTCGATGGCGCGCACTTGGGTCTGGAGTTTGACGATGGCGGCGGCGAGACGGGAGAAGTCCTTCTTCGTGGCGAAGGACTCGAGGTCCTTCTTGGTGGCGAAGGCGAGGGCGTCGCGCCTCGTGACGGGAGCGTCGAGCTCGGCTTTTCTCATCTCGTCTTCCATGGTAGCAGTTCCTCCCGGCGCCCGTTAAGGGCCCTTAGTCCTATCGGGAAGGCGGCTCCCCCCCTCAGAAGTTACGGACATGGGGGTGGAAAAGTTCCATTAAAGCGGAAGGCCTCCGGCGGGGTGCCGGGGGCCTTTGTCGAGGGTTCCCCCTCCTCGGCTGTGTCCGGAGGAGGCTAGATGGGGCGCTCAGGAGCGGGATCTCTTCGGGGCCGGCAGGAACCGTGTCGTGTAGTCGATCAATGGGGCGAAATCTCCGCGGTCCGCGCTCCGTAGGGCGAGAAGGTATGCTTTTCGCACGTCGCCTTGACCGCTCATCGAGGAAGCGGGCCAGACCGGCAGAGCGCAGCCGTTGACATGCAGGTAGATATCGGACATAAGGCGCGCGTGGCGCCCGTTGCCGTTCGGGAAAGGATGTATCCAGGATAATCGGTGGTGGAGCCGCGCGGCGCGTTCCAGTACAGAGAGCGGGTTCGTCTTCTGCCCGTCCCAATAGGCCACATCCTGACAAAGCTTGGCGACTTCCTCCCGGATACTGGCCGCCGGGACGCCGATGTTCAGTTCGGCGTCTCTGTAGCGGCCGGCCCACGCCCATACTCCGTCGAACATGTCGCGGTGAACGCGGCGGAGATACTCTTCCGTCAGCCAGGGGGTTGCGCGGCGCTTGCGCGGACGCAGGTGCATGTTGACGGCGCGGAGGATGTTCTCCGTCTCCGCCGCGTTGAGGTCGGCGTGAGTGAGGACGCCTTCGATCAGCAGGCCTGAGGCATCCTCGATCGGAGTCGCTCCTTCGGGTGTGTCGAAGCCGACCATCACTCCTCCCAGATATCGGACGAGGGCTCTCGCCGCATGCGTTCCTCTTCGGCCTTTATGAGGCGTCGCGTCATCGCGTCGCCAGGGCGCTGCTTTTCCAGCGCCATGGTGCCGGCGACGCGCGCAACCTTATTACGCGCGACCTGTCGGATTCGTTCCTCGAGCATGGCCGCAGGGGTCTTGCGGAACCGGGCGACGAGCATCAGATCGCCGCCCAGCGCCTTGAAGATCCTCCGCAGAGTGGCGAGCTGGAGGTCTACTTTCCCCGTTTCGATGACCGCCAGGTGCGATTGCGGCAGGCCGGCGCGCGCGGCAAGTTGGGCCTGGGTCATTCGCAATGCATGGCGCAGCATGCGGATGAGGGCGTGGGCGGGCAAGGACTCCAGTCCCGCCGGCGCCCTGCGGCCGTAGGCGATGATCTGTTCCAGTCGAAGTTCGCTGGACACGGGAAGGCGGGTTCTTTTCATGATGGATGAGCCTCCGGCTGCTCCCTTAAATTATGATATGCCAAAGCAGATAAGTCAATGGCTAAATTATATAGACAAACATATCAGATTGAGAAGATGAAGATAGAGGCGACGTTTTTTGGGCGGAAGTTATTCGGCAGATGATGCAGGAGGCCGTTGGGTTCTCCCCCTCCAGCCTCCCCCCGAAGGGAGAGGAGTTGAGGAAACGGAGACTATAACGCCAACTTCACTCCGGCTGACGCTTGGTGATCGTCGTAGTTGTACTGGCCGGAGAAGTTGGAGAACTTCTGGCGGTGGAGATAGGTGCAGAACACGCTGAGCCACTCGCGCAGGGGCTGATCGAGGTCCAGCTTCTCCTGGTAGATGTCGTCGCGGCGGTTGGCGGTCTTCCCGTTGACGGTCGCGGCGAGCGGGTAGCGGTCGCTGGTGAAGCCGACATCGAGACGGACGCTCATCCCTTCGGGCAGCGTGTGCGAGTAGGTGAGCCCGAGCGTGTTCGAGGTGTAGAAGCGGTTGGCCTGGAAGGTGGATTCCTGCATGGAGCGGCCCGCGCGCAGGGACACGTCCCAGCGCTCCTCGGGCTTCCAGTTGAGCTGGGCGTCGACGCTCATGCCGCGGTGGAAGGTCTCGGAGGTTTTGAGGACCCCGTCGTTGTCGTAGCGGCGCATGGTCATCGCGCCCTCGAGCTTGCCGGTGATCTTCGGCGAGAAGCGTCCTTCGATGCCGAGACCTGCTTCGTGGGCCTTGTTGTTCTTCTGGTCCGTCGAGTGCACGGAGTAGTGGATGATCTTCCGTCGGTAGACGACGTAGGCGCGGGTCTTGGGCTGGAGCCGGTAGCCGACCTTGCCGCCGAAGGTCTGCTCGTAGCGGTTGAGCAGGGCGCCCATCGTGGTGGTGAGGTACTTGTGCGTCGCCTGCTCGCCGGAGAGCCCGATGAAGAGCGGGCCTTCGCCGATGCTGTATTCTCCCGCGACGCTCGCGGTGTTCTGCCAGCGCCGCTCGCGCGTCGCGCTCTCGGAGAAAGCGGGGTCCATCGTGCTGAGGAAGCTGTCGCCGAGCTTGGCGCTCAGGCCCATCGGCCCTTTGTAGGCGTAGTTGAGCTTCGCGCTCTGGCTGATCATGTCGTTGGCCTTCGACATGGTGGAGTAGAAGAGGGTCGAGATCTCGTAGCCGCCTGCGAAGGAGTGCATGCCGGAGAGCGGCAGCTTGAAGTCGAGGCCGAAGAGGTTCTCGGAGATGGACGCCTGGCGCACGCCGCCGCCGTTCTGGACGCCGTTGAGGTCGGAGGGGACCATGTAGATGTTCGAATCGTACATGGCGGCGATCTTGAAGCGCGGATGGAGTTCGAGGGGGCCGAGGCGGAGGCCCGGCTTGTCGGCGGCGGAAGCCGCCGTTGAAATCATGATCGCCGTCAAAAGCGTCGCGAGGAGCTTCATCGACTGCTGATTATAACGGGCGGCTCTGAATATTGCAAACAGAAAGCGCGGCGGGCGGCTTGGCGCTCGCCGCGCTACTTCTGTTCGAGGGATTCGACGTCGGCGAGGTCCTGATGGCGGCCGACGGCGCGTTTGGTGGCGATGAGGTCTTCGCGGGAGAGGAAGGAGACGGGGATATCCCCGAGGGCGCCGGGGCGACGATGCGTCCATATGTGCTCGGGGCTGACCCCGTCGAGCGCGGAAAGGATGTCGATGCGGACGGGCGGGTGCCCGAGTTGGATGACTTTCCCTGAGAGGAAATCCCCCTCCTTCAGCGCGAGCGAGGAGAAGCCGAAGTCGCGCAGGGCGGCCAGGACGCGGCGGGCGTTCTCGGCGGTGGGCTTCACCCAGACGTCCATGTCGCCGGTGGCGCGGGGGTGTCCATGGAAAGCGAGCGCATAGGCGCCGACAAGGACGAACTCGACGCGGTTCTTGTTCAGGGCTTCGAGGAAGTCGTGAAAGTCCGGATGCGGGCTCATGCCGGACGCTCCACGATGCGGATCTCGCGCACGAGGCGAGGCGTCTGCGTGAGCCCCATGGCGAGGAAGCATTGTCCGCGCAGGAACTCGACGGCTTCGAGGCGCGCCTCGGGCGTCTGAGCGAGCCAATAGGCGAGATCGGAGGGCGGCGAGTGGCGGTCACAGACCGTGAGATGAAGGTCGCTGCGCTCTCGGGGCATGATGAAGAGTCTATCAGTTTTCGGGCAGCTTCGATTCCCTTTGGGGCGGGATGATGGCGTGGGGCATGGCCGTGAGATCTCGCCTTTGTCATATAGGAAGAGCAGGGGCTCTCCCCCCTACAGCCCCCCGAAGGGGGGCGACAGTGGGGAAGGGTTCGGTGATTTGCTATACTCAAAGGGTCAGTGGGACCGCAGGACCACTGATGAACGCCGTATCCTGCGGTTTGAACGTCAAACATAACAGCGGTAACTAAAGGAGACAGGAAGACCATGGTCAACATCTCGATGAAGGCGATGCTCGAGGCCGGAGTGCATTTCGGGCATCAGACGCGCCGTTGGAACCCCAAGATGGCTCGCTACATCTTCGGCGAACGCAACAACATCCACATCATCGACCTCCAGAAGACGGTCAAGGAGCTCAAGAAGGCCTACGCCTGGGTGCGCGACTTCGCGGCCGAGGGCAAGACTTTCCTCATCGTCGGAACCAAGAAGCAGGCGCAGGACATCGTGAAGGCCGAGGCCGAGCGCATCGGGGTGCCCTACGTCTCCGAGAAGTGGCTCGGCGGCATGCTGACCAACTTCGAGACCATCCGCAAGTCCATCGACCGCCTCGAGCAGCTCGAGACCTTCGAGCGCGACAACGTCTTCCGCGTGATGACGAAGAAAGAGGTCTCCCGCCTCGTCAAGGAGCTCGCCCGGCTGCGCCGCGTGCTCACCGGCGTGCGCTCGCTCAACAAGCTCCCCGACGCGCTCTTCGTCGTGGACCCGGCCGAGGAGGAGATGGCGGTCGCCGAGGCGCGCAAGCTCGGCATCCCCGTCGTCGCCGTCTGCGACACGAACTGCGACCCCGACCTCATCGACCACCCGATCCCGGGCAACGACGACGCGGCCCGCGCGATCAAGCTCTTCTGCTCCGTCGTCGCCGACGCCATCTACGAGGGCAAGCAGGCCCACGAGAAGGCGAAGGCCGCGGTGAGCGTCGAAGGCGCCGAGCAGCAGATGACCGCCGGCTCGGGCCTGACCATCGAGGGCGCCGAAGAGGTCGCTCCCGAGCAGCCGGCCGAGGGCGCCGAGCAGGCTCCCGAGCAGGCCGCCGCCGCCGCCGCCGCTTCCACGGGCACCGTTCAGGCGTAAGCCCGCCGCGGACGGAGCCCGCCCGTGCACGGGCGGGCTCCGTCGCGCAGCACGGACCAGCTTCCTAAAGGAGAACACATGAGCACCGCCACCAACCCCAACGAAGTCATCCTCAAGCTCCGCGAGAAGACCGGCGCCGGCATGATGGACTGCAAGAAGGCCTTGACCGAGGCCGCCGGCGACTACGACAAGGCCGTCGAGGTCCTGCGCAAGAAGGGACTCTCCGACGCGGCCAAGAAGAGCACCCGCACCACGAAGGAAGGCCTCGTCGCCTGCGCCGTGACGCCCGACGGGAAGAAGGGCGGCATCGTCGAGGTCAACTGCGAGACCGACTTCGTCGCCAAGACCGACGAGTTCCGCAAGCTCGCCGACGAGCTCGCCCGCGAGGTCGCCGAGGGCCGCCTGAACGCCCCCGAGGCCGCCGCCGCGCGCCTGGCCGCCGTCGTCGCCAAGATCGGGGAGAACGTCGTCCTGCGCCGCCTGCAGCGCTTCGAGCTCTCCGGCCCCGGCGTCATCGTCCACTACGTCCACACCGCCGGCGGCAAGAAGGGCGCGATGCTCGAGCTCTCCTGCGCCTCCGACGCCGCGGCCAAGCACGAGGCCGTCGCGCAGCTCGGCCGCGAGCTCGCGATGCAGACCGTCGCGATGAGCCCGCGCTGGGTCACCCGCGCCGAGGTCCCCCCCGCCGACGTCGAGAAGGAGAAGGAGATCTTCTCCGTCCAGATCCGGCAGGAAGGCAAGCCCGAGGCCGCCGTCCCGAAGATCGTCGAGGGCAAGCTCAACAAGCTCTTCTACGGCGCCTTCTGCCTGCTCGAGCAGCCCAGCATGCGCGACAACAAGACCCCGATGAACAAGCTCGTCGAGGAAGCCGGCCAGAAGGCGGGCGGCAAAGTCGAGGTCAAGCGCCTGGCGCGCTACCAGCTCGGCGAGTGACCAAGAAACACCGACGCGTCCTGCTGAAGCTCTCCGGCGAGTCGCTGCTCGGCAAGGAGCCGCACGGCATCGACTCCGCCTCGCTGCGCCACATCAGCGCGGAGATCCGCCTGGCCTACCGCAAGGGCGTCCAGCTCGCGGTCGTCATCGGCGCGGGCAACATCTGGCGCGGCCAGAAGGACCGCGGCGAGGCCATCGACCGCGTCACCGCCGACTACATGGGGATGCTGGCGACGATCATCAACGCGCTGGCGCTGCAGGACTCCCTCGAGGACATGGGCGTGCCCACCCGGGTGCAGACGGCCATCGAGATCAGCAAGCTCGCCGAGCCCTACATCCGGCGCCGGGCCATCCGGCACCTCGAGAAGGGCCGCATCGTCATCTTCGCCGGCGGCACGGGCAACCCGTACTTCACGACCGACACCGCGGCCGCCCTGCGCGCCGTCGAGGTCGGCTGCGACGCGGTGCTCAAGGCCACCAACGTCGACGGCGTCTACACCGACGACCCGAAGCGCAACAAGCGGGCCCGTCGGCTCGATTCGGTCTCCTTCATGGAGGCCCTGCGCCGGCGCCTGCGCGTCATGGACGCGACGGCGCTGACGCTGTGCATGGAGAACCGCATGCCCATCGTCGTCTTCGACCTCGCGGGACGAGGGAACATCGCGAAGGCGGTCTCGGGCGCCAAAGTGGGGACTGTGATCCACGAGTAGGGGCCGCAGGCCCCTACCCCTCACCCCGCGCGCTGAGCGCGCTTGCCCCTCTCCCGCGGGGCGGGCGAGGGGCGGACCGAGAGAAAGCGGAAGATAAAGAGGATTCGAATGGACTTCAAGACGAACGCCGAGACGAAGATGAAGGGCCGCATCGAGAAGCTCAAGGACGAGCTCAACCGCGTGCGCACCGGCCGCGCGAGCCCGCACCTCCTCGAGAGCGTCCGCGTCGAGTACTACGGCCAGCTCGTCCCGCTCAAGCAGGTCGGCGCCGTCTCCGCCCCCGACGCGCGGACCCTCGAGGTCCGGCCCTGGGACCAGGCGCAGCTCGCCGAGATCGAGAAGGCCCTCAACAAGGCCGACCTCGGCGCGATGGCGAAGATCGACGGCCAGTGCGTGCGCATGACGCTGCCCACGATGACCGAGGAGCGGCGCAAGGACATCGTGCGCGCCGTGGGCAAGATCGCCGAGGAGTACCGCGTGGCGGTCCGCAACGAGCGCCGCGACGCCCTCGAAGAGGTCAAGAAGGCCGCCAAGGACAAGGAGATCTCCGAGGACGAGCAGAAGCTCGCCGAAGGCGCCATCCAGAAGGTCACCGATTCCTACGTCAAGCAGGTCGACGAGATGGTCGCCGTCAAGCAGAAAGAGATCACGACGATCTGAGGCGCTTCGCGCCCACTCACCCCCAACCCCTCTCCCGGCGTGGCAGGAGAGGGGGGTTGATGAAGACCGAAACGCTGAAGGTTCCCCCCCACCCGAACCCTCCCCCGCAGGGGTGGGGCTTTATGGTCGGGGCCTCGCAGGGACGCACCGGATGAAGCCCGAACTCCCCGCCGGAACCGAGATCCCGAAGCACATCGCCGTCATCATGGACGGCAACGGCCGCTGGGCCGCGGCCCGCGGCCTGCCGCGCTTCGCCGGCCACACGGCCGGCGTCGAGTCCGTGCGCGAGGCGGTGCGCGCATGCGGCGAGCTGGGCGTCAAGGCGCTGACCCTCTACTCCTTCTCGACGGAGAACTGGCTGCGCCCCAAGGCCGAGGTCGCCGACCTCATGAACCTGCTCGGCGCGGTGCTGGAGAAGGACACCATCGAGCTCGAGCGCAACGACGTGCGGCTCACGGCCTCGGGCCGCCTCGAGGCGCTCCCCGAAGGCGTGCGAAAGCGGCTCGCGCTCTCCATCGAGCGGCTCTCCGGCAACACCGGCCTCACGCTCAACCTGGCCCTCAACTACGGCTCCCGCGCCGAGATCGTCGACGCGGCCAACGCGCTGCTGCGCGAGGGCGCCCGGGAGCTCACCGAGGAGTCCCTCGCGAGCCGGCTCTACACGGCGGCGCTCCCCGAACTCGACCTGGTCATCCGCACCTCCGGCGAGATGCGGCTCTCCAACTTCCTCCTCTGGCAGGCCGCCTACGCGGAGCTCTACGTCACGCCCGTGCTCTGGCCCGATTTCCGGACGCAGCACCTCGTCGAGGCGATCCTCGAGTTCAGCCGCCGCGAGCGCCGCTTCGGCGGAGTCGAGTCCGCGCGCGAGCGCGAGAAGTCGCAGAAGGGGGGCGGCTGAGATGCGCTCGGAGCCCGCATCTCAGCCGCCCCCCCTCACCCCGCGCGCAGGGCGCGCTCGCCCCTCTCCCGGCGGGGCGGGAGAGGGGCGATTAATATGTTGCTGCCAAGACTACTAACGGCGGTCGTCGGGATACCGCTCGTGCTGGGGCTCGTCCACTTGGGGAGCCTCCCCTTCCTCCTCTTCGTCGCCGCTCTGGCGGCCCTGGCCGCCCGCGAGTACGCGACCATGTTGTGGGCGAGCGGCCGGGGCGTGCAGACCTGGACGACGGCCGCTGGCGCGGCCGTCCTGGCCCTGGCCGTCGGGCTCTCCGGCCCGGCCCTGCCGCGCGCGCAGGCTCCGGGCGTCGGCCTCTCCTCCTTCGCGCTCAGCGCCCTCTTCGTCTTCGTGATGCTGCGCGAGCTGCTGCGCCGCGAGCACTCGCTCGACCGCGCGGGCCTCACCCTGCTGGGCATCCTCATGGTGGGCTGGCCCTTCGGCCACCTCGTGCTCCTGCGCGAGCTCCCCCCGCACGGCGAGGCCTGGACCTTCCTCCTCTTCGCCGGCGTCTGGGCCACCGATACGGCCGCGTACGCCGCCGGCGCCGCGATGGGCCGCCACCGCCTGGCCCCGATCCTCAGCCCGAAGAAGTCCTGGGAGGGCGCCGTCGCCGGCTTCGCCGCCTGCACGCTCGTCGTATGGGGACTCTCCCGCTGGACCCCCGACATGATGCCCGCCTGGGGCGCGGTCCTCCTCGGGGCGATGACCGGGATCGTCGCGCAGTTCTCCGACGCCGCGCAGTCGCTGGTCAAGCGCGCCTGCGGGGCCAAGGACTCCTCGGCGCTGCTCCCCGGCCACGGAGGGATCTTCGACCGCATGGATTCCTTCCTGCTCCTCGCCCCCCTCTTTTATTACTTCGTTGTCCTGCTCGGTAAAAATTCATAGACTCGACCATGAGGTCTTCATGCTCCTGAGCACTTTCGCCGTCCTTCTGACCTTCGGACTGGTCATCTTCCTGCACGAGGGCGGACATTTCCTCCTCTGCAAGCTGCTCGGCGTGCGCGTCATCCGCTTCTCCTTCGGCTTCGGCCCCGAGATCTTCGGCGTCACCTCGCACGACACCCGCTTCTCCATCTGCGCGATCCCGCTGGGCGGCTACGTGAAGCCCGCCGGCGAGTCGCTCGAGGACTGCACGGGCCACCCCGACGAGTACTTCAGCCGCTCCCCGTGGCAGCGCCTGCTCATCGTCGCGGCCGGACCGACGATGAACTACTTCCTCGCCTTCATCCTCTTCTTCGGCGTCGTCTTCGCGCGCGGCATGCCGGAGCCTTCGACGGACCCGGTCGTCGGCGAGCTCGCCGGCGGCCTGCCGGCCGAGAAGGCGGGCCTCAAGCCCGGCGACCGCATCATCGCCGTCGACGGCCTCGAGGTGAAGACCTGGAAGGACATGGCGGCGGTCATCCACCGCAGCCCCGAGCGCGAGATCCCCATCCGCTTCGAGCACGAGGGCAAGGTCGCCTCCGCGAACATGAAGCCCGAGCGCGATCCCGCCAGCGGGCGCGGCATCATCGGCATCATGCCGAACATGGTCTACGCGCGCGTCGGCCTTTTGCGCGCGGCCAAAGAGTCCGCTCACCAGTGCTGGTTCTGGACCGCCTACACCGTCCAGACGCTCATGCAGAAGATCCACCACCGCGAGCGCCCGGACCTCGCCGGCCCCGTCGGCATCGTCCAGATGGTCTCGAAGGCCGCGCACTCGGGCCTCGAGGACCTCGTCTTCCTCATCGGGCTCATCTCGGTGGCCATCGGCTTCTTCAACCTCCTCCCCGTCCCCCTGCTCGACGGCGGGCACGCGGTCCTCTACGTGTGGGAGGGCCTCAGCCGCCGCAAGCTCACGGTGAAGGCCATGTCCGTGGCCAACTCGATCGGGCTCGTCTTCCTCGTCTCGGTGCTCATCTTCGCCACCTACAACGACGTCGTGCGGCTGCGCGATGCTCGAAGAGCATCGCGCAACCCCTCACCCCAGGGAACCCCTCTCCCGCAGGCGGGCGAGGGGTCTGATAAGAGCACGACGACCGCCCCTGCGCCCGCGAAGCCGTCGAAGTCGCGGCCGTAGGCCGCGACCCCTCACCCCGCGCGCAGAGCGCGCTGACCCCTCTCCCATGTGATGGGAGAGGGGTTCTTCTTTGCTGGTGCACAGAGACGATGTGGCTGATCTCTTCCGATTCCTCTGTTATATGAGGCCCCTCCCCCGGTATAACGGGGGAGGGGCGAGCGCGCAGCGCGGGGTGAGGGGCCGGCCCCCTCTATTTGACTCCAGGGGGGCCGGCGCGCTATAATGTAAGCAACGTCACGCGAAAAGTGGCCGAAGTCGAGCCACTTTTTTTTATGCGGACGTGGAAACGCGAACCATGCCCGACTTGAAGACGCTCGAGGCCAGCATCGAGGCCCTCCTCAACCAGGAGGCCATGGAGCTCGTCGACCTGCGCTGGCTCCAGGAGAGCGGCCGCTGGATCCTGCGCGTCTACGCCGACAAGCACGGCGGCATCACCCTCGGCGACTGCGAGTACCTTTCCGGCCGCGTCGGGGCCTACATCGACGAGACGCAGGCCATCCGGGAGTCCTACACCCTGGAAGTCTCCTCCCCGGGCCTGGACCGCGTGCTCAAGAAGGAGAAGGATTTCGTCCGCTTCGACGGCCACCGCGTGCGCATGCGGTTGAAGACCCCGCAGGACGGCCAGCGCAACTTCGACGGCCACCTGCGCGGGGTCGAGGACGGCTGCGTCGTCCTCGACGCCGGGACGCGGACCCTCAAGGTCCGCCCCGAAGACATCGACGAGGCGCGTCTGGCGCCGGACGTCCACGTCTGAATTCGAGAGGCATCATGGCACAGAAGAGCGAACTCATCCTCGCCCTCGAGCAGATCGAGCGCGAGAAAGGCGTGAAGAAGGAAGAGGTCCTCGCGATGATCGAGGGCGCCGTCGCCAGCGCGCTGAAGAAGCACCTCGGCCGCAACGCCAACGTCATCTGCACGATCAGCCCCGAGACCGCCGAGGTCGGCGCCGTCGTGCGCAAGAAGATCGTCGAGACCGTCGCCGACGCGGAGATCGAGATCACCGCCGCCGAAGCGAAGGCCCTCGGCGTCTCCGGCGAGCTGGGCGCCGACGTCGACCTCCCCGTCGACGCGCGCGAGTTCGCCCGCATCGCCGCCCAGACGGCGAAGCAGGTCCTCGTGCAGAAGATCCGCGAGATCGAGCGCGACAACCTCTTCGAGGAGTTCAAGCCCAAGGAAGGCGAGATGGCCGGCGGCTCCGTGCACCGCTTCATGGACCGCAACATCATCGTCGACATGGGGAAGGCCGAGGCCATCCTCCCGGTCCGCGAGCAGATCCGCCGCGAGCGCTACAACATCGGCGACCGCGTGCGCGCCGTCATCCTCAAGGTGGACAAGGCCCAGCGCGGGCCGCAGATCGTCCTCTCGCGCGCCTGCCCCCTCTTCCTCAAGCGCCTCTTCGAGATGGAGGTCCCCGAGGTCGGCGAGAAGATCGTCGAGATCGTGGACGTCGTCCGCGATCCGGGCTTCCGCGCCAAGGTCGTCGTCCGCTCCAACAACCCCAAGGTGGACGCGGTCGGCGCCTGCGTCGGCATCCGCGGCTCGCGCATCCGCTCCATCATGAACGAGCTCTCCGGCGAGCGCATCGACCTCATCGTGCACTCCCCGGAGACGACGACCTTCATCGCCAACGCGATCGCCCCCGGCAAGGCCTCCAGCGTCAAGATCGTCGACGAGGCCAACCGCCAGGCCGAGATCATCGTCCCCAACGACCAGCTCGCGCTGACCATCGGCAAGGACGGGCAGAACATCCGCCTCGCCTGCAAGCTCACCGGCTGGAGCCTCTCCGTGAAGTCCGAGGCCCAGAAGTCCGATGAGGTCAAGGCGGTGCAGGCCTCCGTCATGGTCGGCCTGCGCGAGCTCGAGGGCATCGGCCCGAAGACCGCCGAGGTCCTCACCAAGAGCGGCCTGCACGACATCCGCCGCCTCGCGACGCTCAAGCCCGAGGACCTGACGACTCTCCAGGGCATCGGCCCCAAGACGGCCGAGAAGATCGTCGAGAGCGCGAAGAAATATCTTTCCGAGCACCCGGAGATGGGTCCCGCGGCCCCCGCCGCCGCCCCCTCCGAGGAGCCGGCGCAGGACGCCGCGGCGCAGGAGCCTGCGGCGGTCGAGGGCGAGACGAAGGAAGCCCCGGTTTCCGACGGGAGCGCGAAGTAGGAGGCAGTCATGGCGAAGGACAAGAAGGAGAGCGCGGACAAGGCGGAGAAGGACGCCGCGAAGAAGCCCGCCTCCAAGGCCGCCGTGGTCAAGACGGAGAAGAAGCCGGCGGTGAAGAAGGCCGTCGAGAAGAAGGCTCCCGCGAAGGCGAAGCCCGGCCTCAAGCGCAAGGACGGGCCGCACGAGCCCCTGCGCGCGACCGCCGACGTCCGCAAGGAGAAGGAAGAGAACTCCATCGCTCCCCCCACCACGCAGCTCGTCGACCCTTTCGCCCGCATGCGCATGCAGCAGCGCCGGCCCGTCTCGACGGGCGCGCCGATGATCGCGCGCCTGAAGCCCGGCGAGGCCCTGCCCGCCCGCGTGCCGCCGCCCAAGCCCGTCGTCGAGGAGCCCAAGGTCGAGGAGAAGAAGCCCGCGGCCGCCGCTCCCGCCGCCTCCGCGGCGGCTCCGGCCGCTCCGGCGCCCGCCCCGGCCGCCCCCGTGCAGCCCGCGGCTCCCGTCGTCAAGGCGCCGCATCACGAGCCCACCGCGACCTATAAGATGGACGCTCCCGCCGCGCCCCGGCCCGTCGTGCCGGCGCCGGCCAAGCCCGCCGCGGCCGCCGCTCCGGCCGCCCCCGCGGCCCCCGCGAAGCCCGCCGCCGGCCCGGCCGCTCCCGCGGCCCCCGCGAAGCCCGCGGTCCCGGCGCCGGCGAAGCCCGCCATGGCCCCCGCGAGGCCCGCGGCCCCGGCCCCGGCGAGACCCGGCCCGGCCCCCGTCCAGGGCAGGCCCGCCGCTCCCGCCGCGAAGCCGGCCCAGCCCGCGCGTCCCGGCGCTCCGGCCGCGAAGCCGGCCCCCGCTCCGGAGAAGCCGGCGCTCAAGCCGCTGAGCGTCAACACCCTCGTCACCGTGCGCGAGCTCGCCGAGAAGATGAACGTGAAGGTCAACGACCTCATCAAGCGGCTCATCAACCAGGGGCAGTTCGTCACCATCAACCAGCGCCTCGACTCGGAGACCGCGATCCTCATCGCCTCCGACTTCGGCTGGGAGCTCGAAGTGAAGCCTCTGCACATGGAGGCGGAGATCAGCGCCGCCTCCGCGAAGAGCGACGACAAGCCCGAGGACCTCCGGCCGCGCTCGCCCGTGGTCACCATCATGGGCCACGTCGACCACGGCAAGACCAGCCTCCTCGACGCCATCCGCTCCTCGAACGTCGTCGCCGGCGAGTCCGGCGGCATCACGCAGCACATCGGCGCCTACAAGGTCGCCGTGACCAAGGGCGAGATCGTCTTCCTCGACACCCCGGGCCACGAGGCCTTCACCGCCATGCGCGCGCGCGGCTCCAAGGTCACCGACATCGTCGTGCTCGTGGTCTCCGCCGCCGACGGCGTCATGCCGCAGACCATCGAGGCCATCGACCACGCCAAGGCGGCCGGCGTCCCCATCGTCGTGGCGGTCAATAAGATCGACCTGCCCACGGCCAACCCCCAGAAGATCCGCCAGGAGCTCGCCGCGCACAACCTGCTCCCCGAGGAGTGGGGCGGCAAGACCATCTACGTCGACATCTCGGCCAAGAAGCGCATGAACCTCGAGAAGCTCCTCGAGATGCTGCTCCTGCAGGCCGAGCTCCTCGAGCTCAAGGCGAACCCGGCCCGCGACGGCGTGGGCACGGTCGTCGAGGCCCGCATGGACGCCAAGCGCGGCTCGGTGGCCACGGTCCTCATCCAGAACGGGTCCGTCAGCGTCGGAGACCCCTTCGTCATGGGCCTCTGCTCGGGCAAGATCAAGGCCCTCATCAACGACCGAGGGGAGCGTCTGAAGACCGCGGGCCCCTCGACCCCCGTCGAGATCCTCGGCATCTCGGGCGGCATCCCGCAGGCCGGCGACGCGTTCAACGTGGTCAAGGACGACTCCATGGCCAAGGAGATCGCCTCCAAGCGCAACCGCGTCCAGCGCGAGGAAGCGCTCGCCCACAAGCACCACCTCTCCCTGCTGAGCCTGCGCTCGAGCAAGGTCAAGCACCTGCCCATCATCCTGAAGGCCGACGTGCAGGGCTCCCTCGAGGCGCTCAAGGACCAGGTCGAGAAGCTCTCGACCCCGGAGATCAGCGTCCAGGTCATCCTCTCCGGCATCGGCAACGCCAACGAGTCCGACATCGTGCTCGCCGAGGCCTCCAACGCCGTCGTGCTCCTCTTCCACGTGGACAAGGAGCCCCGCGCCGCGGAGCTCGCCGAGAAGGGCGGCGTCGAGGTCCGGCGCTACGAGATCATCTACGACCTGACCGCGGACGTGAAGGCCGCCCTCGAGGGCCTGCTCGAGCCCGAGATCGTCGAGGTCGTCGTCGGCCGGGCCGACATCCGCCAGGTCTTCAGCGTGCGCGGCTCCAAGGTCGCCGGCTGCCAGGTCAGCGAGGGCAAGCTCGTGCGCAACGCCACGGTGAAGGTCTACCGCGGCGCGGCCTCCGTGGGCCAGGGCAAGATCGTCACCCTCAAGCGCTTCAAGGACGACGCCAAGGAAGTCGAGAAGGGTCTCGAGTGCGGCGTCGGCCTCGAGGGCTTCACGGCCTACGAGCCGGGCGACCGGCTGGAGGCGACGGTGCAGGAGAAGCGCATCCGCCGGCTCGAGGCCGCGTCCTAAGGGCATGTACGCCCGCAGCGAGCGCCTCAAGGAGCTCTTCCAGCAGGAAGTCTCCAAGATCCTGGCCGAGCTCAAGGATCCGGGCATCTCGGGCCTCGTGACCGTCACCGGCGTGGAGCTCAGCGCCGACATGAAGAACGGCAAGGTCTTCTACTCCGTGCTCGGAGTCGAGAAGGACCGCGAGTCCACGGCGAAGGCCCTGGAGCGCGCGGCCGACTTCGTGCGCGGGCTGCTGCTCAAGAAGCTCTCCCTGCGGCGCGTGCCGCACCTCGTCTTCGTCTTCGACGGGACCGCCGAGAAGGCGGACCGCATCGAGCACCTCCTCGCGAAGATCCAGTCCGACGAGGGCGCCGCCCCTCCCCCGGAGCACGGCGACCTCGGGCCGCTCGCCTCGCGCCCTCCGCTGCCTCGGCCGCGGACCCGAAGACGGCGGCGTTGATGGCCGTGGGCGCGCCCTCCCCCAACCCCTTGCCGCCGGAAGGGGAGTTGAGGAAGGGTTCTTTAGACGGGCTCCTCTTAGCGGACAAACCGGTCGGCTGGACCTCCCACGACGTCGTCGCCGTCCTGCGCACGCGACTGCCGCGCGGGCACAAGGTCGGGCACGCCGGCACCCTCGACCCCAAGGCCACGGGACTGCTCCTGCTGCTGCTCGGGCGCGCGACGCGCTCCTCCGCCGCCCTCCTCGGTCTCGACAAGGTCTACGCGGGGAGCCTGCGTCTGGGCGTCGAGACGGACACCGGCGACCTGGAGGGCCGCATCGTGCGCGAGTCTCCGCTCCCCCCGCTCTCTCCCGAGGCCCTGCGCGAGGCCTTCGCCGCGCATCTGGGCGCCCTCGAGCTCCCGGTCCCGGCCTACTCCGCGGTCAAGCACGAGGGGCGCAAGCTCTACGATTACGCCCGCAAGGGCGAGGCGGTCCCGGTGAAGACGCGTACGACGGACATCCACGCCTTCGACCTGCTCTCCTGGGCGTCCCCCGAGGCCTCCTTCCGGCTCGCCTGCTCGAGCGGGACTTACGTGCGCGCGGTCGCCGAGTCCGTGGGGCGCCGCCTGGGCTGCGGCGCCGTGCTGAGCGCCTTGCGGCGCGAGTCGATCGGCTCCTGGCGCGTCGAGGATGCCCGCCCCGTCGCCGAGCTCAAAGGACTCGGGGCGGATGCGATCTCGGCGTTGCTCCTTCCGATCCCCTCCGGACTCGACCTTGCTCCTCATGGAAGGGCATCGTGAGCGTCAAGCATCTCGTCACCATCGGGACCTTCGACGGCGTCCACCGCGGGCACCGCCGCGTCCTCGATCACCTGCTGCGCAAGGCGCGCGCGCTCGGGATGTCCACCACCGCCGTGGTCTTCGACGTGCCGCCGCGCTCCGTGCTCAATCCGGGCGTGCCGGTGCAGCTGCTCACCACCCCGGAGGAGCGCGTCCGACTGATGCGCGCGGCGGGCGTGGACGTCGTGCGCGTCCTCCGCTTCGGAGGCGGGCTCGCCCGCACCCCGCACACGCGCTTCTTCAACGAGTTCCTCGTCGGAGAATGCTCGGCGGGCGGCATCCTCGTGGGGCCGGATTTCGCGTTCGGGCGCCATCGCAGAGGCGACGCCGACTGGCTGCGCGCCGCTTGCCGGCGCCGCGGCCTGCACTTCTCGACCCCCCCGCTCCTGACGCGGCACGGGGAGAAGGTTTCCTCGTCCCACATCCGGACGCTCCTGGTGCACGGAAAGGTGGCGGAGGCCGCCAAGCTGCTCGGGCGGCCCTACGCGCTCTCCGGAGCGGTCGTGCGCGGACTGGGGCTGGGCACGCGCATCGGCATCCCGACCGCGAACATGGACGCGGACCCCCGGCGCCTGCTTCCCCGGGGGGTCTACGCGGTGCGCGCGCGGGTCGGCGGGAAGGGGCGCTGGCACCCCGCGGTCTGCAACATCGGGACCAAGCCGACGCTCGGGGGCGAGGGCCGCGTCTCGGTGGAGACGCACATCCCCGGCTTCAAGGCCGACATCTACGGGCGGGAGCTCGAGCTGCGCTTCATCGCGCACCTGCGCGGCGAGCGCCGCTTCCCCTCCCTCGGCGCGCTCGTGCGCCGCATCCGCCGCGACTGCACCGACGCCCGGCGCATCCTCGGAGCATGAAGAAGCCCTACAGCGAACGCGCGGAGTTCCTGCACTTCCTGACCTCCCTGGCCGGCACGATCCTCGCTTTCCTCGGTACGGCCCTCCTCGTCGCCAGCGCCGCCCGCCAGGGGGACCCCTGGAAGATCGTCAGCGTCTCGGTCTACGGGGCCTCGCTCATCACGCTCTACCTCGCCTCGACGGTCTACCACCGCAGCAGTCCCGACGGCCTTCGGGCGGCGCTCCAGAAGCTCGATCACAGCGCCATCTACCTGCTCATCGCCGGCACCTACACCCCCTTCACCCTGGTGCGCATGCGGGGAGAGTGGGGCTGGACGCTCTTCGGGCTGGTGTGGGGCTTCGCGGTCGTCGGGATCGTCCAGAACCTGCTGCCGGCGCGGTGGCGGAAGATCCCCCCGCTCGTGCTCTACCTGGGGATGGGCTGGCTGGTCCTCGTCGCGCTCGGGCCGCTGCTGCGCGCCCTGCCGCCCGCGGGGGTCGCGTGGCTGGCCGCGGGAGGCGTGTCCTATACCGTCGGCGTGGCGTTCTTCGCCCTCGACGAGAAGTACGAATACGCCCACTTCGTCTGGCACCTCTTCGTCCTCGGCGGGAGCATCAGCCAGTTCGTCGCGATCCTGCTGTACGTTCTCTAGTCGTTTCCTCTCCCGACGGCGATTCCCCCTTCCCCTGCCCCTTCGCCGGCACCCCAGCTCTGATAGTGCCGGGATCGCAGGGAAGTTCCCCCTCCCCCTGCCCCCTCCCGCAGGAGGGGGAGTTAAGGAACTGTAATTAGTGTGATCCTAATGGGGTCAGACGTGAACTTTTGCAACTTATTCCGCGGAAGCAGACCGGATGCGCCGAATGGCGATTTCCGGCGCTTGGGGACAATAAGTTCCATAAGTTGTGGTGCCTGACGCCATGATAAATGGAATACGCGCGGGGGGCGGGAAAGGTTCCAGTTCCCCCTTCCCCTGCCCCTTCGCCGGCACCCCAGCTCTGATAGTGCCGGGATCGCACGCGATGAGGAATCTGATAGTGCGAACTCGCGGGAAGGGGAGATAGGGAACGGTAATCAGCGTGATCCTTAGTGGGACAAATGGTACGGCTCGCGCCGGAGGATGGTCCAGGCGCGGTAGAGCTGTTCGGCGGCGACGACGGCGGCGAGCTCGTGGGGAAGCGTGAGGGGACCGAAGCCCCAGCGCAGTTCGGGACGCAGGGCGTCCAGGGCGCCCGGCGGGTGGCCGTCGGGACCTCCGATGAGGATGTCGAGGCCGCGGGCGCCGGAGGCCGCCAGCTTGCCGAGCTCGGCGGCGAGGGCCTCGGAGGAGAGCGGCTTGGCCGCCCGGTCGGCCGCCCAGAGCGCGACGCCGGACTCGCGCGCGGCGGGCGCTCCCCCCTCCGCGGCCGCCTCGGCATAGCGGCCGACGCGGCCGAGGTAGCCGTCGAAGAGGGCGAAGGCCTCGGGCGCGGCGAAGCCCCTGCGCGGGGCGGCGCCGGCCTTCAGCCAGGCGAGGCGGAAGCGGATCCTCAATCGGCGCTTCCGCAGACGCCGGAAGCGCCGGGGGTCTGCTGCGTGTTCTTGAGCGGCACGACGCTGGGCGTCATGCGAAACGATGACCCGGATTCCCGCCTAATCGTTCGCAGACGGGGAAGCCGGGTCCCCGACCGGGCGGATGACGACCCGGTTCTGGTCGTCGAAGCTCAGACCGACCTTGCGGCGGCCGGCCTCGCGGACGACTTCGCGCGTCCAGTCCACGCCCGCGGCGGGGACGACGTGGAAGAGGACGAAGGTCCCTTCCTTCTCGAGGAAGACGAAGCTGCGCGCGTCGGCGGCCTCCCAGACCTCGCTCTGGAAGAGGACCTTCCAGCCGGGGCCGAGAGCGTCGACGGGCGACGCGGCGTCGTAGACGGCTTTCTCGAGTTCGGAGAAGACGATCGTCGTCTCTGTGGTGCAGCCCTTGGGCTTGAGCACGAGGGTCTCGTCGCCGGGCTCGCCGCGCAGGGCGAGGGCGTAGAGGCGGCCGTCGACCTTCTCCGCGCGGTTCTCGGCGAAGGCTCGGGCGGGGAGCACGGCGGCGGGGTCGTGCACGTTGCCGTTCTCAGGGAGGAGGACGAGGTGCCAGGTCTCGGTGCGGTTGAGCTGCAGGGAGGCATGATAGCGCCGGCCGCCGAGCTCGACGACGAGCCCCGTGCGGCGGAAGCGGTTGAGCAGCTCCAGCGCGGGGAAGCGGGCCTCGGCCGGACGTCCGTCCACGGGCTTCTCCAGGGTCAGGCGCGTCCCCTCGGGCAGCGTGGGGGACCAGTCGGCCGCGAGGGCGGCGCACGGGAGCAGCAGCACGGCGGCGAGCAGGGCCTTCTTCATCGCTCCTCCTTGTCTTCGAACGAATCTTCGTCGATGCGCATGAGCGCGCGGGCGGCGGAAAGGATATCGGCTTCGCGGGAGACGCCGTCGGCGTCCTCCTCGACGCGCTCGGCGCGCTCGAGCAGGGGTGAGCGCGGGGCGGCCGCCGCGGCGGCCTTCAGCGGCTCGAGGGCCGCGCGCAGCTCGGCGGCGCAGGCCCGCAGGGCGTCGAGGGCCTCGGCCTCGGCGGCGGAGGCCGCCCTCGGCCGGCGCCCGACCGAGAGCTTCGCGAGCGCCGCGGCCGTCTTCTCCAGGTCGCGGACGCGGTCCTTGGGACGGTAGGCGCCCCGGCGCAGCGCGAGGGCCTCCGCGTCGAGGGCTTCCCAACGGAAGGCGGCCGACGCGGCCTTCAGGCGGAAGGCCTCGACCTTGGCGGCGAGTACCCCGGCCCCCGTGGAGACCTCCTCGCGTAGGTCCGCGTCCGCGCAAGTGCGGGCCGCGGCGCGGAGCTCGAGTCGGGCGTCCTCCAGGAGGACGCGGGCGTCGAGGAGGGCCGAGTCCGCGTCCTTCACGGAGCGGTCGAGGGCGGCCTGCAGGCTGTCCTTCTCGGCCTTGCGGAGCTCGGAGGAGAGCTCTTCCCCGTGGGAGAGGGCCGCGTCGTCGGCGTCCTTGCCGCGCGCGTGCGCCCCTCCCGCGAACAGCAGGAGGAAGGCGACGCTAAAAAGCGTCCGGGTGGCGGGCATAGAGGGCGTTGAGGCGGTGGTGGATC
Organism: Elusimicrobiota bacterium; assembly: GCA_041660925.1. Taxonomy (NCBI): domain Bacteria; kingdom Pseudomonadati; phylum Elusimicrobiota; species Elusimicrobiota bacterium. The sequence goes on from JBAZVI010000002.1 coordinate 124,893, forward strand.
TCGAGACGCGCGAGCTCGGCGCGCAGGGCCTTCGCGTCCTCGCGCAGGCCCTCGACTCCGCGGCGCGCGCGTTCGCGCGCGGACGCGGCCGTCGGCGCTTCCCCCTTGCGGGGGGCGCCCGGAAGGAGACCCCGTGCGGAGCTCTCGAGCTCGGAAGCGAGGGCGCGGCCGGCGGCAAGCTCGGAGAGCTGAGCGGCCGTCGGCTCGCTCTTGCCCAGGCGCGCCTCGATGAGGGCGAGGGCTTCGGCGGCGCGGCGTCCGGCGGCGCGGCTCTCCGCGGCGTCGTAGCGCGCGCGCAGGGCGAGGATCTCATCGGCCTGGGCGGCGGCCGTATCCGGCACCGCGGGCTTCGGAAGGGCTCCCGAGGCCTTCAGGGAGGCCTCGGCGGCGGCCGAAGGGGCGTTCTGGAGGTCGGCGGCCTCGGCGAGAGGCCGGTAGGCTGCGGCCTTCCCGTTGAAGCGCTCGAGGGCGGCGCCGGCCCGCTCCCGGTTCTCCTCCCCGAGCGGAGCGAGGTCCCAGCCGAGGCGGGTCAGCCGGGCCTGGGCCGAGGTCAGCAGAAGGTGCACATCGAGGACCGCGGGACGGGTGTCCTCGTAGGCCCGGCGGTAGACCGTTCGGAGCTCCCCGGCGGGCGCGGCGAGGGCCGCAGCGGCGAGGAGGAACGCCAGCAGCGCGGGATTCACTTGAAGGCCTCCTCGGGCTTCACGACGCTCATGGTCTTCGTCGCGCGGTCGTAGACCGGGGTGAAGTCCTTGCTCCGATAGCGCTGGTACTCCTTCTCCGAGGGGTAGACCTCGAAAGGGTAGCCGCTCGGCCGCCGGTCCTTGGGGAGCTCGGCGAGCTCGAGGTTCCAGCGCGTCGGCAGCACGTTGCCCCACAGGTGGAGGAGTCGTTCGTCGAGGACCCGGGTGAGGCGGGCGTAGTGGTTCTCGAAGACGGCCTTCGTGATGACCTTGTCCTTGACCGCCTGTTCCTGGTTGCCGGTCAGGCCGTTGAGCAGCGCGAGCTGGGAGCGGTGGAAGTCCGCGGCCTCCTTGAACCGGAGCTGTACGGCCTCCGCCGCCTTCGGGGTCTTCGCGAGCTCCTTGAGGAGGACGACCCGGTCGCGCACGCGCCGGTCGTAGGCGTCTCGCCAGCGGTCGGCCCTCTCGGCGAACAGGGCCGCGGCGGGGTCCTTCGCGCTCTCCGCCGCGAGCGTCGGCCGCGGCGCCGCCGCCAGCAGGGACAGCAGCGCGGCCGCGGCGACGACGGGAAGTCTCACGATATCTGGGAGTTGAGCTGCTTGAGGCGGTCGGCGACCGTGGGGACCCCGAGCATCTCCTTCTCGAAGTCGAGGAAGATGGAGTCTGCGATGGGGAGCTTGATCTGGTAGCGCTTCTCCCCGCCGTTGTATTCGAACTGCGTCCCGTAGACCTGCGCCTGTCCGACCGCCATGAGGTAGCGGTCGAGGGAGGCGGCGAGGAGCCAGCGCGCGGTCTTGTGCCCGAGGACGGCGGAGAGGGTCGCCAGGCGGTGAGCGGTGAGGAAATCGACGGCCTCGTGTCCGTGCTGGAGGAGGACCGATGCGCGGTAGAGGTCGCGCATCGTGCGCACCTCCCCGAGGTCGATCATGACGTAGACGCGTTTTCGGCGCGCGTCGTCGCGCTCCTTGAGCTTCTGCACGTCCTCGGGAGTCTCGTACACCTTCTCGCGGTCCTTCTGGTCCTCGAGGAAGAGCTCTTCGAGCTTCAGGTTATCGGTCTCGGGAGGCATGGCGGCATTATACTACTGAATGGCGCCGCCCCTCACCCCCAAAACCCCCTCTCCCGCATGGCGGGAGAGGGGGGCCTAAAAAGGGACCCCTCTCCCATCACATCGGGAGAGGGGCGGGCGAGCGCCGATTCGTGGGCGCGCTTACTGCGCGCCCGCCGAGGGACGCTCGACGTAGTCGGCCGGGAGGACCAGGTCGCGTTCGGGGACGTCCGAGGATTTCTCGAGGCCGTGGAGCTCCGCGTAAATCTGGTAGAACGGGGTCCCCTCCGCGGCGTCGGAGGGCTCCTGAGCGGGCGGCTCCGGCGGCGCCTCCTGGGTCATCGCCTCCAGGAGGGATTCGAGAGTCTTCAGGTAATCCTCGCGGAAGACCGGGTAGACCACCTGGGTGCGGCGCCGCGGGGGCGAGGAGACCCGCGGCTCGTCGAGCCCGCCGAAGGGGAAGTCCCCGTACTTCGAGCGCTCCTTCTCATACATCTCGTTGATGCGCCGCTCGGAGCGGTGCCAGTCGATGCTCTTGAAGGCCGGACGCGAGCGGGAGAACAGCGGGCCCTTCCGGCGCCAGGGGACCGTGCGGCGCGCGGGGCGACCGGCCTTGGAGGCGGTCAGCCGGCGGGGTTCCGGCTTCGGCGCGGCCGGCAGCGGCTTGAGCGCGCGAAGGTCTCCCGCGCGCGTCGTCGCGGCGGAACCTTCCGGGGCCGTCGGGGCGGAGCCGGGGACGGGCGGGAGGTCCCCCCTCCACCAGGCCACCGACACGGCGACGGGATAGCTCGGGAGCTCGCGCAGGCGCTCGCGGATGCGTTCGACGATCGCGCGGAGCTCGGGCGCCGAGACGCCGAGGTAGGCGGCCGCCTCGCGGACCTGGAAGCGCTCGTGGTCGAGCGGCGTCAGCGAGCCGCCGGCGGCCGCGCGGTATTCGTTCTCGAAGGCGATGAGGTCGAGCAGGTTCCTGGAGAGGTGTCCGCTGACCGGGGCGACCCAGGCGTCGAGGTCCATGCGGGCGGGGACCGTGCTCCCCTCGGCCGTGCGCAGGGAGAGCTCGGCGCGCAGGCGGTAGTGGCTGCAGTCGGCTCCGAGGAACGTGCGCAGGCCGGGGCGCTTGTCGAAGCCGAGATTCAGCAGCTCGAGGCGCCGGTCCCGCGTCCCCGACTCCAGGCGGCGTTCGAGCCCGTCCGCGTAGGCGACCTCGGCGAGCGGCGCGCGGGCGTAGGAGCGGGTCTCGGGCCACAGGAGGAGACGCTCCTTCTTGACGAGGTCGATGATCTGGACGAGGCGCTGCGGGTCCTCGGTGCTCCCGTCCTTCTGCACGCGGCGCGCGTAGCCCGAGACGATGCGCATGCGGCGTCCGGAGAGCTCGACCCAGCTCTTCCCGAAGACGCCGTCCTCGCCGAGGTCGGTCTGCGCCTGCAGGACCTGTACGAACGACAGGCCCGCGTGTGCCGCGCCCGCCTGCGCGAGAAGAAGGAGCGCGAGGGCGGCCGCGGCGGGAGTATTCGAGGGTCGAGGAGGGCTGGGCCGAGCGGGATCTCGCAAAGCGGGATCCCGCTAAGGGAGCATGCCCGCCGAGGCGCGCACGAGGGCGAGGAAGGGCTCCGGGTAGAGGCCGATGAGGAAGGTCCCGATGAGGGCGACCGCCATCCCGGAGTAGAGGTAGAGGCCGGTCGTCGTCGGACGCTCCGTGCGCGCGGGGCGGAAGAACATGTGGTAGGCGACGCGCATGTAGTAATAGACGGAGACGACGCTGTTGAGTACCGCGATGATCGCGAGCGTGTACCAGCCGCCTTTGATCGCGGCGGCGAAGAGGTAGAACTTCCCGATGAAGCCGGCCATGGGCGGGATGCCCGCGAGCGAGAGCAGGAAGAAGAACATGGCGAGCGCGAGGCCGAAGGACCGGCGCGAGAGCCCGTCGTAGGCCTCGAGGCCGTAGCCGTCGTCGTTGCCGACCGCGACGGCGACGGAGAAGGCCCCGACGTTCATGAGCAGGTAGGCCAGCGAGTACAGCAGGACGCCCTCGCGTCCGGCGGCGTCGCAGGTCACGAAGCCGATGAGCATGTAGCCGGCCTGGGCGACCGAGGAGTAGGCGAGCAGGCGCTTGATGTTGGTCTGGAAGAGGGCCGTGAGGTTCCCGACCGTCATCGTCAGGATCGCGAGGAAAGTGAACAGCGAGGTCAGCTCGAGGGCCGGGTGCGGGATGAGCTTCGTGAAGACGCGCAGGAGCATCGCGAAGCCGGCCACCTTCGGGGCGATGGAGAGGTAGGTCGTGATCGGGGTCGGCGCGCCCTCGTAGGCGTCGGGGACCCAGAAGTGGAAGGGCGCCATCGAGACCTTGAAGCCGAAGCCCACCAGGAGCATGAGGCAGGAGAGCACGAACATGATGGAGGCCGCGTAGCCGTATTGCGGCACCGGCTGCAGCAGATGCGTCGTGCCGGTGGCGCCGTAGAAGAGCGAGAGGCCGAAGACCATCACGGCCGAGGAGAAAGCCCCGAAGAGGAAGTATTTGAGCGCGCCTTCGGTGGACTTCAGGTCGCCGCGCTCGAAGCCGACGAGGATGAACGAGCAGATGGAGATGAGCTCGAGGGAGAGGAAGACGAGGAGGAGGTCGACGGCGGAGACGAGGAGCATCATCCCGACGGCGGCGAGGAGGACGAGGGCGGCGTAGCTGCCCTGGTGCTCGTCGTCGCCGCGGCGCGCGTCGACCGTCAGGAAGAGGACGAAGACGGCCGTCGCGAGGATGAGGACCTTGAAGAAGAGCGCCAGGGGGTCGACGACCCACAGCGAGCCGATCCCCTGATAGACGGAGGGGGTCGAGTAGGCCAGGCCGAGCGAGCCCAGCGCGGCGGCCGCCGAGAGGATCGCGAAGTGGAAGAGCACCCGCGCGTGGCGGGGCGGGATCCAGAGGTCGGCCAGCAGGAGCAGGCCCGCGAGGCCGCTGAGGAGGAACTCGGGCGTCAGGAGGCGGAGTCCGTCCACTTACCGCACCGCCTGGAACATGTCGGGGAAGAGCCGCGCCAGCGCCGAGAGCGTCGGGTCCATCAGGTCGAGGATGAGGCGCGGCCAGACGCCGAGGAGCAGCGTCAGGACGGCCAGCGGAACGACGGCGATGAGCTCCCGCGCGTTCATGTCCGGGAGGTCCGCCCACTTCTCGTTGAGCGGGCCGAGGAAGACCTTCTGGAGCATGCGCAGGAAGAAGGCGGCCGTGACCAGGATGCCGATCACCGAGAGCGAGGTGTAGAGCTTCCAGGCCGGGAAGGCGCCCAGGAAGCAGAGGAACTCGGAGATGAAGCCCGCGAGGCCGGGGAGGCCGAGGGAGGCGAAGCAGGTCAGCGCCATGAGCCCGGTGTAGACGGGGAGCCTCGCCCCGAGCCCGCCGAACGCGTTGATGTCGCGGGTGTGGGCGCGGTCGTAGATGACGCCGACGAGGAGGAACAGCGCGCCCGTGATGAGGCCGTGGGTGACCATCTGCAGGGCGGCGCCGTTGAAGCCCGTCGGGGAGACGGCGGCCATGCCGAGCAGCGCGTAGCCCATGTGGTTGATCGAGGAATACGCGACCATGCGCTTCATGTCCGTCTGCGCCATCGCGCAGAGCGCCCCGTAGACGATGTTGATGAAGGCGATGATGACGAGGAAGGGCAGGAACCACTCGAAGCCGGCCGGGAGGACGGTGTAGCAGACGCGCAGGATCCCGTAGACGCCCATCTTGAGGAGGATGCCGGCCAGGATGACGCTGACGCCCGTGGGCGCCTCCACGTGGGCCAGCGGCAGCCAGGTGTGGAACGGGAAGGCCGGGACCTTCACCGCGAAGCCGAGGTAGAAGGCGAGGAAGACGATGATCTGGAACTCGCGGGTGAAGGAGGCCTGACATTTCGCGAGCTCGAGGATGTCGAAGGAGTGCGGCGTCGAGGCGAAGTAGAGGGCGAGGATGCCTAGGAGCATGAAGACGCTCCCGAAGAGGGTGAAGAGGAAGAACTTGATGGCCGCGTACTCCTTCTTCGGTCCCCCCCACACGCCGATGAGGAAGTACATCGGGACCAGCGTGACCTCCCAGAACATGTAGAAGAGGAACAGGTCGAGCGCGCAGAAGACGCCGAGCATGCCGGTCTCGAGGAGGAGGTACCAGAAGAAGAACTCCTTGACCCGGATCTCGATGTTCAGGGAGTAGACCGCGGCCAGCAGCGAGAGGAGGGTCGTCAGGACGATGATCGGGAAGGAGAGCCCGTCGACGCCGAGGTGGTAGCGGATGTTGAAGCTGGGGATCCAGGACAGGTCCTCGACGAAGCGCATGACCCCGCCGGCGGCGGGCTGCGAGGGGTCGAAGAGGACGAGGGCCCAGATGGAGACGAGGAACGCCAGAACGGTCGCGCCCACGCCGACGGCGCGGATGGCCGTCGTCTTCTCCTTCGGCAGGAAGAGGATGATGAGGGCTCCCAGCAGCGGGAGGAATGTGATCAGCGAGAGGATGCCCATGGTCGTTTCTACCTCGTCATCAGGAAGGTCGCGAACAGGCTGACGGCCAGCGCGACGTAAAGCAGGTACTCCTGCACTTGTCCGCGGACGAGGCGGCTGAGTCCTCGCCCCGCGTCCCCGGTCACGGAGCCGAGGCCGTCGACGGCGCCGTCCACGAAGAAATCGTCGAAGAAGCCCTGGAGCTCCGCGAACGCCGTGGTCAGCACCGCCCAGCCGTCGACGAAGATGGCGTCGATGATGTGGCTGTCGAACCAATAGCAGGCTTCGGCGATCCGATCGGAGACGGCGACGAGGGCCAGGAAGAAGCGGTCGAAGCCGTAGCGGTCCTCGAGTATGCGGAAGAGGGGCAGGAGGCGCTCCTTGAGCGCCGCGGCCAGCGAGAGGTCCTCGCTGCCGTAGAGCCGCCAGGAGAGCGCCAGGCCGCCGGCGAAGGCGCCGACCGCGGCCCAGGGCAGCCAGGCGGGCGCGGCGTGGAGGGCGTGCGCTCCCCCCTCCGCGGCCCCTTCGGCGCCGAAGCGGACGAGGGAGGCGAAGAGCTCGTGGCGCTCGAGGACCCAGCCGGCGCCGATGGAGAGCGCGGCGAGGACCCACAGGGGGACGGTCATGACGGCCGGGGACTCGTGCGCATGCTCCCAGCGCTTCGCGTCGCGCGAGCCGCCGAGGAAGGTGAGGAAGACGAGGCGGAACATGTAGAAGGAGGTCATCGCGGCGGTGCCCAGCGCGAGACCCCACATCAGGGGGCTGCGGCCCCAGACGGCGTGGAGGATGGCCTCCTTCGAGTACCAGCCGGAGAGGAACGGGAAGCCCGCGATCGCCAGCGTGCCGACCGTCATCGTGATGAAGGTCGTCGGCATCTGCTTGGAGAGGGCGCCCATCTCCCGCATGTCGTTGGTGTGCATCGCGTGGATGACGGACCCGGCGCCGAGGAAGAGGAGGGCCTTGAAGAAGGCGTGCGTCGTCAGGTGGAAGAGCCCCGCCGTGTAGCCGCCGACGCCGAGGGCGAGCATCATGAAGCCCAGCTGGCTCACCGTCGAGAAGGCGAGGACGCGCTTGATGTCGTAGGCGACCAGCGCCATCGTCGCGGCCATCATCGCGGTCGCCAGCCCCGTCCAGGCGACGCAGTCCATGGCGAAGGGCGAAGCGGCGTAGAGGAAGTAGGTGCGCGCGACGAGGTAGACGCCGGCGGCGACCATGGTGGCCGCGTGGATGAGCGCGGAGACCGGCGTGGGGCCCTCCATCGCGTCGGGGAGCCAGATGAAGAGCGGGACCTGCGCGGACTTGCCGGCCGCGCCGAAGAGGAAGAGGATGCCGGCCGCCCCCGCGACCCAGGTCGGCAGGAAGTCCGCGCCCATGCGCGCGCGCTCGGCGAGCATCGTCAGGTCGAGCGTCCCGGTGTGGGCGAAGAGCAGGAGGAGTCCGAGGTAGAAGCCGAGGTCGCCGAGCTTCGTGGTGATGAAGGCCTTCTTGGAGGCGTTGGCCGGGCCGTCCTTCTCGAACCAGAAGCCGATGAGAAGGTAGGAGGAGACGCCGACGAGCTCCCAGCAGGCGAAGAAGACGAAGAGGTTCGAGGAGATGACGAGGCCGAGCATGCTCGCGGTGAAGAGGGAGAGGTAGGCGTAGTAGCGCTTGAAGCGCGGGTCGCCGTGCATGTAGCCGAGCGAGTAGACCTGAACGAGGAAGCTGACGAGGGTGACGACGACGAGCATGAAGGCGGCGGAGCCGTCGATGAGGACCCCGAGGGTCATCTCGAAGTCGCCGAAGCGGAACCAGGGGATCGTCTGGTAGTAGGTCTCGAAGCCGCGGAAGACGAAGCCGTGGACGATGGCGAGCGCGTGCAGGAGGCAGCCGCCCATGACGGCGACGCCGAGGTAGGGGAGCGCGCTCTTGTCGGTGTTCTCTCGGCTGCCGAAGAGGATCGCGGCCGCGGCCAGCAGCGGGGCCAGGGCGATCCAGTGGACGTTCGCGAGCAGGGGCTGTGTCATCCCTTCAGGAGTCCGATGTCCTCGGTGTAGATGGTGCCGCGGTCGCGGTAGATCGCCAGGACGAGCGCGAGCCCGACGACGATTTCGGCGGCAGCGACGGCGATGATGAAGACGGCGACGGCGGAGCCCGTGACGCCGCCCGGGTGCAGGAAGCGGTTGAAGGCCGCGAGGTTGAGGTTCGCGGCGTTGAACATGAGCTCGATGCCCATGAGGATGCCGATGACGTTGCGGCGCGTGAGGGCGCCGAAGAGCCCGGTGAGGAAGAGGACGGCGCTGACGGCGAGGTAATGCGCGAGGGTCATGAACCCCTCCCGGCCTTCGGTCTTGAGAAGACGACGGCGCCCACCAGGGCGGCGACGAGGATGATCGAGATCAGCTCGAAAGGGAGGGCGAGGCGGTCGAGCATCAGGCGTCCGATCGGCGCGGTCGTGGCCTGCGCGGGCGTCGTCGCGCGCACGACGGCGAAGGCGTCGATGTAGCGCTGCATGCCCCAGAAGGTCACTCCACAGATGAGCAGCGCGGCGAGCCACTGGTCGTTGACCTGGCGCAGGCGCAGCTCGGAGGCGCGGCCGGCGAGCATCACGACGAAGAGCATGAGGACGGCGATGCCGCCCACGTAGACGAGGAGCTGGCTGCCGAAGAGGAAGTCCGCGCCGAGCGTCGCGTAGAGGCCGCCGACGCCGGCGAGGCAGAGCCCGAGGAGCAGGGCCGAGTGCAGGGTGTTGCGCAGGAGGACGACTCCGAGCGCCGAGAGGAGCACGACGGCGGAGAGGGTGAAGAACACGATGGTGCTCATGCGCTGCGCCTCGCGGGGGTCGACTGGACCTGCAGATGAGACTTGGGCTTCTTGAACTTCTTCGTCTTGCGGTCGTAGACGGAGCCGACGAACGGGGTCCCCTCCTGCCAGCAGCGCGTCATGTCCTCGCGGCCGTGGAAGGCGACCTCGTAGTCGAGGGAGTGCCAGACGGACTTCGGCTTCGTCGGGCAGGCCTCCTCGCAGAGGCGGCAGAAGTTGCACTTGCCGAAGTCGACGGCGTACCAGTCGACTTTCGCGACGCGCTTGCCCTGCTCGTTCTTCCGGCTCTCGAGGGTGATGCATTCGGAGGGACAGGCCTTCGCGCAGAGCGCGCAGGCGATGCAGGTGGCGGCGTCGAAGAGCAGCGTGCCGCGGAAGCCCGCGTAGGGCGCGAGCTTCTCGAAGGGGTACTGGACCGTGACCGCGGGCTTCCAGAGGTAGCGCCAGGTCACCTGCAGGCCCTTCGCGATGTTCAGCGCCGCCGTCCAGATCTCGAGGAAGTAGTCGATCATGTCAGAAGAGGAGGTAGAGCCCCGCGAAGGCGATGTTGGCGAAGGTCCAGGGGAGCAGGAACTTCCAGTTGAAGTCCATGAGGCGGTCGACGCGCATGCGCGGGAAGGTCCAGCGGAACCAGAGGAAGCAGAAGATCAGGACGATGCTCTTGCCGAGGAACCAGGCCCAGCTGGGGATGACGCGCAGGAAGGGCAGCGGCGCGGCCCCCCCGCCGAAGAAGAAGCTCACCATGAGGAAGCAGGAGAGGAGCATGTAGCCGTACTCGGCCATGAAGAAGAGCGAGAACTTGATGCCGGAGTACTCGGTGTGGAAGCCGCTGACGAGCTCCGACTCCGCCTCGGGGATGTCGAAGGGCGTGCGGTTGGTCTCGGCGATGGACGCGATGAAGAAGGTGACGAAGGCGATCTGGCCGACGACGGGGTAGAAGACGTACCAGCGCGGGAAGAAGCCCAGCCAGTAGTCGCCCTGCGCGGCGGCGATCTGGGTCAGGTTCAGCGAGCCGGCGAACATGAGGACCGGGACGATGGAGAAGGTGCGGGGCAGCTCGTAGCTCACGAGCTGGGCCGCCGAACGCAGGCCGCCGAGCAGCGAGAACTTGTTGCCGGAGCTCCAGCCGGCCATCATGATGCCGACGATCGAGATGCCGGCCATCGCGAAGATGTAGAGGGTGCCGATGTCGATGTCGGCGGCGCAGAGCTCCTTGCCGAAGGAGACCGGCGCGTAGGAGACGAGGGCCGGCACAAGGGCGACGGCCGGGGCGAGCAGGTGCACGAGCGGGTCGGCGCTGCGCGGGGTGATGTTCTCCTTGAGGAGGAGCTTGAGGCCGTCGGCGGCCGTCTGAAGCCAGCCGTGGAAGCCGCCGGTCGTCATCGGGCCGAAGCGGGACTGGATGTGGGCCGAGATCTTGCGCTCCCACCAGACGATGACGACGGGGGCGGCGATGAAGACGCCGATGAGGGTGCACAGCTTCAGCAGGCCCCAGAAGGAGAGCACGGCGAGCGGCGGGAGGCCGTAGGTCGCCATCCAGAGCATCAGCTTCCCGTACGCGAGGTCGGCCCAGGGAGAGAGCTCCCCGACGATGAGGACGAAGGCGAGGGCCGCGGCGCACAGGCCGGCGAGCATCATCGCTCCGTTGCGGTAGCGCGGCAGGGACCAGGGCTCGGGCCAGAGGTCGGTGGGCCAGGAGCGGTCGCGCAGGAGCGTCCAGCGGCCCTCGGCGAAGACGGGCTCGGGGAGCGGGACCGGGGGCTTCGGGGCGCTCTCGGCGGGCTTGTCGCTCACCGGTCGACCTCCCCGAGGACGATGTCGAAGGAGCCGAGCATCGCGATGACGTCGGCGACGCGCTGGCCCACGAAGAGGTCCTGGATGATGGCGAGGTTGATGAAGGACGGGGCGCGGACGTGGACGCGGTAGGGCGTCGTGCTCCCGTCGGAGACCATGTAGATCCCGAGGTCTCCGCGGGCGCCCTCGACGTGGGCGTAGGCCTCGCCGGCCGCCGGGCGCAGGATCTTCGGCACGCCCTTGGCCATCGTCTCGCCTGCGGGCAGGGTGTCGAGGGCCGCGGCGACGATGCGGGCCGACTCGCGCATCTCGCGCACGCGGCAGTGGTAGCGGTCCCAGCAGTCTCCGTTGCTCCCGGTCACGACCTCGAAGGGGTACTTCTCGTAGCCGCAGTGCGGCTCGAAGCGGCGGACGTCGTAGGCCACTCCGGAGGCGCGAAGGTTCGGGCCGGAGAGGCCCCAGTCGACGGCCTGGGCGGCGGGGATGACGCCGACGCCGCGTGTGCGGTCGACGAAGATGGGGTTGTAGGAGAGCAGGGCGTCGTACTCGTCGAGGCGGGGCTTGAAGTACTCCAGGAAGGTCCGGGTCCTCTCGACCCAGTCCGGTCCGACGTCCTTCATGACGCCGCCGATGCGGATGTAGTTGTAGGTGAGGCGCGCGCCGGAGGCCGCCTCGAAGAGGTCCAGGACCATCTCCCGCTCGCGGAAGGCGTGGAGGAAGGGGGTGAAGGCGCCGATGTCGATGCCGTAGGTCCCGAACATGATGAGGTGGCTCGCGATGCGCTGGAGCTCGCACATGACCACGCGCAGGGCGTCGGCGCGCTCGGGCGCGCGGACCCCGAGGAGGCGCTCGGAGGCCAGACAGACCGCGAGGTTGTTCGTCATCGCCGAGCAGTAGTCCCAGCGGTCGCTGAGGACGATGCACTGCGGGTAGGTGCGGGTCTCGCAGAGCTTCTCGGTCCCGCGGTGGAGGTAGCCCACCTCGGGCTCGGCCCGCACGATGACCTCCCCCTCCAGGGTGAGGCCGACGCGGAGCACCCCATGGGTGCTCGGGTGCTGGGGGCCGAGGTTGACGAAGAGCTGGTCGGTCTTGAGCTCGGAATGGGTCGGCGCGGGAGAGGTCATTTGTCGAAGCGGTCCGGGACGTGCGCGTAGTCCTTGCGCAGGGGATGACCCTGCAGGAACGAGGCGGTGAGGATCTTGCGCAGGTCGGGATGTCCCTCGAACTGCACGCCGAAGAGGTCGAAGACCTCGCGTTCCTGCCACTCGGCGGAGCGGTAGCGGCGCGTCAGGCTCGGGACCCGCGCGTCGGAGCGGGGGACGTCGAGCTTGAGGAAGACCTTCACGCGCGCCTCGAGGTGGCTGAGCGCGTAGACGAGGCAGAAGGCGTCGCGATAGGGGGTGCCGGGCAGCGGTTTTGCCGCCGCCGGGGCCGCGGGCGCCTGCGGCACGAAGGGGTTCGGGTTCGGCTCGCGGATGAAGCCGGCGGGGTCGACCGGTCCCTTCCAGTCGACGGCGGTGGCCATGTCGAGGTAGGAGAAGCCGAGCTCGTCCTTGAAATAGTCGACGACGGCGGGCAGCGAGGCGGCGTCGGGGAGGCGGAGGGTGAGGTAGTCCTTCACCTCCGCGGAGTCCCGGTCGGTCTTGGGGAAGCGGGCGGCGACCTTGGCCTGGATCTCTTCGCGGGTCATGCGCCGATGTCCCTGCTGCCGCGCTCCTGCTGGACGGACGCGCCGGCCGTGCGCTGCAGCTTCATGCGCTCGATCTTCTCCTGGAGCTTGAGCACCGCGTAGTAGAGCGCTTCGGGACGCGGCGGGCAGCCGGCGATGTAGACGTCGACGGGGAGGATCTTGTCGACGCCCTTCACGACGGCGTAGGAATCGTGGTAGGGTCCGCCGCAGTTCGCGCAGGAGCCCATGGAGATGACGAAGCGGGGCTCGGGCATCTGTCGGTAGACCTGGATGATCGGGTCGGCCATCTTCTTGGAGACGGTCCCGGCGACGATCATGAGGTCGGCCTGGCGCGGGCTCGGCCGCGGCATGACGCCGAGACGGTCGAAATCGAAGCGGGTGGCGTAGGCGGCCATCATCTCGATGGCGCAACAGGCGAGCCCGAAGGTCACCGGCCAGATCGAGGACTTGCGGGACCAGTTGATCACCGCGTCGGCCGTGGTCAGGATGCCGCTGCCTCCGGGGAGGACTCCGCAGACCGCCGGGAACTTCTCGAGGACCACGCCCATGTCTCTCCTATATCTCCCAGGCCAGGGCGCCTTTGCGCCAGGCGTAGACGAGCCCCAGGAACAGCACCCCGAGGAACACGAACATCTCCAGCAGGGCCAGCGGTCCGAGGCGGTTGACGAGGACCGCCCACGGGAAGACGAAGAGGACTTCGACCTCGAAGATGACGAAGATCAGCGCGAAGAGGTAGAAGCGGACGTTGGTCTTGACCTCGGTGGTCCCGACCGCGTCCATGCCGCACTCGTAGGTCGCGTTCTTGACCGGGTCGGGCAGCGAGGGGCGCACGAGCCAGGCCATGACGAGCATGGCGGCCGCGAAGAGGAGGTCGATGACGACGAAGGCGTAGATGAGGGCGTAGTCGGCGAAGTCGATCCTCACGGGCGCCGCTCCAGGGAGCCTGTCCGAGAAATAGCGCACCCGCCGGAGGCCCTAGCCTGAGACGGGCGCAAGGCGCGAGGAGCGAGGATAGCTTGAGCTATCTGAGTGACGAGCAACGCGGCGCCCGGCCGGGATCGGGCCTCCCGCTCTTCCTCATGGCATTTGGGAAGAGCGGGGCGCGCGATATTGGGCTGCGCCTTCGTTGCTCGTCGCTTACGATGCCTAAGCATCGCGCGCTCCTCGCGTCTCGGCTCGCTCCGAATATCGCGCGACCGGCAGGCGCGATATTTCTCGGACAGGCTCCTGTATGAGGACCTTGAAGGCCTCGCCCATCCCGCCGGGGAGGAGGAGCGTCTTGATGCGGTTGCGCTCGGCGTAGGCGGCCGCGTCGTCGCCGACGGGCAGGCGCTCGAGCGTTCCGCGGTCGAGGAGCCAGCGGCCGAGGCCGCCGTAGCGGGCGGTCTCGAGGCCGTGGAGGCGGCCCTCCTCCTCGAGCTCGGAGAAATCGACGGAGGCGGTGAGGTCCTGTTCTCCGACCCGGGCGAAGACGTCCGTGCCGGTGGCGTGGCGATGGAAGAAGCGGGGTGCGTGCAGCCCGCCGCGCTCGCCGTAGTCGACGGTCACCACCGCGCCGTCCTTGAGGCGGGAGGCGACCTCCCCCATCCAGCGGCGGGCCTCGGGACGGACGGCGTGGCGTCCCCCCTCCGGGAGCTCGTCCTGCAGACGCTCGGCTGCGCGCGCGAGCTCCGGGCACGAGGGCTCGGCGAGGCGCCCGCTCCAGCCGTCCTCGCCGCGCTCGGCGTAGAGCTCGAGCACGCGCCCGTCGCGCTTCTCGAGGACGTGGAAGGGCAGGGCGTCGACGAGCTCGTTGGAGAGGAAGACGCCGCTGACGGCGGGGACGTCCGAGAGGCGCTGATAGGCGAGCAGGCGGGCCGCCTCCCCGCGCAGGGACGCGACGGCCTCGAGGAGGACCTTCTCGACGCGCTCGACGAGGACGTAGACCGTGCCGGCATGGACGCTCGGATGGCGCTCGCGCAGGGTGCGCAGGATCTGCCGGGCGAGGGTCCCCTTCCCGCAGCCCATCTCCACCACGAACAGCGCCTCGCCGGGCCGCCGCGCGGCGGTCCGGGCGAGACGCTCGACGAGCTCGTCGGCCATCGCGACGGCGAAGGCCGGGTGGAGCTCCGGCGCGGTGTAGAAGTCTTCGGTGGGGCGGCGGCGCGCGTAGAACCCGTCGACGGGGTCGTAGAGCGCCGCTTCCACGAAGTCGCGGAAGGTGCCCATCCGTCCGATCCCCTTCTGGAGGGGGTCGGTGGGTGTTACTGGAGGTCTTCGGCGCCGAGCGTCTTCTTGCCGCCTTCGGCCTGGACCTTCTGGACGGACGCGGCGACGATCGCGGCGATCTTCGCGGAAAGGGCTTCGACGTAGTCTCCGCCCGTGCGGAAGCCGGCGGTCTTCACGATCGCCTTCACCTTGCTGACGACGACGAGGGTATCGGCCATGGTTCAGTTCGCTCCTGTATCTTGCGTCGTTTCACGGCTCCGTCTAAAGTGTGGCGCGGGAGGGTCTCGAACCCCCGACCTAGTGCTTATGAAACACCCGCTCTAACCCCTGAGCTACCGCGCCCTTGTCGGACCCCGCCTGCCTGGCGGGGCGCTTTCGTCCTCGCGCTCCGCGCGAGGGCGTTGCGCCGCGCCGAGAGAGGAATAAAGCACTCGGCGCGGTCCTCTCCACAGGAGGGGCTCTGCCCCTCCTATGGCGCGTCGGCAAGCGTGCTTTGCTGGTCTTGCCGCGCTGTAACCTCCCCGGAGAGGTGCGGCGGCCGATGCCGCCGCGCCTTATAAGAGGAGGATTTAGAAAGAACTAACGGCGCGTCGTCTCCTAAAACGATCAAGGAGGCGCACTATATTAGCAAGTTTTTGGCTTTACTCAAATATAGAGGCCATTTCCCGTCGGGAACTGCCTCAGAAGCGCTGGGGTGCTTTAAAAGGCGAAAGGCGTCAGCCTTTCGCCTTGAGGACGGCGGCGGTGAGGGCGGGGACGAGCTTGCTCCAGTCTTCCTGCACCGCGAGCGTGGCCAGCTTCATCATCGGGCACTCGGGGTCGGTGTTCACCGCCACGATGACCTCGCTCGATTTCATGCCGGCCATGTGCTGGATCTGGCCGGAGATCCCGACCGCCAGGTAGAGGCGCGGGCGCACCGAGCGTCCCGTCAGACCGATCTGGTGCTTGTACGGGATCCAACCGGCGTCCACGGCGGCGCGGCTGGCGCCGACCGCGGCGTTGAGCGCGTGCGCGAGCTCGCGCAGCGGCTTGAAGCCCTCGGGGCCGCCGAGTCCGCGTCCGCCCGACACGATCCGGTCCGAGGAGGCGATGTCGAGCTCCCCGGCTTCCTCTTCCGCGAAGGAGACGAACTCGGCGCGGGCGCAGGAGGGTGCGGCGGCGACGCGGACGAGCTCGGCCGTTCCCGCGCCCGGCTCGGGCCGCGCGAAAGCCATGGGCCGTACCGTGACGAGGGCCGGGCCGCGTCGGGCGGCCGTCTTGAGCAGGGCCGAACCGCCGTAGGCGGAGCGGGTCGAGACGAGCCGGCCCTCCCCGTCGCTGTCGAGGGCGACGGCGTCGGTGAGAAGGGCTCCTTCGAGCGCGACCGCCAGGCGGGCCGAGACGGAGCGGCCGTAGACCGTGGCGCCGAAGAGGACGACGCGGGGCGGCTCTTCCGCGAAGAAGGCGCGCAGGGCGCCTGCGTGGGCCTCGTCGACGAAGGCGGAGAGGGAAGCCCCCTCGAGGAGCACGACGCGGTCGGCTCCGAGGGCGCGCGCGGACTCGGCGGCGGCGGCGGCCTCGGGCCCGGCGGGAAGGACGAGGGTCAGCTTCTCCCCCTTCGCGGCGGCGAGGCGGCGGCCGGGGGTCAGGAGTTCGATGGAGACCGGAAGGAGCCGGCCGCGGCGGAGCTCGCCGATGCAGTAGACGCCCTGGCCTTCGGCGGTCATAGGAGCTTCATCTCCTTGAGGCGCGCGACGAGCGCGGCGGCCTTCTCCTCGGCCGTGGCGCCGGGGACGACGGCGCCCGGAGGGCGCTGGGGGACGGGGACGGTCCCGGCCGGGACGGCGGCGGAGGCCGCGCCGAACTTCGAGGGCTCGGCGCCGAGCTCCGCGGCGCCCCAGCGGGGGAGCGCGGCCTTGCGGGCCGCCATCTTCCCCTTCAGGGACGGCAGGCGCGGCTCGTTGATCTCCTTGGTGACGGAGAGCACGGCGGGCAGCGGCAGGCGCAGGGTCTCCGCGCCGTCCTCCATGGCGCGCTCGACGGTCACCGAGGTCTCGGAGACCTCCAGGACCTTCCGCACGGAGGAGGCGCAGGGCCAGCCGAGCCAGGCGGCCAGGGCCGGCGGGACGGCGCCGGACTCCCCGTCGCTCGACTGGCGGCCGGCGAGCACGAGCTGCGGACCGGTCCCGGCCTTGCGCACGGCCAGGGAGAGGAGGTAGGCGCTCGCGAGCGGGTCGGAGCCGGCGAAGGCGGGGTCGGTGAGGAGCGCGGCCTCGTCGATGCCGAGGGCGAGGGCGGCGCGCAGGGTCTCCTCGCAGGCGGGCGTTCCCAGCGAGAGGGCCAGCGCCTTCGTCCCGGGGACGCGCTCCTTGAGGCGGAGGGCCTCCTCGACGGCGTATTCGTCGAGGGGGTTCATGGCGCAGGCCGCGTCGGCCTTCGGCGCTCCGGTCGCGGGGTCCACGGCGACGGAGGTCGAGGACGGGGTCTGCTTGACGCAGACGAGGACCTGGAGGCTCACGCGCTGCCCTCGTCCTTGGAGCGGGAGGCGGCTTCCTTGATCATCATCATCGCGATCTCGTTGCGCTGGATCTGGTTGGCGCCCTCGTAGATCTGCGTGATCTTGGCGTCGCGCATGTACTTCTCGACCGGGAAGTCGCGCATGTAGCCGATGCCGCCGCACATCTGCACGCAGTCGACCGTCACCTTCATGGCGGCGTCGGAGCAGAAGACCTTCACCATCGCGGATTCCTTCGTCCAGCGGCGCGTGTCAAGACGGCGCATGGCGTCGTAGACCGGGATGCGCTCCTTCACGGCGGCCTCGATGGCGGGCTTCATCGCTTCGTCGAGGGCGCGGGCCGTCGCGTAGAGCAGCGCCTTGCCCGCCTCGATCTGCGTCGCGCAGTCGGCGAGCATGTGCCCGATGGCCTGGAAGCTGGCGATGGGGGCCCCGAACTGCTTGCGCACGCGGACGTAGGAGAGGGTCTCCTCGAGGGCTCCCTGCGCGATGCCCAGCGCCTGGGCGCCGATGCCGGGGCGCGAGAGGTCGAAGGTGTTCTGGGCGATGAAGAGGCCGTAGCCCTCCTTGTAAAGGAGGTTCGCCGCGGGGACCCGACAGTCCTTGAAGACGAGCTCATAGGTCGGGTTCGCCCGGATGCCCATCTTCTCTTCCTTCTTGCCGAAGCCGAAGCCGGGGGTCCCCTTCGCGACGACGAAGGCCGAGATCCCGCGCGCGCCGCGGGAGGGCTTCGTCGAGGCGAAGACGACGTAGTCGTCGGCCTCCTTGCCGGAGGAGCAGAAGTTCTTGACGCCGTTGAGGATGTAGTGGTCGCCGTCCAGGACGGCCGTCGCCTTCGTGGCGGTGGCGTCGGAGCCCGCTTCGGGCTCCGTGATGTTGAACGCGCCGAGTCGCTCTCCCGAGGCCAGCGGCGGGAGCCATTTCTCGCGCTGCTGCGCCGAGCCGAAGAGGAGGATGGGCAGGGCGCCGAGCGACGAGGTCCCCAGGGGCAGGGCGATGCCGCCGCAGACCTTGGAGAGCTCCTCGAAGGCGAGCACGAGCTCGAAGCAGCCGCCGCCGAGCCCGCCGTACTCCTCCGGGAGGTAGACGCCGAAGAGGCCGGTCTTCTTGTACTCCTCGACGATGGGGCGCGGGAACTCCTCGGTGCGGTCGTAGTGCTCGCGGACCGGCTTGATCTTCTTCTGCGCCACCTGGCGCGCGAGCGAAACGATCTCCTGCTGCGTCTCGGTCAGTCGGTAGTCCATGGGATCCTCAGTCGTCCAGACGGCCCAGAGCGTCCTTGGCGGCGGCCTGCTCGGCTTCCTTCTTGTTCTTGCCGTGGCCGTTGCCGAGCACGCGCGAGCCGTACTGCACGCGTACGGTGAAAGTCTTGTCGTGGTCCGGCCCGACCGTTTTGACGAGCTTGTAGTCGGGCGGGGACTTGTAGCGCTTCTGTACGATCTCCTGCAGGCGGCTCTTGTGATCGGCCTCGTCGACTTCGACCGACTCTTCGGCGAGGCAGCGGCGGATGAGCTTCCCGGCGGCCTCGAAGCCTCCGTCGAGGTAGATCGCGCCGATGACGGCCTCCATCGCGTTGGAGAGGATGCTCGGCCGCGCGCGTCCTCCGGTGGTTTCCTCGCCGGAGCCCAGCTTCAGGTGCGGCCCGAGGGCGAGGCGCGCGGCCCAGCGCGCGAGCGTCGGACGCGACACGAGGGCCGCCTTCATCTTCGAAAGGCGGCCCTCGTTCTCGTCGGGGTAGTTCTCGTAGAGGCGGTGCGCCGTGACGGCGGCAAGCACGCTGTCGCCGAGGAACTCCAGGCGCTCGTTATGGCTCTTCTGACCCTTCTCGAAGGCGTACGACTTGTGGGTCAGGGCCTCTTCGAGGAGCTCCGGCCGGCGGAAGCGGTGGCCGATCGTCTCCTCGATGGAGTCGCGCACCCGATGCTCCGTTCGTCCGGGCTACTTCTTCGCGTGGGCCTTGATGTACTCGATGGCCTGGCCGACGGTCTGGATCTTCTCCGCCTGCTCGTCCGGGATCTCCGTGTCGAACTCCTCTTCGAGCGCCATGACGAGCTCGACGGTGTCGAGCGAGTCCGCTCCGAGGTCGTTGACGAAATGGGCCTGCGGGGTGACCTCGCCGGAGTCGACGCCGAGCTGCTCGACGATGATCTTCTTCACCCGCTCTTCGTAGTTGTTGTCAGCCATCCTTCCTCCCTATATCCGCATACCGCCGTTGATCCCGAGGACCTGTCCGGTCACGTAGTCCCCGCTGTCGCAGGCCAGGTACAGCACGGCTTTCGCGACGTCGTCCGGCTCGCCGAAGCGGCCGAGCGGTATGCGCTCGAGCGCCTTCTTCGCCCACTCCTCGCCCAGAGCCTGCGTCATCCGCGTGCGGATGAGCCCGGGCGCGACGGCGTTCACCAAGATGTTCCGGCTGGCCAGCTCCTTCGCGCAGGCCTTCGTGAAGGCGATGACTCCGCCCTTCGAGGCCGCGTAGTTGGCCTGTCCCGCGTTGCCGACCTCGCCGACGACGGACGCGATGTTGACGACGCGGCCCCATCGGGCCTTGATCATCGCGTGCGCTGCGGCTTTGGTCAACAAAAAGACGCCCTTCAGGTTCACATCCAGGACGAAGTTCCAGTCGTCCTCGGTCATGCGGACAAGAAGGCCGTCCTTCGTGACGCCCGCGTTGTTGACCAATATATCAATTCTTCCAAGATTGTCAAGCGCGGCCCGAACGGCCTTTTCGCAGTCCTCCGACGAGCGGACGTCGCCGCTCAGCGCGAGGGTCCGCACGCCGCAGGAGGCCTTCAGCGCGGAGGCGGCCTCTTCGACGCCTTGGGCGTCCATGTCCAGGAGGACCAGGTCCGCGCCCTCCCCCCCCAGCGCCGCGGCCACGGCCCGGCCGATGCCCTGGGCGGCGCCGGTGACCATCGCGACCCGTCCCTTCAAGCGGGCGCTCATTCGGAGATCCTCGAGAGCTCGACGTTGGACTTGAAGGCCTCGATGCGCTCGCGGATGCGGTCCTGCAGGCGGCGCTCGGAGAGCGAGGCGGCCATGCGCAGAGCGTCCTCGACCCCTTCGGGGGTCGCGGGGGCGCGGCAGACGACGGCGGTGCCGTCGACCCCGAGGAGAGGGGCGGCCGAGCGGCTGCGGGGACAGTCGAACTCCGTGCGCGCGCGGCCCGCGCCGGGGGCGGCGATGCGCGCCGCCAGGCGGCTGAGGCTCCCCGCGGGAGGCGGTTCGACCGCCTCGAGGACGGCGGCCGCGACGCCGCCGACGAGCTTCGCGCAGACGTCGCCGAGGGCCCCGTCGCAGACGGCGACGTCCACCGCGCCGGAGGCGAAGGCGTCTCCCTCGACCGGCCCGACGAAGTTGAGGCCCGAGTATTTGAGCAGGGAGAGCGCCTCGCGCAGGGTCTCGTCGACGGACCCGCTCTCCAGGGCGGCCGAGAGCAGTCCGACCGTGGGCTTCTCCCGGCCCAGCTCGGCTTCCGCGAAGAGGGCGCCCATGAGCGCGTACTGCAGAAGATGCCAGGGCTTGCTTCCCATGCTCCCGCCGGCGTCGAGCAGCGCGACGGGACCGCGCGGGGTCGGCAGGGTCACGAGCAGGGCGGGGCGCAGCACGCCGGGGAGGCGCTTGAGGCTGCGCAGCGCCGCCGCCATCGCCGCGCCGGGCTTGCCGGCGGAGACGAAGGCGTCGGCCTCCCCGCGCGCGACGGCCGCGGCGGCGCGCTGGACGGCCGACTCCACCGGCATCGGGCAGGCATCGCCCGGCGCGGGCTCGGAGGCCTCGGGGACGTCGAGGACCTTGAGCCCGCGTCCGTCGGGCGCGCCGAGGACCTCGAGCCCGCGGAGCAGGCGCTCGCGCGGGCCGAAGAGGTGGATCTCCGCGGAGCCGGAGCGGAGCGCGCGGAGCGCTCCCTCCAGGACGGGCGAGGGGTCGGGCCCCGCCGCGTCGACGGCGACGCGCATCCCTACTTGCCCTTCTCCTCGGTGGTGGTCCCGCCGCCGCCCTTCTTGGACTTCTTCTCCTTCTTGGGCAGGACGAGCTCTCCGGCGTAGAAGCCGCAGTGCGGGCAGACGCAGTGCGGCGCGCGGGTCTTTCCGCAGTGGGAGCAGGCGCTCAGTCCGCCGAGCTCCAGCTTCCAGTTCGCGGAGCGGCGGGAATCGCGGCGGGAACGTGTGTGCTTGCGTTTAGGGTTCGGCATGGCGTTTCTCCTCTTTCTTGACGACGGGGTTCTTGAGCGCGGCGAAAGGGGACGGCGTCTCGACTCGGCAGGCGCACGGCGCGGCGTTGAGGTTCTGGCCGCACTGCGGGCAGAGACCGCGGCAGTCCTCCCGGCAGAGGGAGCGGGGAGGGACCTCGAGGAGGACGGCCTGCCGGACGTCGTCGGCGACGTCGAGCTCCCCCTCCTTGAGCGGGTAGGTCTCCTCGATGGCGCAGTCGTAGTCGAGGCGGTGCTCGCAGAGGCAGCGGCTGCACGTGAGGATCCACGCGCCGCGCGCGCGGACCTCGAGGAGGACGTCCTCGCCGCCGAGGGAGAGCTCGACCTCGAGGCGCAGCGTCCCCTCGGGACGCGTGCCGGGGAGCCGCCGGTCGATGAAGGTCTCGGCGTCGAGCTCGAGCTCCGAGCGCAGGCCGCCGTCCTCGCGCAGGCGCGAGATGTCGAAGCGGAGGGGCTCGCTCACGGGAGGCTGACCTTCTCGCGGATGAAGTACGGCCGCCGCTCGCGCAGGTCGTAGTAGACGCGGATGAGGATCTCGGCGAGCAGCCCCATGAGCAGGAGCTGGATGCCCGCGAGCCCGAAGAAGATGGAGACCAGGAAGAGCGGCTGGTCCTTGACGAAGATGCCGAGGTGGAACTTCTTATAGAGCGTCTCGAGCGCCAGGAGGCCGCCGAGGGCCATCATCAGGAGCCCGCCGCCGCCGAAGAGGTAGATGGGCTTGGTGATGTACTCGTCCATGAACTTGACGGTCATGAGGTCGAGCACGACCTTGAAGGTGCGCATGAGCCCGTACTTGGAGACTCCCCGCGTGCGGGGGCGGTGGTTCACCTCCATCTCGACGATGCGGGCGCCCATGAAGCCCGCGTAGGCCGGGATGAAGCGGTGCATCTCTCCGTAGAGCTTGAGGCCCTTCAGGAAGCGGGCGCGGTAGAGCTTGAGGGTGCAGCCGTAGTCGTGGAGGCGCACGCCGGTGACGCGCGAGATGACCCAGTTGGCGGCCCAGGACGGGATCTTCCGCGAGAGGAGCGCGTCCTGGCGGCGGCGGCGCCAGCCGCTGACCGCGTCGCAGTCCTCGCCGAGGCGCGCGAGCATCGCGGGGATGTCGGCGGGGTCGTTCTGCAGGTCGGAGTCGAGGAAGGCGATGACCTCTCCGCGGGCATGGTCGATGCCGGCGGCCATCGCCGCCGTCTGGCCGAAGTTCGTCGCCAGGCGCACGACCCGAAAGCGCGGTTCCCGGGCGGCGAGGCCGCGCAGGAGTTCGAAGGACCGGTCGCGGGAGCCGTCGTCCACGAAGACCGCTTCGTAATCGAGGGAGGAAAGGGCCTCCCCGAGCTGTCGGGCGAGCTCCGGGAGGTTCTCCTCCTCGTTGTAAACGGGGATGACGAGGCTCAAAAGCGGCATGGGAATGAAGATTAAACACTTTCCGACGGAGACTGTAAAGTTGGCGCTTTAAGGAATGAGGGGGCCGGCGGGGCGTGAACGGGGCTTCAGCGGGCGGGCCGGAGGCCCTTTTCGGAGAGAAGGAGGCGGTAGAGCTCCTCCTGTGAGCGGACCATCCCGTCGATGTCGAACTCGGGGCCGATCGCCGCCGCGGCGGCCGAGCCCAGGCGGGCCGCCAGCTCCGCATCGCGCAGGAGGCGGAGGATGCCCTCGCCGAGCGCCCCGCTGTCGCCGGGTGCGGCGAGCAGGCCGGTGCGGCCGTTCTCGAGGAGATCGGTCACGCCGTCGGTCGCGTAGCAGACGCAGGGCTTGGCGCTCTTCATGGCCTCGACGAGGGCGCGGGGCAGGCCTTCCCAGAGGGAGCTCAGGGCGAAGACGTCGGCGGCGGCGAGCAGCGCGGGGACGTCGCGGCGCCAGCCGGGAAGGAGGAAGCGGCCGCAGAGGCCCCGGGCGCGGATCGCGGCTTCGAGCTCCCCCCGCTGGGGACCGTCGCCGACGAGCGCGAAGGCGGCCGCGGGCTCCTCGGCGAGCACGCGCTCGGCCGCGCGGAGCAGGTCGAAGGGGTTCTTCTGCGGCTTCAGGTTCCCGACGCTCAGCACGAGGCGCGCGCCCGGCGCGAGGCCGAGGCCCGCCTTCACCGCCGCGGGGTCGGCGGCCGCCGGGAAGTCCGCGAGGCGCACGCCGCTGCGGATGAGGACCCGGCGCGCGCTCTCCCCGAGGCCGAGGCGCTCGGCGTCGCGCATGTTCGAGCGCGAGACGAAGACCAGCCGGTCGGCGAGTCCCGCGCACAGGCGCTCGGCGCCGAGGTAGAGGGCCCGCACGGGGGCCGACTGGCGGTCGTGGAAGCCGAAGCCGTGGAAGGTGTGGACGACGACGGGGATCCCGGCGAGCCGCGCGGCCAGGCGGCCCAGGACGCCGGCCTTCGAGGAGTGGGTGTGGAGCACGTCGGGGCGCTCGGCCTCGAGCAGGGAGCGCAGCTGCAGGAGCGCGGCGAGGTCGCGCGCCGGCGAGAGCTCCCGCACGAGGGAAGGCACGAAGCGCACGCGCACGCCGGGCTCGAGGCCGCGGGCCTCCGGATCGAGGATCCCCCCCCGCCCGCAGGCGAGGATGGGCTCGAACTCCGAGCGCTCGAGATGGGCGACGGTGTGGAGGGTGTTGCGCTGCGCGCCTCCGAGGTCGAGGCGCGTGACGAGGTGGAGCACGCGGACGCGGCGGCTCATTTGCGCTTGTGCCGCTTCTTCCGCGGTTCCTGGTGCCAGGCGCCCGTCGAGGTCGAGACGCTCTTCGGAGAGAACGCCGGGTGGCGTCCTTTGGCCGCGGGCGCGAGGACGCGCACGGGGCGCGGAGCCGGCGGCGGAGGCGGCTCCTTGAAGCCCGGCAGGGTCGCGCCGGGGAAATAGAACTTGAGGATCTCCCAGAAGCGGCGTCCCAGGTGCGCCTGTCCGACCGCGCCGGTCAGGCAGAGTCCGCGGCCGTGTCCGGTCCCGGCGCCCCAGACCAGCACGCGCCGGAGATCCTTTCCGTCGTAGATCGGCTGGAGGGAGAAGATGTTGGAGCGCAGCGAGCCCGGAGAGAGGAGGTCGGCGACGGCGCGCTCTCCCTCGAAGCGCGCGCTGGCGCGGGCGCCGACGACCTCGACGGCCTGGACCCGTCCGGTGCCCGAGCGGCGCAGCACGCGCACGGCCTGCAGCGGCCCCAGCGGCTTGGCGCGCTCCGCGCGCTCGCGCAGCAGCTCGGCGTCGAAGACGCGGAGCCAGCGGCTCCAGATCGCGGGCGCCAGGGCGGAGGCCTCGTCGTACTGCCCGTCGTCCGGGAAGGAGTGGAGGAAGCGCTCGAACTCGACCGGCGAGCGCGGGGTCCGGCGGGGCTCGGCGCGGTCCTGGACGCCGCCCTCGGTGCCGCCTCCGCAGGCGAGATGGAACTCCGGCGCCCCCCCGGGGGCGAGGAGGGCGACGCCCTGCGTCGAACGAGCGCCCTTTGCGGCGGCGGCGGACTCGGCGGTGAGTCCCTCGTAAGCGAGGCCCTGGACGGAGTCTCCCAGGTGGACGCGCTCGGGGGTCTCGGGCGCGCGGGCCATCAGGGCGGAGACGCGCGTGCGCATGAGGACGGCCAGGGTCCGGTACGCCTCCTCCGGGCTCTTCTCGGGGAGCTGGCGCCCGATCACCGCGGGGAGGTACTGCTCGAGAGGGACCTCGTCGACGATGTGGAAGCCGTTCGGGGTCGGGATGACCTCGACGGAGCCGCGCAGCTCGCGGTCGCCGGCGTCCTGTCCCTGCAGGTCTCCGAGCTCGGGGTTCTTGATCAGGATCGTGCCCCACTCGGCGTCGCGCTCGAAGCGGAAGGGCTGCTTCGTGACGTAGCGCAGGTTCCCCGAGGTGTCGCGCAGCTCGATGACGCGGTTGTCGGGCTTGAAGATGACCTCCCACTGGATCATCGGCCGCACGCGGTCGACCTCGGTGCCGATCTTCAGGTCGAGGAGGCGGAAGCCGGCGCTCCCCATCACGTAGAAGTGGGTGAGGTGGGCCGGGCGGCCGCGGGAGTCGGTGAACATCATCACGCGCACGGGCGGGCTCGCCGCGGAGGACTTCTCGGCGGGGAGGTCGCTCTCGTTGGGTTCGCGCATGAGCGGGCGCGCGAGGCGGCGCAGCGGCATCGCGTCGGTGGGACGGCGCTCGAGGAAGGAAAGGATCTTGTCGCTGCGTTCGCGCGCCTTCTTGTCCGCGGGGTCGAGGTCGAGCGCGAGCTTGTAGGCCTGCCACGCGGCCTGGCCCTGGCCCGTCTTCTCGTACGCCTCGGCGAGGTCCCGCGCCGCGTCCGCCTGCTGCGGGTCCTGGGAGAGGGCCATCGTCAGGAACGGGATCGCCTGGGCCCAGCGGCGCTGGCGCATGGTGATGCGGCCGAGCTCGAGCGCCGCGGCCGGGGCGAGATAGGGGCTGCGCGCGAGCGCGGCCTGCAGGGGGGCGTACGCGTTCTTGAGGTCGCCGTCGAGGGACTCCGCCAGCCCGAGGCCGAAGTCCGCCTCGGCGGAGGTCGGCGCGGCGGTGGAGACCTTCAGCGAACTCCGGAACGCGTCGCGCGCGTCCTTCATCTGCCCGAGCGCGAGGTACGCCCAGGCGCGCTGGTTCCAGAGGAAGGCGTCGGTCGGAGCGAGCAGCGTGGCCTTCACCCAGAAGGCCAGGGCCTGGTCGGGGCGGGCGTCGTCGCGGTAGGTCAGGGCGAGGTTCGAGTCGTGCTGCGCGTCGGTGGCCCCGATGGTCTCGAGGTAGCGGTAGCCGCTCGAGGCGCGCTCATAGCGGCCGTCGAGGAAGTCGGCGTAGGCCGCGCGGTAGACGTCCTCGGCCTCGTTGGCGCGGGCCTCGCGCGCGGCCGGGAACAGGAGCGCGACGAAGAGGAGCGCGGAGGTCATCGCGGGGCCTTGCCCTTGCGCCGGCTCGCGCGCGCGGGCTTCGCGCGGAGGGAGGACTGCTCGGCGTAGTCGGGCTCGTCCTCTGCGGCGGGCACGAGGCGCTCGCGCTTGCGGGGGATGCGGACCTCGATGAGGTTCAGCAGCATGTTCGCGTCGCGGAAGCGGCCCGCCTCGGCGAGGGAGCGCGCGCGGTCGAGCTTCCCGCGCAGGACGGAGACCGAGAGGCCTTGACCCTCCGCGGCTTCGAGGAGCCCGGTGACGCGGCGGAAGACCGACTCGAACTCCGCGCGGCGGACGCGGAGCATGTCCGCTTCGACGGCGGAACTCAGGGGAGAGGGAGCGGCGGGAGGCGCGGGGTAGAGGCGGCGGTCGATCGCGGTGCGGATGTCCCAGCTGAAAAAGCTCAGAATCCAGAGCAGGCCCGCGAGGGCCAGGACCGTCGAGCCCAGCGTGAGGACCTTTCTCATGCGTGCGGTTGGAAGAAAAACATTTTCCAGGGAATCTCCGCAAGGGAGAGTCCCCTCCCTACTCCGGCTGCTTGGGGATGCCGGGGAGGAGCAGCTCGTCGAGCGTGAGCTCCTCCTTCGACTTCTGCGGGGCGGCCGCTTTGCGGCCCTTCTTCGGGGCGGGCTTCGCGGCTTCCGGCGCCGGGGAGGACTTGGCGGGCTCTCCCTTGAGGCCGCCCGGGAGGGAGTCGTCTGCGCCGTCTCCGAGCGCTTCCTCGAGAGGGTCCCTCGCCGCGGGCTTCGCCTGCGCGCTCCGGCGCGGAGCCGGGGAGTGCGCGTCCTCGGGAGGCAGGAGGGTTTCCTCGAACTCCTCCTTGTCCGGCAGGGCCGCCGACTTGCGGGCGGGCCGGGCGGGCTTGGAGTCTTCGAGGGAGGAGTCCATGAGCATCGCTCCGAGCGGGTCCTGGAGGAGCTCGTCCTTCGGCGCGGCCTTCTTCGCCTTCGCGGGCTTGGCGGCGGGCCCGGCGGCCTTCTTCGCCTTCGCCGGCTTGGGCGCCGCGGAGGGCGGCAGCACGTCCGCGTCGAGGAGCGCCTGCGAGGCCGGGTCCAATCCGCGGACCTCTTTGCTCTCGATGAGGACGACGAAGCGGTAGAGCGGGGTCTTCGAGTCGGTGCGCCGGTCGTAGAAGTTCACCTGATGGCGTCCGGCGTCGAGCCGGTCCACGGTCCAGGGAGAGAGCCCGGGCTCGGGGTTCGGTCCCTCGAGGCGGACCGCGAGGCTGCGCGGGGAGCCGGGGGCGTGCACGGCCTTCACGAGCTCGACGGCCTCCTGCGTGCGGTCGGGGAGCCCCATCTGAGCGGTCTGCTCTCCCGCCGGGGGCGCGTCCGTCGGCAGCACGGCCTCGGGAGCGGGCGCCTTCTTCACTCCGAGCAGGGGATCGAGCAAGCCGAGGTTGTAAGCCGCTCCGGCGGCGAGGGCTCCGAGGATGAGGACGGCGACGGCCACGAGCTTCCCTTTCGACGCCTTCTTGGGCGCAGCGGCGATGAGATCCGAGACCTGTTCCGCGGATTCGGCGGCCTCCTTAATAGGCGCGGGCGTCGGGATGGGGGTCGGCGCGGGGGCTGCGGTCATCGGCGAGGGCGCCTCGGCGGCGGGGCCCCCGAAGAGGGGCGGCGGCTCCATGACGGGCGCGGCGCCGAGCGGCGGAACCTCCCCGAGCTTCGGGGCGGCGTCGAGCGCGGAGACCTTCTCGAGCGGCGGGAGCTTGGAAAGGGGCGGCATGCCGAGCGGCAGCGGCGCCGGGACCGGCGCCGGGACCTGCGCGGCGAGGACCGCCTCCTTCTGGCGGCGGTCGACGTCATCGAGCTGCTTCTTGATGTCGTCCTGAGCGGTCTGCAGCCGCTGCTTGATCTCCTCGAGGGCCTGCGCCTGCGCGGACTGCGCCTGGGCGACGGCGCGCTCGTCTTCCTGCGTCTTGGAGATCTCCTTCTTGAGCTCGTCGGTCGTCTCCCGTTCGCTCTGCTGAGAGCGCGCGAGCTCGTCCTTGAGCGCCTCGGCCGCGGCGAGGCGGCTTTCGACCTGCTCGAGCTTCCCCTTGAGGGAGGCCGACTCCTGCTCCTTGAGCTCGAGACCGACCTTGAGGTCGGCGGTCTCGGCGTCGCGGGCGCGGAGGTCTTCTTGAAGCTGGGTGAGCACGCTCTCGAGGAGGCTGACTTTCTCCTGGAGCGAGCCGAGCACGGCGAGATCGCGCAGCGTGGGCTCGGGCGGGAGGAAGCCGCCGCTGTCCCCGCTGAGCACGGACGCCGGGATCTTCGCGGCGCGCAGGAGCGTCTCGGCGAGTTCGGCCACGACGCCGGCTCGCGCCCAGTCGCCCATCTGCGTCCCCTTGCGGCCTTCGGGACAGACGAGCGATTCCGCCGAGAAGCCCGGCTGCTGGGCGAGCTCCTCGCGGTCGTGGGGTCCGACGACTTGGTTGTTCTGGAACAGCCAGTATTTCATGGCGATTTGGCCTTTCGGCTCTTCACCGAGTATAACATGGGCTCCGCGGTTTTCAATGACGAGGCTGTTACGCGATTTCGAAGAAACGATGAAGGGGCGCGGGCGCTCGAATGCGCCCGCGCCCCCCACCCTCTGTCGCGTCCCGCCCTCCGGTCGGGAGGTTTCGTCCCGGCGCAGCGCCGGGACATTGCCCCGAGCGCCTTCGAAGCGCTCGGCGCTCCCCATGGCGGGGGCTCTGCCCCCGCCTCTGGCGCCTCGGGCCGCTCGCGCGGCCCAGGATGGCTGTCACCACCCCCGAAGCGGTGTGGCGGGAGAGGGGTGTGATAGCGCGGGGTGTTTTCAAGAACGGAATCTCATTTGCTATAATAACGGCGGTCGGGCTATTAGCTCAATGGTAGAGCAGGCGCCTCTTAAGCGCAAGGTTACAGGTTCGAGTCCTGTATGGCCCACACTCTCGAAGGACTCCCCGGCCGCCGCGACCCTCGCGGCGGCCGCGGTTTTTTCCCCACCCCGAAAAAGCTAGAATACCCACAGACGGAGGGGGCGCTCGTCTCCCGAGCGTCTCTTTCTTTATATAAGGCGGCGGCATGAGCCGCCGCACCGCTCCGGGGGAGGTTACAGTGCGGCACCGCCAGAAAAGCACGGGTGCCGACACGCCAGAGGAGGGGGCAGAGCCCCCTCCTGTGGGGAGGACCGGGCCGAGTGCTTTATTCCTCTCTCGGCCCGGCGCAATGTCCCGGCCTCGACGGGGCCGGGACGAAAGCGCCCCGCCAGGAAGGCGGGGGCCGACAAGCGGGCGGGTGGCGGAACGGCAGACGCGCACGGCTTAGGACCGTGTGCCGAAAGGCATGGGGGTTCAAGTCCCCCCCCGCCCAAGATTCGACGGACAGACGGAGCGGAAGGAGGCTAGGATGGCGGAACAGAAGACGGACCTGAAGATCTCGGTGAAGAAACTCAAGGAGGAGGGCTGCGCGCTCTCCTACGAAGTGACGCTGCCGCGCGAGCGCTTCGATGCCTCCGTACAGGAGGCCTTCGTCCGCATACAGGCCCGTGCCCGCATCCCGGGCTTCCGTCCCGGAAAGGCCCCCATGGACGTCGTCCGCCGGCAGTTCTCGTCGCAGGCGAAGGCCGACGCGGCCGACGGGCTCATCCAGCTCGCGGTGCCCGAGGCCCTGCGCTCCGCCGGCGCCCAGCCGCTCGTGCCCCCTTCGATCGGCCACGTGCACGCCGAGGAGGGCAAGCCCTTCGTCTTCACCCTCGAGCTCGAGGTCGCCCCGAAGTTCGACGCCAAGGGCTACAAGGGCCTCGCGCTCACCCGCAAGAAGTACGCGGTCACCGACGAGGAGGTCGGCAAGCGCCTCCAGCAGCTGCAGGAAGGGAACGCGCGGCTCGAGGTGAGCCCCGCCGCGGCGCTCGAGAAGACGCACTACGCCGTCGTCGACTACGAGATGCTGCGCGCCGGCAAGGCGCTGCCCGGTGCGAAGGGCAAGCAGGAGCTCGTGGACATGTCGGCGCAGCAGAGCGTGGAGGGCCTCGTCGAGGGGCTCCTCGGCGCGAAGCGCGGCGAGTCCCGCGAGTTCCCCGTGAAGATCTCCACGCAGGAGGCCGTCGGCCGCGTGAGCGTCTCCGAGATCAAGGAGAAGAAGCTCCCCGTCCTCGACGACGAGTTCGCCAAGGACATGGGCTTCGACGCCCTCGACGCGCTGAAGGCCAAGCTGCGCGAGCTGGCCGCCGCCGAGAACGAGGAGCGTACGGAGCGCGAGCTCGTGCAGCAGATCGACCAGGCGCTGCTCGCCGCCAACAAGTTCCCCGTCCCCCCCACGCTCGCCGAGCACCAGCTCGAGCAGACGATGCACCGCGTCCTGCGGCGCCTGGGCATGCGCGGGCTCCCCGAGGCGGAGACGGCCAAGCTCCGCGAGAAGCTCCGCTCCCAGTCCGAGGACGAGGTGCGGCTCTCCTTCGTGCTCGAGGCGGTCGCGCGGCAGGAGAAGATCTCCGTCGGCGACGAGGACTTCCAGAAGGAGCTCGACAAGAACCTGGCGCAGGCGGAGAGCGAGGAGCAGAAGAAGGACGTCCAGGAGTTCTTCTCGCAGCGAAAGGACGGGATCCTCTCCTCGCTGAAGGACCGCAAGGTCCTCGAGTTCGTGCGGGGAAGCGCGAAGATCACGGAGGCCGCGGGGTGACGACGGCCGTCGCGGGCCTCGGCGACGCGGCGCTGCGGGCGCTCGTCTCTCTCCTCGACGACGAGGACGAGGCGTCCCGCGCGCTCGTCTGCGCGCGCCTGCGCGAGCTCCTGCGCGACGAGCCGGAGCGCCTGCGCGCCTGCGCCGCGGGGATCGCCGGCGAGGCCGGCGTCCGCTTCGCCGAACTCGAGCTCGAGTGCGCCTTCGAGGGCCTCGACGCGCGCTGGCGCGCTCTCTGCGCGAGCCCCGAGGCCGGGCTCGACCTCGAGGCCGGCCTCGGACTCCTCTGCGCCTACGCGGAGCCGGGGCTCCCCCCGGGGAAGGTCGGGAGCATGCTCGACGCGCTCGCCGAGGAGATGAAGTGGGCCCGCACGCCGCGCGCGGAGCCGCTCTCCGTGCTGCACCGCTACAACGACTTCCTCTTCCTGCAGTGCGGCTTCCAGCCCGACGCGGCCGACCCTCATCATCCCGACAACGCGCGGCTCGACCGGACCCTCGAGCGCCGGCGCGGCTCGCCGCTGATGCTCGTAGCGCTCTACGCGCTCGTCGCCCGGCGGCTCGGCCTCGCCGTGAGCGCCGTCACGCTGCCGGGCCGCGCCCTCGCCCTCTTCGAGACCGGGCGCCAGCGCTTCTTCATCGACCCCTCCCGGGGCGGGCGCGTCCTCACCGCCGCCGAGTGCGAGGAGGAGGCCGCGCGGGGCGGGCCGCGCCTTCAGTCCTGGCAGCTCCTTCCCGCCTCTCCGCGCGCCCTGCTCTCCCGCGCGGCTCTGGCCCTCGTCCACGCCTATGCGCGCACGGGCGACCGCGTGCGCGCCGAACGCCTCTCCGCCTGCCAGCGCCTCCTCGCCTCCTGAGTCCCCCGCCGTGCGGAACGTACGGCGCGGTTCGAGCATGGGCTCGAACGCGAACCCCTTCGCATAGACCCAAAAGCGCCGGTCCCATGAGACGTTCTCATCATGTCGGAGCCGGCCTGACGCGCTAGACTATCCACAGCAGCGTGGCGCGCTCAAGCGTCCGCTCGGGGGTAGAGAGATGAAGAGTTCCTTCGGAAGGATGTTCGGCACCATCGTCGCGCTCGGCGTCGTATCGGTCGGCTGGGCCGTCGAGTCCCATGCCAATGCGGATGCGTCGTACTTCGACACTACGGCGAAGGCCGGCAAAACGGACGGCGGCGGGATCCTTTCCGCTCTCATCCGCTCGGCCGAAGGCAACGGAACGGTTGCCGCAGCCTCCTCTGAGAAGCGCGCAGCGCAGGCTCTTGAGGATGCCGGAGCGGTCGCGATCCAAGATGCAGGCGCGATCATTCTTGCGGACAAGGTCGGTTGTGCCGTTGATGCTCTCGATCCGGTCCTTTGTCCTGAGAAAGCGCCGAAGCCTGTCGCGCCGGCGCCGGCGGCGTCGAAGAAGAAGGGGAAGAGCGACGCGCAGAAGCAGCAGGAACAGTCGGAGGAGGAGAAGTCTAAGGCTGCTCAGCAGAAGAGTCAGGAGAACTTCGATAGCCTGGACTGCGAGTACGGCAAGACGAAAGCGCTGTCGAGCGTCGATGCGGACGGCGTCAGGCATTACAAGTGCTACTGAGATAGCCGGCGACGAACGGCTGAAGGCCGGCTGGACCAGACGCTTCACGGGCGAAGGGCCCTATCGAGTTCCTCGATGGGGCCCTTCCATTCCCGTAAGGCGGACGCGCAGAGACGGGGGCTTTCCCCCCCTGACGGCGTCCCCCTCTTTTTATATACTCCTGCTACCATGATCATCCCCACGATACTCGAGCGTTGGAACCAGGGTTCCGCCATCGGCTACGACATCTACTCGCGGCTCCTGAAGGACCGCATCATCTTCGTCGGCGGGGAAGAGGGCGCCGTCACCACCGATTCCGCCAACCTCCTCATCGCGCAGATGCTCTACCTCGACGCCGAGGACAGCGAGAAGGACATCAACCTCTACATCAACTCCCCCGGCGGCATGGTCACGGCCGGCCTCGCCGTCTACGATACGATGCAGTACATCAAGTCGCCGGTGACCACCATCTGCGTGGGCATGGCGATGTCCTTCGGCGCGGTCCTCCTCGCCGCCGGGACGCCCGGCCGCCGCTTCATCCTCCCCTACGCCCGCGTCATGATCCACCAGCCGCTCATCTACGGCGGGATCTCCGGACAGGCGACGGACATCACCATCGAGGCCAAGGAGCTCGAGCAGACCAAGGCCCGCCTCGCGAGGATCCTCGCCAAGCACACCGGACAGACCGAGCAGAAGCTGGGCGAGGACATGGAGAGGAACTACTACCTGTCGGCGGCCGAGGCGAAGGAGTACGGCATCGTCGACGAGATCATCCGCGCCGTCAAGTGAGCGCCGAAGCCCTTCCCGAGCGCCCCGCGCGGCTCCCCCTCCTCGTCGTCCGCGACGTCGTCGTCTTCCCGCACATGTCCGTGCCGCTCTCCGTCGGCCGCGAGAAGTCGATCCGCGCGCTCGAGGCGGCGAACTCCGCGACCGGCCGCCTCGTGGCCGTGGCCACCCAGCGGCAGGCCTCCACCGAGGACCCCGGCGTCGCCGACCTCTACGGGACGGCGGCGGTCGCCGAGGTCTCTCAGTTCCTGCGCATGCCCGACGGCACCCTGAAGGTCTTCCTGCAGGGGCTCTGGCGCGCCGAGCTCGTCGACCCCGTCCTCGGCTCCGGCGGCCACTGGGAGACCGCGTTGCGCTACCCGGAGAAGCCCTGCGCGAAGGACCCCGAGGTCGAGGCGCTCATGCGGCGGGTCGTCGGGCTCTACGAGGCCCTCTCCCGACAGACGCGCCGGGCGGCCCCCGAGGCCGCGGCCGCGCTGCGCGCGATCGCCGACCCCTCCCGCCTCGCCGACACGGTCGCGGCGAACGCGGTCGTGAAGCTCGCCGAGCGCCAAGCCCTCCTCGAGCTCCTCGACCCCCGCCGTCGTCTCGAGCGGCTCGTCGAGCTGCTCGAAGCGGAGGCCGAGATCCTCGGCATCGAGAAGCGCATCCACACCCGCGTGCGCTCCCAGATCCAGAAGACGCAGAAGGAGTACTACCTGACGGAGCAGATGAAGGCGATCCAGAAGGAGCTCCGCCAGAAGGACGACTTCCAGAAGGAGATCGACGACCTCCGCGAGCGCGTCGTGAAGGCGCGCATGCCGGCGGCCGCCTGCGAGGCGGCCCTCAAGGAGCTCGGGCGCCTCGAGAAGATGGCGCCCTTCTCCCCGGAGTCCACGGTCTGCCGCACCTATCTCGACTGGCTGACCGGCCTGCCCTGGTCCAAGCGCACGCGCGACAGCCTCGACCTCGAGCGCGCGGCCCGCATCCTCGACGAGGACCACTACGGTCTCGACAAGGCGAAAGAGCGCATCCTCGAGTACCTCGCGGTCTGCCGCCTCACCAAGAAGCTCCAGGGTCCGATCCTCTGCTTCGTCGGCCCGCCCGGCGTGGGCAAGACCTCCATCGGACGCTCCATCGCGCGGGCGGTCGGGCGCCGCTTCGCCCGGCTCGCGCTCGGCGGGGTCCGCGACGAGGCGGAGATCCGCGGGCACCGACGCACCTACATCGGTTCCATGCCGGGACGCATCATCCAGGCCATGCGCAAGGCCAAGAGCCGCAACCCCGTCTTCCTGCTCGACGAGGTCGACAAGATGGGGATGGATTGGCGCGGAGACCCCGCCGCCGCCCTGCTCGAGGTCCTCGACCCGGCCCAGAACTCCACCTTCACCGACCATTACCTCGACCTCGAGTTCGACCTCTCCGCCACGATGTTCATCTGCACGGCGAACACCCTCGACGGCATCCCGGCCGCGCTGCAGGACCGCCTCGAGATCATCCGCTTCCCCGGCTATACGCAGAAGGAGAAGATCCTCATCGCCAAGGGCTTCCTCCTGCCCAAGGCCCTGGAGTCGCACGGCCTCAAGCCCGGCCAGCTGAAGGTCGAGGACGGCGCGCTCGAGCGCATGATCCAGGAATACACCCGGGAGGCGGGCGTGCGCAGCCTCGAGCGGGAGATCGCGGGGCTCTGCCGGAAGTCCGCGCGCCGCGTCGTGGAGAAAGGCGCTTCGACCGTCGTCGTGCGCGCCGCGGACCTCCCCGGGCTCCTCGGCGTCCCCAGGTTCCCCCCCGAGGACGGCTCGCACAACGCCGTGGGCGTCTCCACCGGCCTGGCCTGGACGGAGGTCGGAGGCACCCTGCTCGCCATCGAGGTGCTCTCCTATCCCGGCAAGGGCGAGATCGTCCTGACCGGGAAGCTCGGAGTCGTCATGCAGGAGTCCGCGAAGGCGGCTCTCTCCTGGGTCCGCTCCGTCTCCGACCGCCTCGGCGTACCGGCCGCGGTCTTCAAGACGAGCGGCTTCCACGTGCACGTCCCCGAAGGCGCCGTCCCCAAGGACGGCCCTTCCGCGGGCGTCGCCATCGCGACCGCGCTGGCCAGCCACCTCACCGGGCGCGCGGTCCGAGCGGGCGTCGCCATGACCGGCGAGCTCACGCTGCGCGGGCGCGTGCTGCCCATCGGGGGCCTCAAGGAGAAGGTCCTCGCCGCGCACCGCTGCGGCATCCGCACGGTGCTCTATCCCGACCAGAACCGCAAGGACCTCGAGGAGATCCCGGCGGACGTCCGCGAGGCGCTGGAGATGGTCCCCGTCTCCCGCATCGAGCAGGTCCTCGAGGCCGCGCTCGAGCCCGCGTCCGCGCGGCCCCAGCCCCTGCGCGCGCCGATCGCGGGCTTCCCCGCCGCCGCGCCGCACGAGCGGCCCTCCGCCACCGCATGAACCCCCAGGAGAAAGCCATGTACGACATCCTTCTGCTCACGCCGGGCCCGACGCCGCTGCCGCTCACGGTGCGCGCGGCCCTCGAGCGCCCCATCCTCCACCACCGCACCGACGAGTTCGGCATCGTCTTCCGCGAGCTGCTCGCGGGGCTCCAGGACGTCTACCGGACGAAGAACAAGGTCCTGGTGATGACCTGCTCGGGCACGGGCGCCATGGAGTCCTCGGTCGTCAACCTCCTCTCCCCCGGCGACCGGGCGCTCGTGCACTCGACGGGCGCCTTCGGAGACCGCTTCGCCGAGATCCTGCGCGCGCACGGCCTCGAGCCGGTCGTCCTCTCCGAGGAGTGGGGTCATGCGGCCGACCCCGAGCGCCTGCGCAAGGCCCTGCGCTCCGAGAAGGGCCTGAAGGCGTGCTTCTTCCAGCACACGGACACCTCGACGGGCATCGTCAACGACCTCAAGGCCCTCTCCGCGGCGGTGCGGGAGGGCTCCGACGCCCTCGTCGTCGTCGACGCCGTCTCCGGGCTCGCCGCCGAGGAGCTCGAGACCGACGCCTGGGGCCTCGACGCCGTGCTCTCCGCCTCGCAGAAGGGCCTCATGTGCCCGCCCGGCCTCGCGTACGCCGCCCTCTCGCCGCGCGCGCTGAAGGCCTGCGCCGCCGCGAAGCTGCCGCGCTTCTACTTCGACTGGCGCACGATGCTCAAGTCGATCGACAAGGCGGAGACCCCCTACACCCCCTGCGTGCCGGTCATCGTCGCGCAGGTCGAGGCGCTGCGCCTCATCCGCGAGGAGGGC
Organism: Elusimicrobiota bacterium; assembly: GCA_041660925.1. Lineage (NCBI taxonomy): Bacteria > Pseudomonadati > Elusimicrobiota > Elusimicrobiota bacterium. The sequence goes on from JBAZVI010000002.1 coordinate 161,302, forward strand.
CTCGAGAACGTCTGGAAGCGGACGGCGGAGCTCGCCGCGTACGCGCGCAAGGAGCTCTCCGGCATGGGCCTGCGCCTCTTCGCCCGCGACGCATCGGACATCCTCACGGCCGCCTGGCTTCCCGAGGGCACCGACGGCCGCGCGCTCCTGCGCGCGATGCGCACGGAGGACCGGATCTGCTTCGGCGGCGGGCAGGAGAAGCTCGCCGGGAAGATCGTCCGCGTGGCCCACATGGGCGCGATCACCCGCGCCGACCTCGACCGGGGTCTCGCCGTCCTGCGCCGGAGGCTCGCGAAGGCCCATGCCTAAGGCAACTCCCGCTCCCGTCGTCCCCGACGCGCCGCCGATCTCGCCGCTCGCGTTCGAGACGGTCACCAAGACGTACGTGCGCTCCCACCTCGGACGCAGGACCTACTCCCGCGGCGTGGGCGGGCTCCACTTTTCGCTCGTCGAAGGAGAGGTCTTCGGTCTCCTGGGCTTGAACGGGCAGGGAAAGACCACCACGATGAAGCTCGCGCTGGGCCTGCTGCGGCCGACGGTCGGCCGCGTCCGGGTCTACGACCGCGACCCGGAGGACCCCGAGGCCCTCGCGCAGATGGGCTATCTTCCCGAGCTCCCGTACTTCTACCCTTATCTCTCCCCCCGCGAGGCGCTGACCTTCTACGCGCGACTCTCCCGGGTCCCCTCCAAGGGCCTCGGCCAGCGCGTGAAGGACGCGCTCGCCGACGTGGGGCTGCTCGCCGCCGCCGACCGCAAGGCGCGCGAGTTCTCGAAAGGCATGCTCCAGCGCCTCGGTCTGGCCCAGGCGATGCTCCACCGCCCGAAGCTCTACGTCCTCGACGAGCCCGCCAGCGGCCTCGATCCTCTCGCGGTGCACGACATCCGCGAGCTGCTCGCCTCGCTGAACCGGCAGGGCGCGACGATCCTTCTCTCCTCGCACAGCATCTCGGAGGTCGAGAAGCTCTGCCACCGCGTCGGCATCCTCGTCGAGGGCCGCCTTGCGCGCATCCTCGGCGCGGCCGACTGGGCCGACGAGGGGCTCGAGAAGCTCTTCATCGAGACGGTCCTGCCGAAGGACGCCGGGAGGCGCGCGTGAACGACTTCCTCCTGCTGGCCCGACACTCCTTCCGCGAACAGCTGCGCAGCCGCTTCTTCCTCGTCACCCTCATCTTCGGGGGGCTGCTCGTCTACATGAGTCTCCTCCTCGGCGTCCTCGCCGCCGACCAGGAGCTGCGCGTCCTCCTCGACTTCGGACTCGCCGCCATCGAGCTCCTCACGACCGCGGCCGTCGCCTTCGCCGCGGCCAGCGCCCTGCTCCGGGAGATGGAGACGAAGACGCTCTATCTGATCCTCTCGCGCCCGGTCCCGCGCACCGCCTACATCGCCGGAGGCTGGGCGGGCCTGGTCGCCTCCGCGTTCTGCGCCGTCCTGCTCATGGGCGGCCTCCACGTCGCGCTCATGACGAGCAAGGGCTGGCACTGGGAGAACGCCTACGCGGTCGCGCTGCTCGGCATCCTCCTGAAGACCTCGCTGACGGCCTCGCTGGCCTCCCTGCTGTCCCTGGTCTCGACCTCGACGGTCTCGGGGCTGCTCATGACCGCGGTCGCGTGGACGCTCGGCCACTTCACCTCGGAGATGCGCGGGCTCCTCGCGCGCGACGCCCTCCGGGCGAAGACGATGGGAGCGCTCGTCTACCTCGTCCCCGACCTCGAGCGCCTGAACTTCCGGGACCGGCTCGGCGGCGCTCCCGAGCCCCTGTTCTGGGCCTGTCTCTACGCGGCGCTCTACAGCGCGGTCTGCCTGGGACTGACGACGGCCCTCTTCCGCCGCCGGGAGTTCTGATGGAGGAGCGGGGCTTCGCGCGCTCGGCGGCCGCGTCGGCGCTCTCCGTCGTCGCCGCGCTCGCGCTCATCGCCGCGCTCAACGCCGGCGTCTCACGGGTCTCCCCGGAGGCGGCGCTCCCGGCGGTCGCGGAGCTGCGCTCCGCGCCCGAGGACCTGGTGCGCGACGCGAGCATGCTCGTCATGGGCATGCGCCGCCTCGCCGCGGACCTCACCTTCGTGCAGCTCATCCTCTACTACGGCTCGCCCGACAGCCGCGGGGAGGAGGATCCCGCGGAGCACGGCCGCCCGGGGCACGCGCACCGGGACTTCGCCGCGGGAGCGTACGCCGAGCTCCTGGCGCGCGTGCGCCGCGTGCTCGCGCTCGACCCCCGCTTCGAGTACGCGGCGTTCCACGTCGCCGGCGCGCTGGCGTTCAACCAGAACCGGCCGGACGAGGCCCTCGTCCTCCTCGAGGAGGCGCGCGGGCGACGTCCGGAGAACTGGCGCTACGCCGCCTACATCGCCGCGATCGGCTTCCATAAGAAGGGCGACGCGGAGAGCGTCCTGAAGGCTCTGGCGCAGTCCCTCGCCGAGCCCGACTGCCCGACGATGGTGCGGCACATGGCCGCCTATCTCAACGAGAAGGCCGGTCACCGCGTCGAGGCGGCGTCCCTCTACCGGGAGCTCCTCGCCTCCCGCGACGAGAACTACCACGAGATCGCGCGGCGCGGCCTGCGCCGCCTCGGCGCCCTTTAAGAGCGAACGCTCGTTCAGCTACCTGGGCCCCCCGGCCCAGCGCGGCATGGGTCGATTAATCTCGGCCTCCGGGGTCCCTCGGCCCATACGCGCGGACGGCGGCGGGGTTAAACTCCTCCTATAGATGTTGACGCTCGACAACCGCGGACGTTGAGCGTCATCAAGCGCAAGGGAGAACACGAGCGTGAACTACGACCCCCGCCTTCGTCCCATGAACGCCGCCGCCTTCGCCGCCCTGCTCGCCGCCGCGCAGGGCTTTTCGACTCCCGCCGCCGCCCAGGTGAAGACCGGGGCCGCGCCGGTCGTGAGCGGTTCGATCGCCGTGCCGGCCGCGGTCGCCGCCGCGAGCCTGCGGGGCGCTCCGGGGACCGTCGGCTTCACGACGAACCTCCAGGCCGTCGTCCTGCCGACCCTCTCCCCCCTTCCTTCCCTCACGCTCAAGGGGACGGCGCTCCCCGCCGTGATCCCTGCGGCGGTCATGAACATGCCCGCCCCGCGTGCCGCCTCGCTGGCGGGCTCCCGCGCCGCCCTCCCCTCCTCCGCGAAGGCCGCGATCGCGGCCGACGGAGTCGCCGTTCCGTCGAATGCCCCCGCTTTCGCCGCCACCGAAGGCGTCGAAGCGAGCGTGCGCTCGATGACCGACTCCAAGGCCTCCGCGGCGCAGGCCCACCAATCCGTTTCCCGCATGTACGACGGCCTCCGCGCGCAGGACGCCGTCCTCCCGGTCGCCGCCGAGAGCGACGGCCCCGCCCCTCGTCCGCGCGTGACCCTCGAGCGGCGCGGCGAACGGGCCGCGCAGGAAGACGTCTGGGAGTCCGCGACCTTCCTGAGCGCTTCGGGCGACCTGGACATCCACTACAAGTTCCGCAAGGCCGAGGGCTCCGAGCGCGTCCCGATGGTCTTCATCGGCGGCCTCGCTCTCGCCGAGAGCTACGACACCCTCTTCGAGACCCAGAAGAAGGCCAAGTCGGACCAGTACTTCGCCTGGCTGCGCGGGCATGCCCCCACCGGGTTCTCGCGCTCGGACAAGGTCTACGAGCAGGACGCGCGCGACATGGCGCGCATGATCGTCCTCGCCGCCGAGCGCTCGGGGACTCAGGCGGTGGACCTCACGCTCCACTCTTACGGCGTCCTCGTCTTCCAGAAGATGGTCCAGCTCCACCGCGACCTCGAAGTGCAGCAGGCCCTGCGTCTGCTCAAGGGCGGGAAGGTGACGATGCTCAACGCCACCACCCACTACGGGAACAGCGAGACCGTCGCCGGCGAGCAGTTCGCGCAGATGGCCAAGATCATCCGCATGATCGTCCAGCAGCTCGACCTCATGGACTCCTACGGCGGCGCGCTGAGCGCGGCGATCAAGGCGAACCCGTTCTCGGCGCCTTTCGTGCTCCCGCAGATCTTCGCCCTCCAGATGCAGCGCAACATGATCCTCGCGCTGGCCTCCAAGGGCGCCGTCGACGAACTGCGCAAGCACCTCGCCGATCCCTGGGACAAGGACATCGACCACGTCCGCGAGCGCATCCGGCAGATCGTGGAGGAGAACTCCGCGAAGCCCGGCTGGCAGGAGGCGTTCCTGCGCCGCGCAAACGACACCTCCCTGCTCGACTTCACGAAGGAGGACGTCCAGCGCATCCGCGACTACGGCATCCGCGTCGAGATCATCCACTCCGCCGACGACCAGCTCATCCCCTGGATCAGCGCGAAGCTCTGCTTCGAGCTCTTCGGCTTCAAGGTCCCTGAGAAGGCGCCCAAGGCCGGCCGGGAGTTCGTTGACGAGAGCGGCCTCTTCCGGGTGCGCGTCGTGGACAGCGACCACTACTACCCGCTGCGTTCGCCCGGGAAGCTGGACCGGCAGCTCTATCCGTGAAGCCGTTCCGCGCGTTCGGCGTCCGCCTGGGCTTCTCGGCGCTCTCGGAGCGCTTCGAACGGGAGGTCACCGACCTTTCGACCTTCACCCAGCGGCTGACGGGCTCCCTGCACGTCGACGCGGTCATCATCGCTCCGCCCATCTCCTATTACACGCCCCTCGCCGGGCCGCTTCCGGGACATCTGATCAAGGGCACGCTGCCCAAGGACCCCGTGGCGCGCTACCTCCTGCGCCTGCCCAAAGTCTGGAACGGGCGGCTCGTCGTCTCCGGCGCGCCCGGCCTCAACTGCGAGAGCGGCTACGACCTCTACTGGTCGGACTTCCTCCTTTCCGCCGGCTACGCCTTCGCCTGCACGGACAAAGGCATCCGGGCCGTCCCGGACGGCGACACGGTCTTCGTCCCCCTGGGCTCCGAGAACGGGATCGCGCACTGGTACCCGCGTCTGAAGGCGCTCGCCGAGCTCGCGCTCGAGGAGTGCAAGGCCCGCTACGGGAAGCTGCCGGAGAAGACTTACGCGGTGGGGGTCTCGAACGGCGGCTACCTCGCGCGGCTCGCGGTCGAGCGGGACCCCGGCCTCTTCGACGGGGCCGTGGACGTCTCCGGCGTGCTCTGGCGCGCCGAGGGGTCGAACCTCCTCGAGCAGCTCCCCGCGGCTCTGCGCGCGCTCGATGCGCGCCCGCCGAAGCGGGAGGCCCTCCGGGCCCTGGGCTATCCGGCGGACGTCGAATGGGACGCCGTGCTCCAGTTCTACCGCTTCATGTACTGGGAGGCGTCGCTGACGCTGGCTCTCGGCGACCTCGATCCCTCCTATGAGGGCCCTCTCGAGGCGTACGACCTTTCCCGACGGCCCGCCGAGGTGCGCGGGCGCATCCGCGCCGTGGAGTGCACCGGGGACCTCCAGCGGCCGCTCCTCTCGCTCTCCGGAGGGCGCGACTTCCTCATCCCCTTCGGGCCCCACGCGGAGGGCTACCGCGCCCTCGTCGAGGCCCGGGGCCGCGCGGCCCTCCATCGCCTCCACCGCGTCGCCGACGCCACCCACGTGGACAAGGACCGCGAGGCCTTCCCCGCCGCCGAGCCGCTCATGCCGCACGCGCACGAGGCCTTCCGCCGCCTGGTCCGCTGGGTCGAGGAAGGCGTCGTTCCTCCCGCCGCCGAAGCCGCCGTCCCCTCCCGGAGCTGACCGATGGCCCTTGACAAACGGGAGGGGAGCGTGTACAATGTGAACGAGCGTTCGTTCATTAGGAGGGCGGCCATGGAAGAGAAGAAGAACGGGAACCTGAAGGATTCGATCCATCGCGGCAAGATCCTGCGCGCGGCGACGACGCTCTTCCGGCGCCAGGGCTACCACGGGACGTCGACGCGTCAGATCGCGCTGAAGGCCGGCGTCTCCCTGGGGAACATCTACAACCACTTCCCCACCAAGGAGCGCCTCTTCGCGACCCTCCTCGAGGAATACGAGAAGGAGTACTTCTCCCCCTCCCAGCCGATGATGAAGGCCCTCGCGAAGACGACCTTCCCCGACGACATCGCGGAGATCGGAGAAGCCAGCCGGCAGACCGTCGAGAAGTTCGCCGACTACCTCCGCCTCATCTACGTGGACATGATCGAGTTCGACGCCAAGCACATCGCGCGGATCTTCATGGGGATGCGCGAACGCTACGCGAAGCTGCTCGAGACCCGGGGAGAGAAGCTCTCCTCCCGCATCGCCGAAGGCGTCGACCCCGTCGCGGCGATGATGACCGTGACGTTCTCGTATCAGAATTTCTTCATCATGGAGAAGCTCTTCAACGTGAAGGGCCATTACGGCATGGACGACAAGCAGGCGATCCGGCAGTTCGCCGAGCTCTTCCGCAACGGCATCCTCCCCCGGGAGGAGCGCCGAGGCCGCTGACGGGACCCCCCCGAGGGGTCGCAATGCGCCGCGGCACGCCGCGGCAAGAGGGTTGAACGCATGGCCAAGATCATCGGGACCGGGATGCACCTGCCGCAGAAGCTCGTCACCAACGAGGAGATGTTCGCGCGCTTCGGCCGCGACCCCTGGGAGAAGGTCTACAAGCGCATCGGGCACGGCGCCCGCTACCATTCCGCTCCCGACGAGCATTCCGGGCACCACGCCCTGAAAGCCGCGCGGGCGGCACTGGCGGCCGCGAAGACGAGGGCCGAGGAGATCGACCTCATCGTCCTGGCCACCGACACCCCCGCCTTCCTCTCGCCGGGCACCTCCTCCTTCGTCCAGCATGAGCTGGGCGCGAAGAACGCGGGGACCTTCGACGTCAACTGCGCCTGCGCGGGCTTCGTGACCGCCATGGACGTCGCGGGCAAGTACCTCGAGGGCGCCGACGAGCAGTACCGGACCGCGCTGGTCATCGGGACCTACGCGATGTCCAAGTTCCTCGACCCCAAGGACCCCGGCTGCTACACGCTCTTCGGCGACGGCGCGGGCGCCGTGGTCCTGCGCCGCGACCCGGCCGCGCGCTTCCACGGCTCGACCTTGAGCGCCGACGGGCAGTATTGGGACTACATGGGCATCTACGGCGGAGGTTCGGCCGCGCCGGCGAGCCCGGAGGTCCTGACGCAGGGCACGCAGTACGTGCGCGTGCTCAAGAAGTTCCCCCCCACGCTCAACTTCGACCTCTGGCCGCCGCTCATCGAGAAGACGCTGGCCAAGGCGAAGCTGAAGATGGAGGAGGTGGACCTCTTCGTCTTCACCCAGATCCGCAGGCAGACCATCGAAGACATCATGAAGAAGTACGCGCTGCCGATGGAGAAGGCCCACACCGTCATGGAGAAGTGGGGCTACACCGGCTCGGCCTGCATCCCCATGGTGCTCCACGACGCCATCGCCCAGGGGAAGCTCCAGCGGGGACAGAAGGTCGTGTTCTGCGCCTCGGGGGGCGGCTTCGCGATGGCCTCCCTCGCTCTGACCTACTGATCGGGACTCCCCGTCGGGGATTCCCGATGGGGGCTTCGGAGGGAACATGGACGCGACGGCGACGAAGGCACACGCGGGCGCCAAGGGCGGGAAGTGGCGTGAGATCTACAAGAGCAAGCTCGTCTCCGTCGAGGAGGCGGTCGCGAGGATCGAGTCCGGCGACGACGTCATCGTCGCGCAGTGCGCCTCGGAGCCGCAGGGCTGCATGTCGAAGTTCCACCTGGTCAAGGACAAGGTCCGCGACGTCCGGGTCTTCTCGGTCCTGACGCTGAAGCCCTACGACTTCTACATGAAGCCGGAGATGAAGGGGCACTTCGAGCTCTGCAGCTGGTTCCACGCCCCGGGCTCGCGCGCCGCGCTCTCGGCGGGCACCGGGACCGTCACCTATGTCCCCAACATGCTGCATCGCGCGGCGCTCGACCGGCTCTCGGCGCGCAAGCCGGACATCTTCTTCGGCACCTGCACGCCGATGGACGCCAACGGCTTCGTCTCCCTCTCGCTCGGCGTCACCTACGAGAAGGACATCCTGGAGGCGGCCGACACGGTCGTTCTCGAAGTCAACGAGAACCTCCCGCGGACTTTCGGCGACACCCACGTGCACGTCCAGGACGTGGACCTCTTCGTCGAGCACCACCAGGAGGTCCCGACGCTGCCCGCTCCCGAGCCCTCGGAGACGGACCTCCTCATCGGCCAGCACATCGCGGAGCTCGTGTCGGACGGCTCGACCCTCCAGCTCGGCATCGGCGGCATCCCCAACGCCGCCGCGCTCGCGCTCAAGGGCAAGAAGGACCTGGGCGTGCACACGGAGATGCTGGTGGACTCCATGATGGAGCTCTACGACCTGGGCGTGGTGACGAACAAGCGCAAGGCGCTGGCCAAGGACAAGTTCATCACGACCTTCGCCATGGGCTCGCGCAAGCTCTACGACTGGCTCGACGACAACATGGCCGTCGAGTTCCGCCGCGGCGCCTGGGTCAACGACCCGGCGGTCCTGCGGCAGAACTCGCGCATGGTCTCCATCAACACCTGCCTCATGGTGGACTTCACCGGGCAGGTCGCCAGCGAGTCCATCGGCACGCGGCAGTACTCCGGCACCGGCGGGCAGACGGACACCGCGGTCGGGGCGAAGGAGGCCTACGACGGCCTCGGGAAGTCCGTCATCGCCTGCTACGCGACGGCGAAGGGCGGCAAGGTCAGCACCATCGTCCCGACGCTGCCCGAGGGGACGGCCGTCTCCCTCCATCGCGCGAACTGCGACCACATCGTCACCGAGCACGGCATCGCCTACATGCGCGGCCGCACGGTGCGCGAGCGCACGCAGAACCTCATCGCCGTCGCGCACCCGGACTTCCGTTCCGAGCTGACCGCTCAGGCCCGCAAGCTGGGCTACCTCTAGGCCATGCGCGTGAAGGCGAGCCACCGGGTCGCGCTGGCCCTCATCCTCTGCTACCTCGTCGCCTGGCTGGACCGGATGGCCATCAACATGACCATCCCCTTCATGGCGAAGGACCTGGGGATCGGGCCCGAGCGCATCGGCTGGATCCTGAGCGCCTTCTTCCTGGGCTACTCCCTCTTCCAGATCCCGGGCGGGATCCTCGCCGACCGGCACGGGCCGCGCAAGGTCATCCTGGGCGCTCTCTCGTGGTGGTCGGTCTTCACGGCCCTCACGGGCCTCATGGGCGGGCTGCCCTCCATGCTCGCGACGCGCTTCCTCTTCGGCGTCGGCGAGGGCGTCTTCCCGGCCTCGGTCTGGAAGGTCCTCGCGCAGTGGTACACGAAGAAGGACCGCACGACGGCCAACGCGGTCGTCATCTCGTCGATCGCGCTCGGCCCGGCGCTGACGCCGCTGCTCCTGGCCCCGGTGCTCGCCCGCTACGGCTGGCGCGTCTGCTTCTACCTGCTCGGCCTCCTGGGCGTCGTCTGCGTGCTCGTGGCCCGCGCCGCGGTCTACAACGCCATCCGGGAGTCCCCCCACTCCACTTGGAAGGACATCGAGGAGTACGAGTCCGACATCCGCTCGGAGGAGGCGAACGCCGAGGGCTCCCTGGAGCCCGCCGGGCTCGGGGAGCTCCTGCGCATGCCCGCGGTCTGGGTCCTCTTCTTCATCGCGCTCGTCTTCAACGTGACGATGTACGGCTGGCTGACCTGGCTGCCCTCCTATCTGATGAAGGTGAAGGGGCTCGACCTGCGCGGCACGGCCTGGGCGGCCTCGCTGCCCTTCGCGTTCGGGACGGTCGGCTGCATCTCGGCGGGCTGGATCTCGGACCGCTTCTTCCGGGGCCGGCGCAAGCGGCTCGTGCTCGGCTGCATGGTCCTGGGCGGTCTATCCCTCTGGGGCTTCACGCGGGTCGCGGACCCGACGGCCTACATGGCGCTGCAGTGCGTCGCAGGGCTCCTCCTCTTCATGGCCTGCGGGGCTTGCGGCGCGTTCACGATGATCCTCCTGCCGACGCGGATGATGGGCGCGGGAAGCGGCTTCATCAACACCGGCGGGCAGATCGGGGGCTTCCTCACGAACCTGATCATCGGCTACACCATCGCTTTCCGCGGCGGCGACTATGCCGCCGGCTTCGACGTGATGCTCGGGGCGCTGGTCCTGGCGGCCCTCCTTGTCCTGCTCGGCATCCGCGAGGGGCGCCGCGGGACCGTGGCCGCGGCGGCCCCCCTCACCCCCAGCCCCTCTCCCGGCGGGGAGGGAGAGGGAACGCCCTCTGCGCCTGAGTCCGCCTGACCAAGGGCCTATCCAGCGGCGTGGGTCTTTCGGCAAGGCATGGACCTATAGGAGAGTCCTATACGGGGTCTGGGCCCAAATCCTGCTTTAAATGCCTTTTCGGCCCATGCGATTGCGGAGAGTCTCCCTTATCATTATCATTGTGAAGGCAGATTCCTTTCAGTCTGTCGTGAGGAGAAGGACTATGAGCGACATTTCCGGCTGCTCGAAGAAAATCCTGGCCGTGGCGTTGGCGGCGTTCCTGCTGACGCCTTCCCCGGCCCTCTGGGCGCAGGTCACTCAGGCCCAGGTCTCCCAGGCTCCCGTCCCGGGCGTCTCCGGCGTCTCCGGCGTAGTGAAGGTCTACGACGTGCAGCTCGCGCCGATGAACATCGCGGCGCCCGCCTCGCTGCAGGGCATCCCCGGCCTCGCGGGCAATCCGACGCTCAAGACCGCCGCCCAGGCGCAGACCGCCGTCATCTCCCCTGCTGCGGCCGCCGCCGCTCCGATCGCGGCGCAGCAGTCGGTCATGGCGGTCGAGCGCCACCCGGTCATCGCGATCCTCAACGGGCTCCGGACCGCCGGCGTCGTCCTCCCGGACAAGCTCGACACCGTCCAGGACCTCGCGAAGCTCAAGTCCGCCGCCGAGGCCCTTCCCGAGGGAGCCGCGCGCCGGGACATCCTCTCCTTCGTGGAGGCCCTATCCGCGCCCAAGGGCAGCGAGGGCGCCGCCTCCGGCCGACTCTTCGACAACAACGGCGTGAAGGTCGTCGCCGACGGGCTCATGCCCGCCGCGCAGACCGCCGAGCCCCAGGGCTTCTGGGCCTCCCTCTCCCGCTCCCGCTCCCGCCTCGTCCCCTCCGGCCTCAAGCGCTACGCCGCGGAGAAGGCCGAGGCCGCGAGGCCGAAGGCCGGAACCATCGCCGTCGAGAAGCTCCAGGTCCCCATCGAACGCCTGCGCTGGTCCCCGAAGGACGAAGACCTCCCGGCCAGCACCGCCGAGCTCGCCGCTTCCGACCACCAGGTCATCGGACAGGACCGCGCGCTGCGCGCGATGCTCTTCGGCTTCAAGATGGCCGGCCCCGGCTACAACGTCGTCGTCACCGGCCCCGACGGGTCGGGCCGCGAGACCGCGGTGCGCCACATCCTCAGCGAGCTCGCGCCCACGATGGCGACGCCCAAGGACATGGCGGTCCTCACCAACGTCGAGAACAAGGACCGGCCGCTCCTCTTCAAGCTCCCCGCCGGCTCCGCGCCGGCGCTGAAGAAGGCCATCGCCGCCTTCTACGACCGCTTCGCTCAGCTCCTGCCGCAGGCCCTCGAGGGCGGCTCCGCCGCCGAGGCGAAGAAGCAGCTCCAGGACCAGTTCCAGGCCGCGGCGCTCCAGCGCCAGCAGGAGCTCGACGCGGCGACCTCCCAGATCAAGTTCGGCCCCAACGGCCGCTACGGCCTCGTCGTGCGCATGCAGCAGAGCGAGGAAGGCGTCCAGATCTTCGTCGCCCCGACCGTCGACGGCGCGCCCATCAGCGAGGAGTCGCTCCAGGAGCATCTCGCGAAGGGGACCATCACCCAGGCGGAATGGGCTCAGGTCCAGAAGGAGCTGCAGCCGATCGGCACGAAGATCGTGGAGCAGTACAAGGCCATGGTCATGCAGAACCAGAAGGACTACCAGTCGGTCCAGGAGCAGATCGCCCTGGTCGACGGACAGATGGTCACGGCCCTGGTCAACCAGCTCATGGCGCCCGTGCTCGCGACGGTGATGCCGGCCGTCACGCACGACGACCCCGCGCACCAGAAGCTCCAGCAGAAGGTCGAGGCCATGAAGGCCGAGATCCAGTCCAAGCTCGGGACCGTCGAGTCCGGCCCGTTCAAGGGCACGATCCAGCTCGTCGAGACGACCCAGGGCTACCGCCCGGCGGTCGAGGTCTCCTTTGAAGGAGAGGTCCTCGAGGGCAACGAGGCCATCGCGCAGCTCGTCGCCGAAGGCAAAGTCGAGCAGGCGGCCGTCGAAGCGCTCATGGCGAAGCTCCAGGAGGCCGTGCAGGGCTACGCGCAGGCCATGCAGCAGGTCATGCTCGCCTTCAAGAAGGAGCACGACGCGCTCCACAAGGCGGACCCGAAGCCCGACGCGGACACGCAGTACGCCGTCAAGGGGCTGCGCGGCTTCTTCAGCCACCTCGCGTCGAACTACGAGATGTTCCTCCCCGGCAAGAACGGCCAGCGGCAGGATCCGAGCGAGATCTTCAAGTTCTCCGTCCTGTCCGCGAACCGCCCTGAGGGCGGGGCGCCGGTGGTCTACGAGAAGAACCCGACCTACGAGAACCTCTTCGGGACCGCGCAGAAGCAGATGCGCCTGGTGCAGACGACCAACGGCATGATGCCCATCGAGATGCCCGGCGGCCCCCTGCTCAAGGGAGGCTCCTTCCACAAAGCCAACGGCGGCTTCCTCGTGCTCCAGCTCGAGGACGTGCTCCGCGAGCCCGGCGTCTGGCAGGCGCTCTCGAAGTCGCTGCGCAGCGGCTACGCCTCCATCACCGAGGACGGCCTCGTCGGCTTCGCCAACCGCGGCGGCGCGTACGCCATCCCCACGGCCGTCAAGGTGGTGCTCGTCGGCTCTCCGATGCTCAAGATGATGCTCGAGCACTACGACGAGGACTTCCGCGCGCAGTTCGGCGCCCTCGCCGAGTTCGAGTCCTCGCTGGAGATCTCGGCGCCGGCCATCGAGAGCTACCTCGACTTCATGAAGAACATGGTCGCCCGGAGCGCGGGCGAGCTCCTCGACCTCACCCGCGGCGCCCTGCGCAGCGTGATGGAGTACGGCGCGAAGCTCACCGGCTCCAACGAGAAGCTCTCCATGCAGTTCGGCTCCGTGCTCGGCCTCCTCAAGGAGTCCTCGTTCTGGGCGAAGGAGAACGGCCACGACATGGTCCAGGCCGAGGACGTCGTCCAGGCGCTCAAGGAGCGCTCGGAGCGCGAGGGGGCGGGCGTGCGGCACTACCGGACCCTCTACGACAAGAACGTCTTCATGGCGGCCACCGACGGCTACGTCGTCGGCCAGATCAACGGCCTGGCGGTCATGGGCGAGTTCGGCGTGCCCAGCCGCATCACGGTGACGGCGACGGCCGGCTCCGGCCTGGTCGTCTCCTGGGACCATAACGCGGGCACCACGGGTTCGAGCTTCAACAAGGCGCTCGGCGTGGTCCAGGGCTTCCTGCGCAACACCTTCGGGAAGACCCGGCCGCTGACCGTCGACCTCCAGTACTCCTTCGAGCAGAACTACGGGGGCATCGACGGCGACTCGGCGACCTCGACGAAGATCTACGCGGCGCTCTCGGCCCTCTCCGGGACCCCGATCTTCCAGGGGATCGCGGTGACCGGCTCCGCCGACCAGTTCGGCAACGTCCAGGCCATCGGCGGCGCCAACGAGAAGATCACGGGCGTCTACGAGCTGGCCAAGTCGCGCGGCTTCACCGGGAAGCAGGGCGTCATCATCCCGGCCTCGAACATCACCGAGCTCAACCTCAAGCCCGAGATCGTCCAGGCGGTGCGCGAGGGCAAGTTCCACATCTGGGGCGTCGAGCACGTCAGCCAGGGCATCGAGGTCCTGACCGGCGTCGCCTACTCCGAGATCCTCCGCCAGGCCCGGCAGAACATCGGCAAGGTCGGCGGCCCGGCGAAGTAAGCTTCAGAGAAGAACAGCCCCCGGAGCTCACGCTCCGGGGGCTGTTTCATTTCCCCCCGCACACGCGTCTCTTCCCCCCTCTCGAGGGGGGCGTAGGGGGTAGAGCCCTACCGCCGGTCAGTCGATAGGAATCGCTGTGCGTGCACGACGGGAATCCAGCATGACGCCCGCGATGCCGCCGCCGATGAGGAGACAGCCGGTCCAGGTCCAGGGGTCGGGGACCTCCCCCCAGAAGGCCCAGCCCCCTCCGACTCCCACCACCAGCGAGAAGAGGGTCCCGACGCTCCCCAGCGAGACGGGCGCGTCGCGCAGGCCGGCGGTGAGGAAGAACTGTCCGATCGTTGCGCAGGCGGCCGTCGCGGCCAGCATGAGCAGCTGGCGGGCGTCGGGGAGCCAGCCCGAGGAGAGGACCCAGGGGAGCATCGCGGCTCCCCCCAGTCCGGTGAAGTAGGCGAGGATGCGCAGATGGGGCTCGTCCTGCGCGATGGAGCGCAGCGTGGCGAAGGCCAGCGAGGCGGTGAGCCCGGCGCAGAGGGCCATGAGCGCGGGCAGAAGGGCTCCCGCGAAGGAGGGGCGCAGGGTCACGTAGACCCCGACGAAGGCGAGGGCGGTGCAGGCCATCGCGGAGCGGGACGGACGTTCTCCGAAGAAGAGGATCCCCCAGAGCACGGCGAAGAGCGGAGCGGTCTGGTTGAGCAGGGTGTTGTTGGCCAGCGGCATGCGCGGCAGGGCCCAGAAGTTCGTGATCATGGCGAGCAGGGCGAGGATGGCGCGCAGACCGAGACGGGGCCAGTTGCGGCTCGCCAGGGGCAGTCCCTCGCGGCGCAGGAGCCACCAGACCTCGGGGAAGGCCAGGGCGTTCCTCAGGCAGACGACCCAGACGGCGGGCACGTCTGGGCCGAGGCCCTTGATGAGCATGGCCGCGGAACTGAACCAGAGAGAGGAGAAGACGGTGAGGAGGATGCCGCGGAGCTTCATGGGTCCATTATCTCACTTTGTATCAGGCGCGCGCTGCCGCGCGCGCCTGGGTCTGCTAAGAATTTCGGGTCGTTCCGGAATCAGCCGCCGCGCACCGCTCCGGTGGGCGGGTGGGTGGAGGAGCCTCCGCCAGGTGTGCGCCTCGCGTCGCGCACACCTGGCGAGACCCTACGCCGGAGATATCCCTCTTCGAATCTGCTAAAATAGCTCCGCAGTAAGCACCATTCCGGCGTAGCTCAATGGTGGAGCATCCCGCTGTATGGAACATGCAGCCCCGCATGGAAACATGCGGGTGAAGAACCAGGTGAATTCAGGGAAGCCTAAATCCCCTCAGGGGGACACGGTAATCCTGAGCCAAGCCCCGCGCAAGCGGGGAAGGTGCAGAGACTAGAACGCGAGTTCGTACCCCGGAGGATCGGGGGAAGCGCCTGGCTCCGTCCGGAGCGAAAGCTCCGCGGAGATGAGATAGTCCAAGCCTTGGGGAAACCCGGGGGCACTTGTAACGGGAGGGTTGTAGGTTCGAGTCCTACCGCCGGAGCCATTTAGAGAAACGCGCCTCGGGCTGAAACCCGAGGCGCGTTCTTTAAGCCCCCCCTACCCCTACGCCCCTTCGCCGGCACCCCGGCCCATAGTGCCGGGATCGCACGCAGTGAGGAAACTGATAGTGCGAACTCGCAGGAAGGGGAGGGTAGGAAACGGTCTTCCTACTTCTTGATAATGACTTCGTCTAGCTTCTTCCCGTCGGGCGTGAATGCCTCCACCCGCATGGCGTCCGGGGTAATCGACAACATGCAATAGTGGTTCTTCGAGGCGAAGAACTTGCTGTAGGGGTTCTTCTTGTCCTTGGGGTAGAGCGGCGCGCCCCCCCCGCCCGTCACCACATAGACGACGCCGTCCTTCTCGGAGCGCTCGTAGACGTGGTCGTGCCCGGTGAAGACGAGGGAGACCTTGTACTTCTCGAAGAGCGCGGGCAGGTCCTTGGTCTTCTCCGAGGCGCCGTGGTAGCCGGAACTGAAGACCGTGTCGTGCATGAAGACGACGGCGCGGTCGTTGAGGGAGCGGGAGGCGAGCTTCCCCTCGAGCCAGGCGTACTGGGTGGTGCCGGGGGCGAGAGGGGCCTCGGTGTCGATGCCGATGAAGCGGGTCCCCCAGCGCTCGAAGGAGTACCAGTGCTGGCCGGCGAGCGCGGGGAAGGCCTCGAAGAAGGGCGTCGCCCCCGAGTCCTTGCCGACGTCGTGGTTCCCGAAGATGGGATAGAAGGCGGTTGCGGCGCGCAGGTCCTTCGTGATGGAGAGCGAGGACTTCCACTGGTCGGTCTTGTCGCCCTTGTCGACGAAGTCGCCGGTGTGCAGGACCACGGTCGGTTTCGCGGCGAGCAGCTGCTTGACGATGGTCTTATGGATCTCTTCGCCGGTCCGAGTGTCGCCGTAGACGGCGACGCAGCGCTCGCAGGCCGGCGCAGGTGCTGGCTTCGCCGGGACGGCCGCGGCGGCGGCGCGCTTGTCGTTCTCCGCTCGCGCCGTCCCTGCGGCGTTCGCGCCGCTTTTTGCGGCGCTGAGGTCCGCCGCAGGGACCGGGGAGGAGGTCTTCGCAGCGGCCTTGGACTTCTCCTTGGCGCCGAGGCCGGGAGTCGCGAGGAGGACGAGGGAGAGCAGGAGATGGATTCTCATGGGCAGAGGATATCAAAACCCGCGGGGCCGTTTCCCCTCCCTTCACGGAATTGGTAACATGGCTCCGCCGCATCACCCAGGAGGACGCATGCTCTTCAAATTCATCCCCAGCGAAATGAAATTCTTCGACCTTTTCGACGAGCAGGGGAAGAACATCCTCGCCGCCGCCTCGCACTTCAAGGCGATGGCCGAGGCCGGCCGCTTCGACGACGCGGGCGTCCAGCGCATGCGCGACATCGAGCACGAGGGCGACTCGCTCACGCACGAGACCATCGACACCCTCAACCGCACCTTCATCACCCCCTTCGACCGCGAGGACATCCACGCGCTCACCTGCGAGCTCGACGACGTCACCGACTTCATCCACGCCGTCACGACCCGCATCCGCCTCTACAAGCTCGACGGCCGAGACGAGCACATCGTCCAGTTCGCCGACGTGGTGACGCAGTCCACCGCCGCGCTCGCGAAGGCCGTCGGCGGGCTGCGCGACGCCAAGCGTACGCGCCGCATCCTCGACTTCTGCATCGAGGTCAACCGCCTCGAGAACGTGGGCGACCAGCTGCGCGAGGCCTCGATCTCCAACCTCTTCGAGACCGAGAAGGACCCCATCGCGGTCATCAAGCGCAAGGAGATCTACGAGAGTCTCGAGGCCCTGCTCGACAAGTGCGAGGACGTGGTGAACATCGTCGAAGGCATCCTGGTGAAGCAGGGATGACGCTCGGCATCGTCCTCCTCATCCTGCTGGCGCTGGTCTTCGACTTCCTCAACGGCTTCCACGACGCCGCGAACTCCATCGCCACGGTCGTCTCCACGCGGGTGCTCACCCCGCGCGCGGCGGTGATCTGGGCGGCCTTCTTCAACTTCATCGCCTTCCTCTTCTTCGGCCTGCACGTGGCCGGGACCATCGGGAAGGGCATCGTGGACATCGCGATCGTCGATTCCCACGTCATCTTCGCGACGCTGCTGGGCGCCTGCTCCTGGAACCTCATCACCTGGTACTTCGGGCTGCCGACGAGCTCCTCGCACGCTCTCATGGGCGGCCTCGTGGGGGCGGCGATGCTCAAGGCGGGGAAAGGCGCGCTGGTCTACAAGGGCATCTTCAAGACCCTGACCTTCATGATCGTCTCCCCCATCCTGGGGCTCATCCTCGGGCTCATCATCGGCGTCATCGTCTACCGCCTCTTCCAACGCAGCGCCCCCGGTCAGGTGGACGGGTTCTTCCGCAAGGGACAGCTCTTCTCGGCCGCGGCGTACAGCCTGGGCCACGGGGGCAACGACGCGCAGAAGACCATGGGCATCATCGCCGGCCTTCTCTTCAGCGCGGGACTGCTCGGAGACCACTTCTACGTCCCGCTCTGGGTGGTCCTGACCTGCCACGGAGCCATCGCGTTCGGGACGCTCTTCGGCGGCTGGCGCATCGTGAAGACGATGGGCTCGAAGGTGACCAAGCTCCGCCCCGTCGACGGCTTCTGCGCGGAGACCGGAGCGGCGGTCACCCTCTTCCTCGCTTCGGGCCTGGGCATCCCCGTCAGCACGACCCACACCATCACCGGCGCCATCATGGGCGTCGGCTCGCTGCGCCGCTTCACGGCGGTGCGCTGGGGCGTCGCCGGGCAGATCGTCTGGGCCTGGGTCCTCACCATCCCCTGCTCGGCCGCCATCTCGGCGGCGGGCTACCTCCTCTACGGTCTCTTCTAGCCTCTGAAGGACGCAAAGGCGAAGGCCCCCGGCTCACGCCGGGGGCCTTCGCCTTTGCGGTCGTCGGGCTCAGGTCTTCTTCGGCTGGGTCAGGGCGTAGCCGGGGCCGGGATAGGCCAGGACCGGCTTGTTCTTCAGGCACTGCTGGACCATGAGTCCGGCCATCATCTGGCTCTCCATGATCATGTGCGTCTTGAACATCTTGCCGACCGCGTCGCCGATGAGCTCCCCGGCGGCCGCGCTGATGGCGTCGCCGATGCTGAGACTGATCTTCTTCTGGGTGAAGACGGAATCCGCCTCCCAGAGCTTCTCTCCCGCGGCGTCGTGGAGCGCCACGGTGCAGTCCACCGTCGGGCTGATGTAGAAGCCGAGGTTGATCTTGCTGAAGCGGTTGATGGTCGTGACCGCGAGGCCGTCGGTCTCGAGCTTCGCCGAGAGGTCGTTCATCTTGTAGGCCTTGAGCTGGCCGCCGTCGGTGATGCCCATCTTCCGCAGGGTCTCCTCCTGGACCGGACTGAGGATCGGGAAGTAGCCCAGGCCGATGAGCGCCGAGGAGACCGCCCCCAGGACCGCGCGCGGCGCCATGAGGTCGGTGGACTGGTTGTCCGGCGGGAGGACCGCGACGAAGTCCGGGCCCTGGAAGTCCGGCTTCACGTACTTGATCTTCGCGCCGGCGCAGCCCGAGAGCAGCGCGGCGGCGAGCAGGAGGCGCGGGAGCTTGTCGGCGTTCACGGGGCCTCCTTGACGATGCGGGAGAGGAGCTGGTTTACGACCACGCCCTTGCTGAAGAGCCCGGGCTGGCCGCTCGCGTTGAGGCCGAGGAGGACCTTTCCGGTCGAGACGTCGACTAAGCGCAGGGCGAGGACCTGCATGGGCTTCTGCCCCTCGACGTACTGCCCCTGCGCGCACATGAGGACGGCGTCCGCGCCGAGCGTCTTTCCGGCCTGCACGGCCTGGGGGACGGTGTAGCCCCAGCGGACGGCGTCGGGGTCCTTGACCGCGGACCAGGCGCTCTCGACGTGCTTGTAGACCGTGCCGGCGGTCTTCAGCGCCTCGAGGCTCTTGTCCTGGCCGATGAGGGTGTAGCGCCTTCCGAGGACGGAGCGGGCTTTCTCGTCGAACATGATCGCCGGGATGAAGGAGTTCCCGAAGCCCGTGTAGAGCGGGTCGAAGGCCGACTGCGTCTGCGCGTCGAAGAACGGCATGATGGCGACCGTCTTCACCTTCGCCGCGGCCTCACGGTCGCGGATGACGAGCACCGGCTTGTACGCGCACGCGCTCGCGAGCGCGAGGGCGGCGAGGGCTGTCACGAACGGCCGTTTCATAGGCGCTCCCTGGGATGCGGCGTCTTCGGACGACTTGACAATAGCATTTACATGTGGGGGCGGGCGCGAAAAAGGCCCCCGGCGCGAGCCGGGGGCCTTTCGCGTACGGAGCGGATTACTTGCTGCGCTTCTTGAAGAGCGCTCCGCCGAGCTTCGAATTGCCGCCCTGGTCGGGCTGCGAGACGTCCGCGGCGCCCTTCTCGTTGACGGGCCACTGCGGCAGCTTGGGGATCATCAGTCCGGTCATCTTCTGCGCTTCCTGCAGGAGGTGGATCTTCAGCATCTTCTCGAGCTGCTTGCCCACGAGCTGCTGCGCCATGGCCTTCGCCCCTTCCTGGAGGATGGCGCCGGGGGTCACGTTCACCGCGCGGTTGAAGCCGGTCCCCTCGATCTGCCAGAGCTTGTTGCCCAGCTTGTCGACCAGCGTGAACTCGGCCTCGACGGAGCGGTTGATGTACACGCCCACGTTGATCTCGTTGAAGTTCTTGATCACGCTGTAGAGCAGGCCGTCGACGCCGAGCTTCTCGGCGAGGTCCGGAGCCTTGTACGCTCCGAGCTGGCCGCCGTCGGTGATCCCCATCTTCTTGAGCTGCTCCTCCTGAGAGGGGCTCGTGAAGGGGATGACGCCGAGTGCGAGCATCATCTCGCAGGCCACGCGCCGCGTCGTGTCGGGCGCGGCGAGGTCGGTCGAGTTGTTGGCCGGCGGCAGCACCATGACGAAGTTCGGGATGTCGGCCTTGTCCTTGAGGTAGGACACCTTCTGCGCTCCGCCGATGCAGCCGGAGAGCAGCGAGACGGCGAGGACGGCGAGGATGCCTTTGCGGAACATGTTCACGGGACCTCCGCGATGAGCTTCGCCGCCAGCTCGCGCATCTGCTTCTTCTGAGACTCGAAGGGGCTGAAGATGGAGACGTTCATCGGCTCCGACTTCGCGCCGCCCCAGATCACCTCGCCGGTCTCCGGGTCGACCAGCCGCATCGCCATGACGAAGCGCATGTTGGCCGGCGCGTCGCCGGTCATGCCGAAGGCGCCGATGAGCACCGGGACTCCGAGCTCCTTGCCGGTCGCCATCGCGGCCTGCATGGTCATGCCGGCGCGCAGCTTGTCGGGGCTCGTGATGGCCTTCCAGATGGAGACGTCTTCGTTGGCCGCGAGCTGGATGCCGTCGAAGCCCTTCTTGTTGAGGACGGCCATGACCTCGTCGAGAGGGACGAACTCGAAGCGGGAGTTGCCCTTCATCCCCTCGTAGCTGAGGAGGGTGGGCATCATGTCGGAGTACTTCCCCTTGTAGTTCGGGTCGTCGGTGCCGACGGCGTTGGCCTGGAAGAACGGGAGGATGGCCACCTTCTTGACGGCCTTGAGCTTGTCGGAGTTGAAGGCCTTGCTCTTGTTCAATTTGACCGGCGGGACCGTCTGGCAGGCGCAGAGCACGGCCGCCAGGGCCGCGACGGCGAGAGGATACAGCCTCTTCATGTGCGCTCCTGAGAGTGCGGGATGGATGAGGACGGCGATAAGACGCTATCAAACAACCCCCCCCCGGTCAAGGGAGCAGGCCGCGCAGGCGGTCGAAGGCGAGGAGGAGGGGCACGGAGGCGAGGGTGCTCGCGAGGATGGCCTCGGCGACGAGGGACTCGTCGAGGCCGAGCTTCTGCGCGAGGACCAGGTTCGTCACCGCGAGCGGCATGAGGGACTCGAGCAGGGAGACCTCCCCGGAGAGGCCCGCGAGGCCCGTGGCCCGCGCGCAGAGCACGAGCAATGCGGGGAAGGCGAGCAGCTTGGCCGCGCAGAGCGCGAGGACGGGGCCGGGGCGTCGGCCGATGGGCTTGCCGTGGAGGAAGAGGCCGAGCGCGAAGAGAGCGAGCGGCGCCGTGGCGCTCCCGATCAGACGCAGCGCCCCGGCGAGGACGGCGGGCGGGCGCAGGCCGGCGAAGGCGAGGACGGCCCCGAGCAGCGCGCTCCAGAGGATGGTGTTGCCCTTGAGGACCTCGAGCGACTGCTTCCCCCCGCGGCCGACGACGAGCGCGAGGGCGGCGAAACCGGCCGTGAAGACGGCCAGGTACTGCACTGCGGTGACCAGCGAGGCCACCGCGAGGGCGTCCTCTCCGAAGCGCAGCGCGGTCAGCGGGAAGCCGAGGTAGACGGTGTTGCCGAACGCCGCGCAGAGCACGAGCTCTCCGGCGTGCGGTCCGAGCCGGCCCGCTTTCCAGAGAGCGAGGAGGAGGCCGACGAGGAGGAGCACGGCCAGGGCGTTGACCTCGAGCAGGCGCAGGTCGACGGCGCCCAGCCCGGCGCCGGTGAGCTTGTCGAGGATGAGCGCGGGCATCGAGACATAGTAGAGGTAGTCGTTGAAGGGCTTGTCGGCCTCGGGGCCCACGATGCCGCGGCGGCGGCAGTCCCAGCCGAGAAGGACGACGGCGGCGGCGATCGCGACGATCGACAGCATCTAGAGGGAGAGGAACACCAGGACCTGCGCCGAGACGACGCGCAGGAGCATGACGAGGGGATAGACGGTCGCGTAGGCCGTGGAGGTCGCGCTCGAGGGCGTCAGCGAGTTCGCGAAAGAGAGCGCGGGCGGGTCGGTCATGCTGCCGGCGAGGAGGCCGCAGAGGGAGAGGTAGTTGAGCTTCATGCGCAGGCGGGCGAAGAGCGCGACCGCCATGAGCGGCAGGAAGGTGACGGCGGCGCCGCAGAGCAGCCAGCGCAGGCCGTCGCCGTGCGTGAGGGTCTCGACGAAGCGGTCCCCCGCGCGAAGGCCGACGCAGGAGAGGAAGAGGATGATGCCGAGCTCGCGGAGCATGAAGTTGGCGCTGATGGGCATGTACCAGGAGAGCGGCCCGATGCGGCGCACGCGGCTGAGCAGGATGGCCATGACGAGGGGTCCCCCCGCCAGGCCGAGCTTGACCGGCGCGGGCACTCCGGGCAGGTGGATGGGCACCTGGCCGAGCAGGACTCCGAGCGCGATGCCGACGAAGACCGGGATGAGCTGGGGGTGGTTGAGCTGGGTCGGGGAGTTTCCGAGCAGGGCCGCGACCTTCTTCAGGCCTTCCGCCTCGCCCACCGCGAGGACGGTGTCTCCGAAGTGGAGGTCGAAGTCGGGCCCGGCGAGGATCTCGATGTCGGCGCGCGAGGCGCGGGTGACGGTGACCCCGTAGCGCTCCTCGAGGGCGAGCTCGGCGAGGGTCTTCCCCAGGACCTCCTTCTGCGTCACCACCACGCGCTGCGCGGTGACGGCGCTGGGCACGCTCATGAGGTCGACCTCGCTCGGCTTCCCGACGACGAGGGCGAGCTCCTCGAGCTTCTCGCGGGGGCCGACCGCGAGAAGGACGTCGCCCACGTGGAGGACGGCGTCGGGCTGGGGGACGCGGACCTCCCCGGCATGCTGGAGGCGGGAGACGCGCACGCCGAGGGCTTCCAGCATGGGGACGCGCTCGAGCGGGAGTCCCTCGAGGTTGCGGTTCTCGACCCGGATGCTGAGGTTCGCGAAGGCGGGCTTCGCCTTCTCCCCCTCCTTCGCCTCCTGGGCGGGGTCGACGCGGAAGAACAGACGCATGAGGATCATGACGAGGATGGTGCCGAGGATGCCGAAGGGGTAGGCCACGGCGTAGCCGATGCCTGGACGCTTGGCGATCTCCTCCGAGACCCCGGCCGCGGTCGTGCTCCCCTCGGCCAGTCCCGCGGGGTCATGGTGGGCCCCCGCGGGGCCGGCCGCGTCCTTGAGCGCCTGCTGGGCGGCGGCGAGGCTCGGCGTGTTCGTGACGGCGCCGGAGTAGATGCCCACCGCGGCCGGCATGTCGAGCCCGCAGAGCCGGACGGCCAGAAGCGTCGCGCCGACGCCGAGAAGGACCACGGAGGCGGCGAGCAGGTTCAGGCGCAGGCCGTTCTTGCGCAGGGACGCCAGGAACCCCGGGCCCACCTGCATGCCGATGGTGTAGACGAAGAGGATGAGACCGAACTCCCGCAGGAACTCGAGCGTCTCCTGGGGCAGGGTGATGCCGAAGTGCCCGAAGAGGATCCCCGAGAACAGGACGCCGGCGATGCCGAGGTTCACCTTGAAGAGGCGGACGTTGCCCAGCGCGAGGCCGAGCGCGGCGACGAGACTGACGAGGATGACGGCCTGGGCGATGGAGTGGGCGGTGAGCAGGGCGATGGGGTTCATAGGGTCAGCAGATCCGCGGCAGCTGCTCGCCGCTGAGCATGTCGAGGATGCGCTCGACGCCGATGCGCGTGTTCATGCGGACCTCGCCGGGATGCGCGTCGACGACGCGGCCGACGAGGGCCGCCGGGTGGGCGCCGCAGGGGCCGCGCAGGGCCGCGAGGGCCTTCTGCGCGTCGCGCTCGGGCACGAAGGCGGCGAAGCGGCCCTCGCAGGCCATGTAGAAGGGGTCGAGGCCGAAGAGCTCGCAGGCGGAGGCGACCTCCGGCCGCACGGGGACCGCGGCTTCCTCGACGAGGATGCCGCGCTTCGCGGCCTCGGCGATCTCGTTGAGGGCGGTGGCGAGGCCGCCGCGCGTGAGGTCGCGCAGGCAGTGGACCTCGACGCCGGCCTCGAGGAGCGCGCGGACCTGGGGCCAGACGGTCTCCGCGTCGCTGAGGAGCGTCGTCTCGAAGGAGAGCCCCTCGCGCACGGAGAGCACCGCGGCCCCGTGGGCGCCGACGTCGCCGCTGACGATGAGCGCGTCGCCGGGGAGGACGGAGCGCGGCTCGACGGGCCGCGGGGCTTCGATGAGGCCGATGCCCGCGGTGTTCACGTAGATGCCGTCGCCCTTGCCGCGTTCGACGACCTTGGTGTCGCCGGTGACGATGCGCATCCCCGCCGCGCGGGCCGTCTTCGCGAGCGACTCCGCGACGCGGCGAAGGTCGGAGAGCGGGAAGCCCTCCTCCAGGATGCAGGCGCAGCTCAGATAGAGCGGGCGCGCCCCGCACATCGCGAGGTCGTTGGCGGTCCCGTGCACGCAGAGGGAGCCGATGTCGCCTCCCGGGAAGAAGATCGGGCGGATGACGAAGGAGTCGGTGGAGAAGGCGAGCTTGCCGGGCGGCAGCTCGAGCGCCGCCCCATCGTGGCCCTGCTCGAGGGCGGCGTCCTTGAAGAGCGGGCGGAAGACTTCGGAGACGAGCTTATGCATGTGGCGGCCGCCCGAGCCGTGGGCGAGGGTGACGCGTTCCCCCGCCTCGGCGGGGGTCGGACAGGCGAGACGGAAATCCTTCTTCGTCATGACACCTTCTCGCGGGCGTAGCGGTAATAGGCGGCGCAGGCCCCTTCGGAGGAGACCATGGGCGCGCCGAGCGGGCTCTCCGGGGTGCAGCGCCCGGCGAAGGCGGGACACTCGCGCGGCTTCTTGAGGCCCTGAAGCACGAGCCCGGCGATGCACTCCGCGGGCTCCTGCGCCTCTCGCTCGGCCACGCCGAAGCGGCGCTCGGCGTCGAGCTGCGCGTAGCGGGCGGTGAAGCGCAGTCCGCTGGACTCGATGGGTCCGATCCCCCGCCACTTGCGGCGGCAGGGCTCGAAGACTTCGCGCAGGAGCTCGATGGCGGGGCGGTTGCCTCCGCGGCGCACGACGCGCGCGTACTGGTTGTCGACGCGGTGCTCCCCCCGCTCGAGCTGGCGCACGAGCAGGCAGAGCCCCTGGAGGATGTCCACCGGTTCGAAGCCGGTCACGACGATGGGGACGCGGCGCTTCTCGGCGATGGGCTCGTATTCCTCCGTGCCCATCACCGCGCAGACGTGGCCGGCGGCGAGGAAGCCCTGCACGCGGTTCTTCCCGGAGGACATGAGGGCCTCGAGGGCCGGCGGGACGAGGACGTGGGAGACGAGCAGCGAGAAGTTCTTCACGCCGAGCCGGAGCGCCTGCTGCGCCGCCATCGCGGTGGCCGGGGCCGTGGTCTCGAAGCCGACGGCGAAGAAGACGACCTCGACGGAGGGGTCCTTCCTCGCGAGATCGAGCGCGTCGAGCGGAGAGTAGACGATGCGGACCTGCGCCCCTTCGCCCTTGGCCTGGAGGAGGCTCTTCGTCGAGCCGGGCACGCGGAGCATGTCGCCGAAGGAACAGAGGACGACGCCGGGCTTCAAGGCGATCTCGACGGCCTTGTCGATGAGCTCGAGCGGGGTGACGCAGACGGGGCAGCCGGGGCCGTGGACGAGCTCGAGCCCCTCGGGCAGGAGGCGGTCGATGCCGAAGCGGACGATGGAGTGCGTCTGGCCGCCGCAGACCTCCATGACGGTCCAGGGCTTCGTCGTCAGGCGGGCGAGCAGCGCGGCGTAGCGCTCGGCGGCCCTCCGGTCGCGGTACTCGTCGAGATGCTTCAAGCGGGGCGCTCCTCGGCCGCGACCATGGCGTCCATCTCGGAGAGCAGGGAGAGCGTCTT
The DNA here is from genome assembly GCA_041660925.1 of Elusimicrobiota bacterium. NCBI lineage: Bacteria > Pseudomonadati > Elusimicrobiota > Elusimicrobiota bacterium. The sequence goes on from JBAZVI010000002.1 coordinate 187,107, forward strand.
GAGCGCCTCGTCCTCGTCGATGACGTTGAGCGCGAAACCGACGTGGACGATGACGTAGTCGCCGACCTTCGCCTCGGGCGTGTAGGCGAGGCAGACGTCCTTGACGGTGCCGCCGAAGTCCACGCGGCCGCGGGTCAGGCCGCCGCCGTCGGGGACGCCGATGCTGAGGACCTTACCGGGGACCGCGAGACACATGGGACTCCCTCCGTTGGGGACGGCCGGCCGACGAGAGCAGGCACGCGGCGTAGGCCTGGCCCGCCGAGACTCCCCCGTCGTTGCAGGGCAGGCGGCGGTGCGTGAAGACCTGGAAGCCGGCGCGCTCGAGCAGCGTCCGGGCGCGCTCGAGGAGATAGGCGTTCTGGAAGACTCCGCCCGTGAGGCCTACGCGCTCGAGTCCGCAGCGGCGCACGACGTCGACGATGAGGTCCGCGAGGCCGTTGTGGAAGCGCGCGGAGACCATGGCGGCGCCGCGACCGCGGTCGGCGTCCTCGAGCAGGGCGGCGAGCATGGGCGCCCAGTCCGCGACCAGGGGCTTCCCGGGGAGGAGCGCCCAGGGATAGGCGCCGTGCGCGGGACGGGCGCCGAGCGCGGCCTCGAAGGCCATCGCGGCCTGCCCTTCGAAGGCGTTGACGGGGCGCAGGCCGGCCAGGGCCGCGGCGGCGTCGAAGAGCCGGCCGACGCTCGAGCTGCGCGGGGAGAAGGCCGGGGAGGCGGGCAGGCGGCGCAGCGCCTCCCACCCCTCGGGGAAGAGCGGGTGAAGGCGCTCGAGCGGGAGCCCCGCCTCGTGGAGCAGGCCGAGCGCGGCACGGCGGCCCTCGCGGACCGCGCGCTCGCCGCCGGGCAGCGGGAAGGGGCGGATGTGCGCGAGCCGCGCATAGCCGGCGGCGTCCACGCGGAGGAACTCCCCTCCCCAGAGGGTCCCGTCCGGGCCGAGCCCGAGCCCGTCGAAGGCGACCCCCAGCACGGGGCCGCGCAGGCCGTGCTCGGCCATGAGCGCGGCGACATGGGCGTGATGGTGCTGGACGCGGACGAGCGGCAGGCCGAGGCGTTCGGCGTAGCGGCTCGAGAGGTAGTCGGGGTGGAGGTCGCAGGCGGCGGCCTCCGGCTCGAAGCGGTAGAGCGCCTTCAGGTCGTCGACGGCGCGGCGGAAGGCGTCGTAGGCCGGGCCCGCCTCGAGGTCGCCGATGTGCTGGCTCGGCACGATGAGGTCGTCGAAGGAGACGGCGACGGTGCTCTTGAGGTGGGCCCCGAGCGCGAGGACCTTCCGCTGGGCGCCGGGGACCCGCAGGGGCGCGGGAGCGTAGCCGCGCGCGCGGCGCAGCAGGGTCAGCTCGCGGCCGGCGAGACGGACGACGGAGTCGTCGGCGTGGCGGGCGATGGGACGGTCGTGCATGAGGAAGAGGTCGGCGACGCCCGCGAGCCGCGCGCGGGCCTCCTCCTCCGTCGTCGCCATGGGCTCCTCGGCGAGGTTCCCGCTCGTGGCGACGACGGGGAAGCCCAGCCGGGACATGAGCAGGTGGTGGAGCGGCGCGTAGGGGAGCATGACGCCCAGGCGCGCGTTCTCGGGTGCGACCTCGGGCGCCACGCCCATGTCTCCGCGCTTGAGCAGGAGGACGACGGGGGCGGCGCTCGAGCGCAGCGCGTCGGCCTCGAGCTTCCCGGTGCGGCAGACGCGGCGCAGAGCGGCGAGGTCGGGGAAGAGGACGGCGAAGGGCTTCTCCTGGCGGCGCTTGCGCGCGCGCAGGCGGCGCACGGCCTCGGGGGAGCGCGCGTCGCAGAGGAGGAGGTAGCCGCCGACGCCCTTCATCGCGACGATGCGGCCCTCTTCGATCGCGCGGGCCGCACCCTCGAGCGCGGCCTCCTTCTCCGCGGTACGGCGTCCCCCCTCCTCGAGCCAGAGGGCGGGGCCGCAGGCGGGGCAGGCGACGGGCTGGGCGTGGAAGCGGCGGTCGGCGGGGTCGCCGTACTCGCGCGCGCAGTCCGCGCAGAGCGGGAAGCCCTTCATCGTCGTGTTCGGCCGGTCGTAGGGGAGGCTCGTGACGAGGGTGAAGCGCGGCCCGCAGCGCGTGCAGTTCGTGAACGGGTAGCCCCGGCGGCGCTCCCCCGGCGCACGGATCTCCTTGAGGCAGTCCGGACAGGTCGCGAGGTCGGGGAGGACCTCGACGCTGGGGGCCTCGTCGGAGGAGCTCGCGCGGATGGCGAAGCCGCGGGCGGCGCCGGCGCGGGCCCAGCGGGCCGCGACGGCGGCGATGCGGGCCGGAGGAGGGCATTCGGAGCGCAGGCGGGCGAGGAACTCGCGCAGGACCTTCTCGTCTCCGTCGACGGAGACCCGGACGCCCTTCGGGCCGTTGAGCACCCAGCCGTCGAGGGAGAGGGACCGCGCGAGGCGGTAGACGAAGGGGCGGAAGCCGACCCCCTGGACCGCGCCGGTGAGCGTCACTCGCAGCTGTCGTCGCATGAGGGCGGCGCGGGTCAGTACCCGCGCTCCAGGCGGATGTGGTAGTCCACGAGCTGCGTGCGGGCGGCCTCGAGGCGGGCGGAGAGCGCGAGCGAGAAGCGCTGGAGGACGCGGTAGCCGAGCTCGAAGTCCTGCTCGCAGCGCTTGCGCAGGGTCGTCGCGTCGAAGACGATGACGTGCGCGGCCTCGACGACGCGCGCGTCGAAGGTCGACTGGTAGGGCGGGATGATCCACGACCAGCCGAGGACCTCCCCCGGCCCGAGGGTCTGGATGGGGATGTGGCCGTTCTCGGGGGTGAGGAGCTCGAGGCGGACCTCGCCCTTGCGGAGGATGAAGAAGCGCTCGGCGCCTTGCCCCTGGCGGAGCAGGAACTGGTCGCGGCTGTAGCGGGCGTCGGCGGCGCAGTCCTGGAAGATCTTCAGGTGCTGCGGCTTGAAGTCCTTGAAGAACTCGTGGCGGGCGACCGTGTACTCCAGCGGTTCCATCGGCGTTTCTCCTTCCCTTCCGGAACATTTTAGCATTTCCGGCCCCTCCTCCCCGACGGGAGCGCAAGCGTGTTACAAAATTGGGTCTTGACGCTCGGGAGTCCTCCTGTTATACCTCCCGCGTCGGGCATTCCACTGCCGAGGGGAGTGCATGAGACCATTGCTGCTCGTCGCCGTTGCCGTCGTCGCGATGGCGTATTCCGCACGGAACGCTTCCCCGCTCGAGGGCACGGCGTGGGAAGTGCAGGTGAAGTCCGACGCGCTGTTCTCCTGCCGCCGCAAAGACACCCTGATCTTCAAGGACGGACTGCTGACGGTCGCGAGCTGCGCGGCCGAAGGCGTCGCTCCGTCGTCGTACGGCTCCGAGCGCGAGGGAGCCGGCGGCGCCGCGTCCTGGCAGGCCGCCCTCCACCGCGAGGGACGGGGGACCTGGCAGTGGCAGGGCGTCATGAGGGGCGACGCCGTCGAGGGCAGCGTGCTGCGCACGCTCCCCGACGGGAAGGTCCGTCGCTACCGCTTCACCGGGACGCGGCGCGAGGATTGACCCTCGCGCCGCGTCCTGCTATTCTGGGGGGCATGAAGAGCCTCCTAGCGACGACTTCGCTGGTCCTGTTCGGGGTCGCCTGCGCCTGCGCGCTCGAGACTCCTGAGAGCATCCGGTCCGCCGGCACGAGCGGCTTCGCCGTCGCCGAGGTCTCCCCCCAGCCGGCCCTGAAGACTTCGAGGCACGTGCGCGTCAGCGGAACCCTGAGCCTCAACGGCTCCGGCTACGTCCCGCAGTCGAACTATGCGAACGTCAGCGTCTCCGGCTCGGTCGACGCCCGGGGAGAAGGCGGCTACGCGACCGGCTACACGACGGTGACGCAGACGCTCTCGTTCTTCGTGAACGGGAACTTCGTGACCCAGTGGGTGAACGTCAACGCGTACGTGTCCGTCTACAAGGACGGCCGCTTCGTCGGCTCCACCTATCTCAACGGCTCCGTGCTGCTCACCGGCTGGAAGAACGGCGACTGGCTCCACCTCAACGGCAGCGGCGCCGTCGCCGGCGACCTCTTCGTCCAGGAATAGCCCGATGGCGAGCATCAGCGTGAAGAAGGCGACGGAACCGGAGGTCCGGGCGCTCGGCGCGAAGTCCTGGCCGATCTGGACCTGCGAGGCCTCGACCTTCGACTGGCATTACGACCAGAAGGAGACCTGCCTCATCCTCGAGGGCGAGGTCGTCGTGAAGGCGGGGTCCGAGACGGCCTCCTTCGGCCCCGGAGACCTCGTGGTCTTCCCCGAGGGCCTCGACTGCGTCTGGCAGGTCGTGAAGCCGGTTCGAAAGCACTACAAGTTCGGTTGAGGGAACGGCTCTGAGAACCTTCCTCGTCCTTCTTCTCGGCGCGGCGCTCGGCGGCGCCGCCTTCTACTGGTACGGGAGCCGCTTCTCCCCCTCCCGCGCCGAAGCGGCCCGCGCCCTCGAGACGCTGGTCTCCCGCTGGGAGCGCGAGCAGATCGCGGCCGACGCGCGGACCCTCACGCTGGTCGTCGACGACGCCGCCGTGCCCGATCCCTTGAGCGCGCCGCTGGAGCCCTCCGTCTTCGAGCAGATGGGCCTCGGGACCCGCGGCCCCGGCCCCTTCGCGAAGGCGCTGGCCGGGACCCCGGGCGTCGTCGTCCTCCCCTACGACTCCGAGGCCGCGCGCGACGAGGCGGGCTTCGAACACTCCCTCGCCGCCCTCGTCGCCCGGGCCAACGAGGTCGGCGCGAAGGTGGACGTGCTCTCCTCGGGCCGCGGCGCGCGCTCAGCGCTGAAGGCGGCCGCGGAGCTCGAGACGACTGGAGCGGGCAAGGCGCGCATCCGCCGCCTCGTGACCGCCGGCTACGACGAGCGCCGGCTCAAGAAGAGCGACCCCGGCTTCTTCGCCGAGTTCCAACCCTCCGCCGTCGTCGACGAGTGGGCCAACGTCTGGGCCGAGCGCCGCGACGAGCCGCGCGGCATCGGCATGAGCTATTACGGCGAGGGCCTTTCGAGCGTGGGCTTCGTAGACGCGGGCCGGCTCAGCGCCGGCACCTACGCCGCGCTGATGCGCGGCGCGCGCGAGGAGGGCTACGACGCGGCCGTGCGCGAGCTCGCCGGTCTCCTCGCCTCGCTCGGCGCCGGGGCCGCCTCCCTGCGGGAGTCCTTGACGCCTTCGGGGAAGGTCCCGGCCTTCGCGCATCCCCCGGCGACCGCGCTGGCGCCGCCGGAGCGGGTCTTCCGCTCCGTCGCGGGCGCGGCCTCCCGCGGCAGCGGGGTCTCCCCCCAGGCGGGGAGCGCGGCTCCCGTCGTCGAGCAGCGCACCGGCTACAAGGCCGAGGAGGCCTCCGCTCCCGACGTGGAGTCCCTGCGCCGGGACCGGTCGGGAAAGGCCGCCCCGGAGTCCGCGGCGGCGTCCGCGCGGAGCGTCCTCCCCACGGACGACCCGAAGGGCGGCGAGGAGGCGGTGCCGGATTTCTCGGTCCCGCAGATCGTCGCCTGCGCCGAGGACGATGCCTGCCGGACGTCGCTCCCCAAACGGGCCGGCATCCTCGGCTATCTGCGCAAGCACGAGACGATGGGCAGCACCTGGATGTATCTCCTTTGCGAAGGGAACATGGGCATCCGCTCTCAATGCGTCACCGTGGCCTCGCTCTGCCAGGTCCGCGACGGGCACTACCGCATGGTCGGTGACGTCGGCCGTTATCGGCCCCGCGCCGTCCTCGAGGGGACGAGGGACTGTTCGAGCTTCAAACGCTTCGACTGACGCGGCGTACCCGGTACCCCCGCCGGGAGTAGGCCCTCCGTCCTCGACAATCTGCCCCTTCGTCCCATGCGCCGCGCGTCTCTGAGCGCTACCCTATGGACAGCATGAGGCCGACCTCCCTCCTTCGGACCGCAGCCGCTGCGCTCGTTCTCGCCTTCTCCTCCGCTTTTCCCCTTCGGGCGCAGACCGTCCGGACGGCCGTTGCGACGGTCGCCGGCGCCGTCTCCGTCGTCCCCGTCGTCCCGACGCTGAACGCGGCCTCCAGCGCGAAGGGAAGCCTTGCGACGCTCACGCTCCAGACGGCGCCGCTCCCGAGCATCCTCCCTTCCGTCGGCGCGGCGCCGACCCTCGCTCTTCCCCTTCCGTCGGCGAAGATCGCGACGGCGCAGACCGGCGTCGTTGCGGCGGCCGCAGAGGTCCCCTCGAAGGCTGCTCCCGCGCAAGCCGTCCGCGCGAAGGGGACCTTGGAAACGGGAGCTCAGGAGATCTCCGCCTCCCGTGAGCGCGGCGGCGAAGGGGCGGTCCTCGAGAAGCTCTTCTCCGCCTCCTCCATGCGCGCCGGCGTCGTCGATGCCGGAGCGTCGGCCTCTCTGCGCGAGCTCGAGGCGTCCGCCGTCGACTCCTCGCTCCCCCTCCCGCGCCGACTCGCGGCGGTCGCGGCGGCGGCGAAGGTCCCCGGCGGCGAAGCGAAAGCGGCCCTGCGCCGCATCGCCGAGGCGAACCCGCAGGGCGGCGCCGCCGATTACGAGGTGCACCGCGCCGCGCTCGCGGAGCTTGCGGGCATGGGGCTCGTCATGAGCCTGCGTCCCGTCTCCGCCGCGCATGCAAAGGAGATCCTCGCCGGGCTCTCCGCGCGCAAGCCGAAGCTCGCCGTCTTCGATTACGACGACACCCTCGCGCCCTGGCTCCAACCGATCTCGCGCGCCCAGGCCGCCGCCCTCCAGGCCGCCGGGGAAGCCGGCACGGCCGTCGCCATCCTCACCGACCGGCCGGAGCGTCCCGAGGGCCACATCCAGGTCGGCATCCTCGATTCCATCGAAGGGATGACGCCGCAGCAGAAGGCGCGGCTCGTCGTCATGGCCCGTCGGGGACTGCGCGGACTGCGCTTCGACGCGAAGGGGGAGCCGGTCCTCGTGCACGAGGAGAAGGTCTCCTGGACCGGCGCGGAGAAGGACGCTCTGCGCTCCGCCGGCAAGGCCGTGGCCGCCCGCTACGGTTCCGGAAAGGAGGACCTCGAGGAGAGCGGCTATCAGCGCTACCTGCGGCCGGGGACCTCCAAGGCCGACCTCGAGGCGGCCGCACGCCTCCTGCAGGACGAGCTCGCGCGGCGCGCTATGGACTACGAGGTCGTCGGCCGGATGCCGAAGAACCCGCGCAACCCCCCCTTCCTGACCCTCACGAAGGCCGATAAGAGCATGGGCATCCGCCTGCTGCGCACGCGCGCGGACCTGCGCGGGGCGCCCGCCGGCGAGGACGAGGTCCCCGCCGAGAGCATGGTGGTGGTGGGCGATCAGTTCTTCGACGACCGGGTCACCGACCGGAACATGAGCAAGGGCGCCCCCGGGGTGCTCGCCCTCGCCGTCGGCGGCACCGCCGACCCGCGGGTCCCGAACGTCTTCGTCTGGTCGCGCAAGGGCGAAGCCGCCTCGCGGGAGATCCTCTCCGCCATAGCGCGATAGCCGGCGATCCCCCCGCGGGAGCAGGCGACGAAGACCCCCGGCGCTCGAGCGCCGGGGGTCTTCGTCGAGGCTCAGCGCGTGCGGGACAGGGCCAGGAAGTAGAGGTAGACCTCTCCCACGCGGGCGGCGTGAGAGGGAGGCAGGAGCTCGAAGTGCGGGCCGTCCATCAACGGCTTGATGAATGCGTGCGTCCCGGAGAGCAGACCCTCGTCGGTCGGCTGGGACTGCGCTTCGCCGGTCCTCAGCGCGGCGGCCGTCCGGATCTCCGCGGCGAGACCCCGGACGGCGGCGGCGGCCGTCTCGGGGTCGTCGGTGTACATGGAGACCTGGTCCGCGAAGGCCAGGCGGGGCCCCCAGCGCTTCGCCCAGGCCCGGTCCTCCTCGGTCGGGAAGGCGCGCTCGGCCATCTCCTCGGCCTCCTTCGTCAGCGCGGCCTGGGCGTCCTTGTACGGGCTGAAGTCCGTGAACTTGATGAGCGCGGCGAGCTGGGCCGGGGAGCCGCAGCCGGCGTGCTCGAGTTCCTCCAGCAGGGCCTGCGCTTGCGGGTCCTCATCGAGATGCTTCAGAGTCGCCGGGACGGACGGCGGGGTCCCCCCGACCCGTTCGGGGTCGATGTCGTGCAGGAGGGCCGCGGCGATGAGCAGGGGGGCGTGAGGCGCAGAGGGAGCGCGGCCGGCGAGGATGGCCGCCGCCACATCCGCGACTTTCTGCGTGTGGAGGAGACCGTGATAGACGTGCGCCGGGTCTCCGGGGTGCCTGGAGGCGATGAAGGCCGCTAGGTGCGCGATGAGGCTCTCCGGGACGCCGTAGCTTCGGAGCGCCTCGTCCCAGTCCTCGGCGGATGTCCATTGAGAGGAGGCGTCGGCCGCGGCGAACGCCGTCTGCACGGGTCCCGCCGCCGATATCCGCGGGAGTTCGAGCGCCGGCAGGGCGTTCCCGAGGGTCGCGGCGAGCGATGGAAGGGCGAGGATCCGCAGGCGCGGGGTCCCCGTCAGCGACGACGGGAGCGGGACGACCGTCCCGGCGACGGTCGTCGGGGCGTGCGGGACCGCCGCCAGCACTTGTGCGTGAAGGACGGAGGCCGCCGAGAGGCAGAACGCGAGAGAGACGCTCAGGAGCGTCCGCGCGCTTCTCATATCTCCTCCCCTTATGGACGGCGACGATCGGGACGGACGGAAAGCCGTAGTCCGCACGGATTGCGCACGAAGCTGGGAGCGCCGGGACGTTCGGCGCGCAGCCAGGAATGAGGCCGCTCGGCCGGGGGCTTCAGGGCGGGCTTTTCGAGGATCGCGTTCATCACCGATAGGATAGCCGGCGTCGGCGTCCGGAGGCAGGAGCGGAAGGGCAAGCGGGCGGCGCTTTGAGTCCTAGTCCTCCAGGTTCCTCAACGGGGCCCGGGACGGAACATGCCGTAAGCCGAGGGCCCGTCCCCCGAAGGGGACGGGCCCTCTGTCCGCAGGTCCCGGCGCGAGGCCGGGAAGCGCGGCTCAGTACATGTCTCCGCCGCCGTGCATGTGGCCGCCGGCCGGAGCGGCTTCCTTCTTCTCCGGGATGTCGGCGACGAGGCACTCGGTCGTCAGCAGGGTGCCGGCGATGGAGGCCGCGTTCTCGAGGGCGCAGCGCACGACCTTCGCGGGGTCGACGATGCCGCTCTTGATGAGGTCCACGTACTCCGAGGTCTCGGCGTCGAGTCCCCAGCCGTCCTTCAGGGTCCCGACCTTCTCGATGACGACGGAGCCGTCGAGGCCGGCGTTGAACGCCAGCTGGCGCATCGGGGCTTCGAGGGCCTTGCGGACGATGCGGATGCCCGTGGTCTCGTCGTCGTCCTTCCCCTTGAGGGCGTCGAGGACCTTGGCCGCGCGCATGAGGGCCGCGCCGCCGCCGGAAACGATGCCTTCCTCGACTCCGGCCTTCGTCGCGTTGCGCGCATCCTCGACCTTGGCCTTCTTGGCCTTCATCTCGGTCTCGGTCGCCGCGCCCACGCTGATGACGGCCACTCCGCCCTGGAGCTTCGCGAGCCGCTCCTCGAGCTTCTCCTTGTCGTAGTCGGAGGTGGTGTCCTGGATCTGCTTGCGGATCTGCTCGACGCGCTTGTTGACCTCGGACTTGGAGCCCGCCCCGCCGACGATGGTGGTGTTCTCCTTGTCGATGACGACGCGCTTGCAGCGGCCGAGCATGTCGATGCCGGCCTTCTCGAGCTTGAGCCCGAGCTCTTCGCTGATGACCTTTCCGTCGGTCAGCGTCGCGATGTCCTGGAGCAGGTCCTTGCGGCGGTCGCCGAAGCCGGGGGCCTTCACGGCGGCGCACTTGAGGGTGCCGCGCAGCTTGTTGACCACCAGGGTCGCCAGGGCCTCGCCCTCGACGTCCTCGGCGATCAGCACGAACGGCGAACCGGACTGCGCGATCTTCTCGAGCACCGGCAGGAGGTCGTTCATCGCCGAGATCTTCTTGTCGGTGATGAGGACGGACGGATTCTCGAGCACGGTCTCCATGCGCTCGGCGTCGGTCACGAAGTAGGGCGACACGTAGCCGCGGTCGAACTGCATGCCTTCGACGACCTCGAGGGTCGTCTCGGCGGACTTGCCTTCCTCGACGGTGATCACGCCCTCGTGGCCGACCTTCTCCATGGCCTGGGCGATGAGCTCGCCGATCTGGCGGTCGTTGGCGGAGATGGTCGCGACCTGGGAGCGCTCTTCCTTCGTCTTCACCGGCTTGGAGGCCTTCTTGATCTCGGCCACCACGGCGAAGACGGCCTTTTCGATGCCGCGCTTGAGGTGGATGGGATTCGCGCCGGCCGCGATGTTGCGAAGGCCCTCGTTGATGATGGCCTGGGCGAGGATCGTGGCGGTCGTCGTGCCGTCGCCGGCGACGTCGTTGGTCTTCGAGGCGACCTCGCGGACCAGCTGGGCGCCCATGTTCTCGAGCGGGTCCTGCAGCTCGATCTCCTTGGCGATGGTGACGCCGTCGTCGATGACGGTGGGGGAGCCGTACTTCTTCTCGAGGATCACCGAGCGGCCCTTGGGCCCGAGGGTGACCTTCACGGCGTTCGCGAGCTTCTCGACGCCGGCCTTCAGGCGGGCGCGCGCATCTTCACTGTAGACGATCTGCTTCGCCATTTCGTTCTTCCTCCTAAGGTTGGTGCGTTACTTCAGGATTCCGAGGATGTCTTCCTGATGGACGATCAGGAGCTCCTTCTCGTCGAGCTTGATCTCGGTGCCCGAGTACTTGCCGTAGAGGACGCGGTCTCCCTTCTTCACGTACATGGGGAGCGTCTTTCCCTCTTCGGTGGTCTTGCCCGGACCGGCCGCGACGACCTCGCCTTCCTGCGGCTTCTCCTTCGCGGTGTCGGGGATGATGATCCCGCCCTTGCGGACTTCCTTCTGCTCGACGGGCTTGATGATGACGCGGTCGCCCAGGGGCTGGATCTTCACGTTCGTCAGCGTCGCTTCGGCCATATCTGCTTCCTCCTTTATATCTTTAGCACTCCGACTAGGTGACTGCTATTATAGCTCAGCGTCCTCAAAGTTGTCAATCGCGTTGTGTGAGTGCCAATTTAGATGCACGCCGATTTCCCCTCGGGAATCCTTTCCGAACTCCCTCCCCTGCGGGGAGGGCAGGGTGGGGGCGCACTTCACTTCGTGGAATAGATGATGAGGGTTCCCCCTCCCCCTTCTCCCCCTCGGCGGCACCCCGGCCCTGATAGTGCCGCGATCGCACGCAATGAGGAAGCTGATAGTGCGAACTCGTGGGAAGGGGAGTTAAGGAACTGTCGCTGGCGTGATCCTAATGGGGTCAGACGTTAACTTTCGCAACTTATTCCGTGCAGGCAGGCAGGGGCGTAAATCTCCCCTTCCGGGTCGTCCGTCCGAATAAGTTGCGAAAGTTGCGGTGCCTGACGCCATGATAGAAGGAGTACGCGCGGGGGGCGGGAAAGGTTCCGGGTCCCCCCTTCCCGCGCGGTTACTGCGTATCGTCGCTCGGAAGACCGTTGAGCGGCCAGCGCAGGCGGAGGAGGTCCTTGGGACCCTCGGGGAAGGGAGCGGCGATGAAGCCCCTGGCGAGGGGTTTCAGCCGGCCGTCGAGCGCGCGGTAGCCGGCGAGCGCGTCGGCGCGGCGGCCCTGGAGGTCGAGCAGGTTCGCGCGGCGCAGGGCGGTCCAGCCCCGCATGCGCTCGGGCACGCTCAGGCGCTCGAGCGCCTCGAGATGAGCCGCGGCGCCGGAGGCGTCGCGCAGCATGAGGAAGGCCTCCGCGGCGATGTAGTGCCCGACGGCGCGGGAGGTCTCCCGCGCGGCCGGGTCGACTTCTCCGGCCCAAGGGCCGGGGTCGGCCAGGGCCGCCGCCTCCTTCCAATGTCCCGCGCGCTGCAGCAGCGTCGCGCGCCAGAGGCGGAAGGCCGGGTTGTGCGGGTGGCGCTTCATCAGCCGCTCGAGGCCGAGGTCGGCCTCGCGTCCGCGGCCCTCGATGGTGTCCACGAAAGCGAGGACCGCCAGCGCTTCCGAGACCGCGACGGAGCCGCGCTCGGCCGAGCGCTTCATCTCGGCGATGCCCTTCTCGCGGTCCCCCCAGAGGCCCATGAGGAGGTAGGCGAACGGACGGGCGGTCGGCGGCATGCGGGCCATGAAGTAGTGGTACATGCCGAGGCCGAGGTAGGCGTCCTCGAGGTCCGGGTCGAGTTCCACGGCCTTCTTCACATGACCGACCGCCTTGCGGGCGTCCCGCATCGCCGAGACCCAGTCCCGGCGCAGACTGCTCACGCGCGCCTGGAAGCCGTAGGCGGCGCCGAGGTAGTATTCGCGCCAGGCGGGGGCGTCGGCCGGAGCGCGGCCGGCCAGCTTCGCGGCGCGCGCCATGCGCTCCTCGAAGGCGCGGACGCTCGCGGTGGAGATGGGGGTCTCGACGAGGATGCGCTGGTAGTAGGCGATGCCCTGGAAGAACGGCCCGGCGGGGTGCTCGGGATGGCGGTCTTCGAGCTTCTTCGCCGCCGCGAGGCCTTCGGCGATGCGCAGGTCGTAGAAGAGGTCGACCATCGCGGCGACCTCCCAGCGGACCGGGTCGTCGGCGCGCGGGCCGTTCTCCTCTCGCGCCGTCCCTGCGGCGCTATGACCCGCCGCAGGGACCGCGGAGTCCGAGGGCATCGACGGCTTCGCCGCCCACGCGGGACCCGCGGCGAGCAGGAGCGTCAGGAGCGCCCCGACGGTCTTCATGGCTCGAGTCTAGCACGGCGTCCCGGGAAAACGCTACCCTTGTCGCATGCGCATCGTCATCGCCGGCGGCAGCGGCTTCATCGGACGCGCGCTCATCGCCCGCCTCGAGCGCGAGGGCCACAAGGTCCTCGCCCTCTCGCGCCATCCCGCCGTGCACCCCGAACTCAACGCCCTCGAGTGGGACCCGGCCCGGCCGGGGCTCTGGGCGGCGACCCTCGACGGGGCCGACGCGCTCGTGAACCTCGCCGGCGAGCCGATCGCCGAGCGGCGCTGGAGCGAGGTCCGCAAGCTGAGCCTCCTCAAGAGCCGCGTCGACGCGACCCGCGCGCTCGTCGACGCCTGCGCGCGCTGCGCGAAGCCCCCCCGCATCCTCCTCAACGCCTCGGCCGTCGGCGTCTACGGCGACGTCCCCGAGGGCGAGGTCGACGAGGAGCGTCCCCGCGGGAAGGGCTTCCTCGCCGAGGTCTGCGCCTGCTGGGAGGAGGCCGCCCTGCGCGGCAAGTCCTGCGGCATGAGGGTCGTCCTCCTGCGCACCGGCGCCGTGCTCGGCCTCGGCGGCGGCATGCTCAAGCGCATGCTCCTCCCCTTCCGCCTCGGCCTGGGCGGGCGCCTGGGGGGCGGGCGGCAGTGGCTGCCCTGGATCCACCTCGACGACGAAGTCTCGGCGGTCGTGCACCTTCTCTTTGCGGGTGCGAGCGGCCCCTGCAACCTCTGCGCGCCCGAACCCGTGCGCAACGAGGAGTTCGCCCGGGCCCTCGCGCGGGCCCTGCGTCGTCCCTGCATCGCCCGAGCGCCGGCGTCGCTGCTGCGCCTCGGACTCGGCGAGCTCTCCTCCGTCCTGCTCGAGGGCCAGCGCGCCGTGCCCAGGCGCCTGCTCGCGAGCGGCTTCCGTTTCCGTCATCCCCGCCTCGACCAGGCCCTCGAGGAGCTCCTCGCATGAACGTCTCCCCCCCCGCGCGCCGCGAGCGCATCCTGGCGATGGCCTGCATCTCCCTCTCCGCCGCCTGCCTCGTCGGCGGCTATGAGTTCGTGCGCAGCACCGCCGCCTCCCTCTTCATGGAGGCCTTCGGCTCCGGAGCGATGCCCTACGCGATGACCGTCGCTCCGGTCCTCATGTTCGCGCTCATCTACGCCTATGGGAAGGTCCTCTCGCGCCTCGGCCCGCGCCGGACCCTGATGACTTCGCTCGCCTTCGCGGCCTGCGTCCTCGTCCTCTGCCACGCGGCCCTGCGCACGGGGGCGAAGTCCGCGGTGGCCGTGCTCTACGTGTTCGGCGAGGTCTACATCGTCATCCTCGTCGAGCAGTTCTGGGCCTTCATCAACAGCTCGCTCGAGTCCTCCGAGGCGCGCGCCTTCAACGGCCCCATCCTCGGCGGCGCCTCGCTGGGACCCATCCTCGCGGGCTTCCTCCTCAAGTCGCTGGCGGTGCGCCTCGGCTCCGAGACCTTCGTGCTCCTCTCCGGGCTCTCCCTGCTGCCGACCGCCGCGCTCGCCTGGGCCGCCTACCGTCTGGCCGGCGAGCCGAAGCCCGACGAGGCGGAGGCCCGGGAGCCCTCGGCGCTGCACCTGGGCGTCATCCGCGAGCACCGCATCCTCCTCTTCATCGCCGCGCTCGTCACGCTCTCGCAAGTCTTCTCGACGGTGACGAACCTGCGGCTCTACGGGCTGCTCGAGGTCGAGATCCCGCTCAAGGACGCGCGCTCGGCCTATCTGGGGAGCTTCTGGGCCTGGGCCAATGGGCTCGCCTTCGCGATGCAGTTCGCCGTGACGCCGCTGATCCTGCGCCGCCTGCCGCTGCGCGCGACCCTGCTCGGCATCCCCGCGATCCACCTCCTCACCGCGGCCTTCATGCTCCTGCACCCCTCGCTCGGGGCGGCGGCGTTCTCGCTGCTGGTCTTCAAGGGGATCGACTACTCGGCCTTCCGGGCGAGCAAGGAGCTCCTCTATATCCCACTGCCCTTCGACGCGCGCTACCGCGCCAAGCAGGTCGTCGACGCCTTCAACTACCGCTGCTCGAAGGGCGTGACGGCGGGACTCATCTCGCTGGCGAAGTCGCTCTGCGGGACGCTCCCCGCCTGGGCCTTCCCCGCGGCGGCGCTCGCCGCCGCGGCCGCCTGGCTCGCCGCCGCCGTCCCCCTCGCCCGCGAAGCCGAGCGCGAAAAAGCCTGAGCGGGAATCCCCGGCCGGGGATCCCCGCTCGTCGCCTCTAAGGCTTGATGAGGAACGTCCGCTCTACTTCGATCCCCCGGGGAGCCCGGAGTCGGGATTCCCGACCCCGGCCCCATGGCGGATGTCCTTGCCCGCGACCATGAAGATGACGTCCTCCGCGATGTTGGTCGCGTGGTCGGCGATCCGCTCGAGGTTGCGGGCGACGAGGATGATGTCGATGCCCCTCTGGATGGTGGAGGCGTCGGCCTGCATGAGCTGCATGAGCTCGTTGAAGACGCGGCTCTTGAGCGCGTCCTCCTCGTCGTCGCGCTGGAGGACGGCGCGCGCCTTCTCGACGTCCCCCCGGGTGAAAGCGTCGAGTCCGTCCTTGAGCATCGCCGCGGCGAGCTCGGCCATGCGCGGGATGTCGAAGAGCCGCATGCGCGGCTGCTCGAGGAAGAAGAGGCCCGTCTCGGCGATGTTCATGGCCTGGTCGCCGATGCGCTCGAGGTCGGTGCTGATCTTGAGCGCCGCGGCGATGGTGCGGAGGTCGCCGGCGGCGGGCTGGTAGAGCGCGAGGAGCTGGAGGCAGCGCTCGTCGACCTCGACGTGGAGCCGGTTGACGAGCTCCTCGCGCCGGCGGACCTCGTCGATGCGCGAAGGGTCGCGCTCGGTGAGGACTTTCACCGCGTAGTGCACCATCTCCTCGCACGCCGCGCCCATCTCGAGCAGGCGGGCGCGGGCCGCGCCGAGGTCGTCGTCGAAACGCTTCTTCGTGGTCATGGGAGTCCTCTCAGCCGAACCGGCCGGTGATGTAGTCCTCGGTGCGCTTGTCCTTCGGGCGGGTGAAGACCTGCTGGGTCGGGCCGGATTCGACGAGCTCGCCCATCAGCAGGAACGCCGTGTGGTCCGAGACTCGCGCGGCCTGCTGCATGTTGTGGGTGACGGTCACGATGGTGAGGCGCTTCTTGAGCTCGAAGAGGAGCTCCTCGATGCGGGCGGTGGCGATGGGGTCGAGGGCGGAGCAGGGCTCGTCGAGCAGGAGGACCTCCGGCTCGACGGCGAGGGCCCGCGCGATGCAGAGGCGCTGCTGCTGCCCGCCGGAGAGGCCGAGCGCGGGCTCGTCGAGGCGGTCCTTGACCTCGTCGAAGAGGGCCGCGTCGCTCAGCGCGCGCTCGACGCGCTCGTCGACGACGCGGCGGACCCGGACGCCGTTGAGCGTGAGGCCTGCGGCCACGTTCTCGCGGATGGACATGCTCGGGAAGGGGTTGGGGCGCTGGAACACCATGCCGATGCGCCGGCGCAGGAGCACGGGGTCCAGCGCCATGAGGTCCTCTCCGTCGAGGAGGAGACCGCCCTCGCACCAGCCGCCCGGGGCGCTTTCATGGAGACGGTTGAGGCAGCGGATGAGCGTGGACTTGCCGCAGCCCGAGGGACCGATGACGGCGGTGACGAGGCGCTCGCGGACGGGGAGGTCCACCCCCTTGAGGATCTCGGCGGCGCCGTAGCCGGCGCGAAGCCCCCGCGTCTCGAGGACGACCCGGCGGTCCTCGGCGTTCGGAGCCGACGGGTCGAGGGCGGGCGGCGGGGCTTGAATGGTCGCGGTCATGAGTGTCCTCCGGCGGGGCGCCTCGTCAGCAGCCGGGCCAGCGCGTTGGTCGTCAGCACGAACAGGAGGAGGATGAAGGCGCCCGCCCAGGCCTGGCGGTGCCAATCCTCGTAGGGCGAGATGGCGTAGGTGTAGATGGTCAGCGGCAGGGCGGCCATGGGGTGGAGCATCCCCTGGTCCCAGAAGCGGTTCCCGAAGGCCGTGAAGATGAGCGGCGCGGTCTCGCCCGCGATGCGGGAGAGGCCGAGGAGGACGCCCGTGAGCACGCCGGGCGCGGCCGTAGGCAGGGCCACGCGCAGCACGGTCTTCCAGCGCGGGATGCCCAGGGCGAGCGCCCCCTCCCGGACGCTGCGGGGCACCAGGCGCATGAACTCCTCGGTGTTGCGCAGGACGATGGGAACGAGGATGACCGCGAGCGCGACGCTGCCGGCCATGCCGCTGAAATGCCTGAGCGGGAGCACGACCAGGGCGTAGGCGAAGATGCCCATCACGATGGACGGGACGCCGTTGAGGATGTCGGCGGCGAAGCGGACGAGGGCCGCCGTGCGGGTCGAGGCGTACTCCCCGAGGTAGACGCCGCCGAGCACGCCGACGGGGATGCCGAGGAGCGAGGCCAGACCGACGATCTTCGCCGTCCCTACGATGGAATTGGCGATGCCTCCGCCGGTCTCGCCGACCGGCTTCGGCAGCTTCGTGAGGAAGTCCCAGCCCACCGCGGAGGCGCCCTTGAAGGCGATGTAGCCGAGGATGGCGAAGAGCAGCGAGACGGAGACGAGCGCGCAGGCGGCGGCGACGGCGGTCGCGAGGCGGTCCGTCCGGCGGCGGCGCGCGTAGTCGGGGAATCTCACCGCGGCGCTCCTTTCCCCGGCGTTCCCAGGCGGTGGATCATCCAGCGGGCGGCGCCGTTGATGACGAGGGTCAGGACGAAGAGGACGAGGCCGACGCCGATGAGGGCGTGGACGTAGGCGTCGGAGGTCGCCTCGGCGAACTCGTTGGCGATGACGGCGGCCATGCTGTAGCCGGGGTCGAGGAGCGAGGCCGAGATCTTGGGGGTGTTGCCGATGACCATGGTCACGGCCATGGTCTCTCCGAGGGCGCGGCCGAGGGCGAGGAAGACCGCTCCGAGCACCGCCGAGCGCGCGTAGGGCAGGGAGACCGTGCGGACGCTCTCCCAGCGCGTGGCGCCGAGCGCGAGCGCGCCCTCCTTGAGGGACTGCGGGACGCTCAGGAGCACCTCGCGGGTGATGCTCGTGATGTACGGCAGGATCATCGCCGCGAGGACGAGCCCGGCGCTCAGCACCCCCACGCCGTAGGGGGCGCCGGAGAAGAAGGGGGTCCAGCCCAGCGCGGAGATGAGGAAGGGCTCGACGGCGCGCACCGCCGGGACCAGCACGAAGATCCCCATGAGGCCGATGATGACGCTGGGGACGGCGGCGAGGAGCTCGATGAGGAAGCTGCAGACCGCGGCGGCCCGGCGCGGCGCCATCTCGGCGAGGAAGACCGCCGCGCCGACGCCCAGCGGCACGGCGATGAGGAGGGCCAGCGCGGAGGTGACGAGGGTCCCGAAGATGAACGGGAGCGCGCCGAAGACCTCGGCGACCGGGTCCCATGTCGTCCCCCACAGGAAGGCGGGCCCCGTCGTCCTCCAGAGCAGGCGGGAGCCGGCCGCGAGCTGGAAGCCGAGGGCGGACGCGAGCGCGACGACGCTCAGGGCGGCCGCGCAGAGCACGGCTTGAAAGACGCGGTCGCCGGCCCGCTCGCGCGGGCCGGCGGCCTTGCTCACGATTCCTCGCGCGGGGGCTTGCGCGAGGAGGACGGTCACCGCACGGTCTCCACCGCCGCGGCGACCTTGACGGCGACTTCGGAGGGCAGGGGCGCGTAGCCTAGGGACGACGCGCTCTTCTGCCCGTCCTTGAGCATCCAGCGCAGGAAGCCCTTGAGGATCTCTCCGCGCGGTGCCGGATTCTTCTGATAGACGAGCAGCCAGGTGTAGGTCGAGACGGGGTAGGCCTTCTCGCCGGGCGCGTCGGTGATGGAGACGCGGAAGTCCGCGGGGACGGACTTCGCGGAGGAGGCCGCCGCCGCGGTGACGGAGTCGATGTCCGCGAGCGTGAACTTGCCGGCTTTGTTGCGTACGGCCGCGTAGGCGATGCCGTTCTGCTTGGCGTAGATGAGCTCGACGTAGCCGATGGCGCCGGGCGTCCCCTTCACCATGCTCGCGACGCCCTCGTTGCCCTTCCCTCCCAGGCCGGCGGGCCAGTTCACCGAGGTGCCGCGCCCGACCTTCTTGAGCCACTCGGGGCTGACCTTGCTCAGGTAGTCGACGAAGCAGAAGGTCGTGCCGGAGCCGTCGGAACGGTGGATGACGGTGATGGGCGCCGAGGGCAGCTCGACGCCGGGGTTGAGGTCGGCGACGGCCTTGTCGTTCCACATGCGGATCTTCCCGAGGAAGACGTCCGCGAGGACCTCTCCGCTCAGGTTGAGGGCGGCGACGCCCTTGACGTTGAAGACGGGGACGACGGCCCCGAGTACCGTGGGCAGGTGGAGGAGCTTCCCGTCCACCGCGAAGAGCTGCTTGTCCGTCATCGGCCCGTCGGTGGCGCCGAAGTCCACGGTGCGGGCGGTGATCTGGCGGATCCCTCCTCCCGAGCCGATGGACTGGTAGTTGATCTGCAGGTCCGGGCGCACCGTGCGGTAGTCGTCGAACCACTTGGAGTAGATGGGGTAGGGGAAGGAGGCCCCGGCTCCGTTGAGGGTGGTCACCTCCGCCGCTGCCGCGGAGGATGCGGCGAGCAGGAGGCACGCCGCGGCTTTGAGAGGACTGAGAAGGTTCTTCATGTTCGGTTTCTCCATTGCTTCGATTCTAACTTCGACGTTTGACGTTCGCATGACGCTCGTTCAAACATCGTGTGACGGCGGGATCCCCCGTCGAGGGCTCGCGCGCGTCTAGAACTTCACCTGGAAGTCCAGCTGGGCGCGGTTGATGGAGTCGTCGGTCTGGCCCTGGTTGGGGGCCAGCAGGCGGGTGATGAAGTACTTGGCCTTCACCTGCATCCAGTCGCGCGGGCTGCAGGCGAGCCACAGGATGGCGCCCTTGCGGTTGGTGCCGCCGTTGCCGAAGTCGGAGTCGGAGGCGTCGGCGACCGTCGCGTCGGTGCGCACGAACTTATAGAAGGCGGCGGCCTCCCAGGTCTTCGCGGCGGAGGCCTTGCCCAGGATCGCGCCCGCCTGCCAGCCGAAGTTCTCGGCCGAGCCGAGGTCGCTGCGGGCTCGCAGGTTGTTGATGTAGGTCCCCTGCAGGGAGAGCGGCAGGCTCCCGAGCCAGGAGCGGACTTCCGCCGTCATCTCGGCCACTCCGAAGCGGTTCTTCGGGATGTTCGTGGAATACCGGCGGTTGCCGTCCTGGGTCACGCCCTGGCCGAAGGCGAACGCGTCGATGTTCGTCCAGCCGTGATAAGCGGCGGCCATGCGCAGGCGGGACTCGAGCGGCAGACGCGTCTCCAGCCCGAGCTGCTGGCTGAAGCACCACGGGCGCGCCGTGCTGTTCGAGGATTCGGCCGCGGCCAGCTGCTGGGCGTTGGCGAAGAGGGTCAAGCCCGCCTCCGAAAGGAGGAGTTCTCCGCCCTCGCCGAATCCCTCGGGATTCAGGTCGGTGTCCCAGAGGATGTCCGAGGTGTAGGTCTGCCAGAGGGCGTTCTGCATGCGCCCCGACTGGAGGTAGACGCTCCCGTTGTCTCCGACCCTCGGACGCCAGGCGAGGTAGGCCTGGTCGATGTAGATGCCCTTCTGGGTGCCGAGGCTCGAGAAGGTCTGGTTCGTCGAGACCTGCTCGCCGGTGCCCGAGGCGAAGCGGAAGACGCCGAGGAGCTGGTCCGGGAACTGGACCTCCGCGCCCAGGCGCAGGCGGTAGCGCTGGCGGTTGCGGTCGAGCTTGGTCGGGGTCTGCCGTCGGAAGTTCTCCGCACGAAGGCGGAAGTCCCCTCCGAACTTCACGCTCTCGAGATAGTTCGAGAGCTTCACTTCCTGCGCTCCGGCGGGGAGCGCGAGCCCGAGGGCGAGCAGGGCGGCGGCGACGGCGTTCTTCATGGTGCGTGTCTCCTTGTAAGAGGGGTCCGCGCGTCGGCGCGTTCCTCGGCGTTGTCGTCACGGAGATTACAGCAGTCCCGCGGGCTCCGGCCCATTGCGGCGGCGTCGCGAGGGTGTGAACATCTCATGACGCACCGAAATGCGATAATCGCGCCATGGCGGAAACCTCCCCCCGGCGAGCGCACGGCCCTTCCCTCGAGCAGGCTCCGCTCGGCTCGCGCCCGACCGCGCTGATCCTCTCGGGAGGGGCGGCGCTGGGGAGCTGGCAGGGCGGCGTGCTCCACGAGCTCTGCGCGCGGCGCGGCTGGTCGCTCCACTCCGTCCTCGGCACCAGCGCGGGAAGCGTCAACGCCGCCGCCTACTATCAGGACGGGCTGGAGGCTCTGCGGGAGGCCTGGCGCGATGTCCCGCGGCGCTCCTTCCTGCGCCCGCGTCCGCGCCTCTTCCCGCCCAGCCTCTTCGCGCAGGCCCCCGTGCGCGCGTTCCTCGCGCGGTTCATCGACGAGGAACGCGCTCGCGCCCGTGGCCGCTGCTGGCTCTATGTCGTGAGCGCGGACATCCGCGACGGCGGGCTCTTCCAGGCCTCGTTCTCCCCGGCCGCGGGAGGAGGCCGCTGGGACGGGCCGCTCGTCGACTGCGTGCTCGGCTCGGTCGCCGTCCCCTACCTGTTCCCGCCGGTCGAGCTCGCCGCAGGGGCGGCCGGCCCGCGGGCGCGGCTGCTCGTCGACGGGCATCTGCTCTCGTTCGCGGACCTGCGGCCGCTGGCGTCGCGCGGCGCTCGCGACTTCGTGTTCGTCACCGTCGTCGGCCGCCATGCGCCCCGCGTCCCGCGGCTCTCGCCGCGCGGCTTCACCTCCGCGCTCGTCGGAGAGCTCCTGCGCGCGCAGGTGCACAACGCGCTCGCGGCGCTCGACGGACCGGGAGAGGAGCACGGCCTGCGCTTCTTCGAGCTCGATCCCCTCGAGCCGCTGAAGATGGGGGTGTTCGCGTTCGACCGCGAGGAGTGCCGCCGCTCCTTCGACCAGGGGACGCGCGACGCGCAGGAGTTCCTCTCGCGGCCCGCGGATTTCCGGATCGAGTGAGCGGGGGGCTTCAGGCTGCCGGCAGGACGGCGTGGAAGGACGAGCCCGAGCCTTCGACGCTCTCGGCCCGGACGCGGCCGCCGTGCGCTTCGGCGAGGTGCTTGACGATGGCGAGACCGAGCCCGGTGCCGCCGAGCTCGCGCGAGCGCGCCTTGTCGACGCGGTAGAAGCGCTCGAAGACGCGCGGAAGGTCCGCGGCGGGGATGCCGAGGCCCGTATCGCTCACGCAGAGGTCGACGCTCGCGCCCTCCCGCGAGGCGCTCACGCGGACCTCTCCCCCCTCGCGGTTGTACTTGATGGCGTTGTCGAGCAGGTTCTGCAGGAGCAGGCGCAGCGCGGAGGGGTCGGCCTTGACCGCGAGGCCGGCGTCGGCGGCGACTTCGACGCGGACGCGCCGCTTCTCCGCCAGGGGCGCGAGCGAGGCGGCGACGTCGCGGGCGAAGGTCCCGAGCTCGACGCGCTCCAGACGCAGAGGGCGGCGGCCGGACTCCACGGAGGCCAGCTCGAGGAGGTCGTCGACGAGCCGGGTCAGTCGGTCGGCCTGCGTCTCGATGGTCCCGACGAACTCCAGGCGGTGCTCCGCGTCCTCGAGCGCGCCGCGGCGCAGGGTCTCCGCGAAGCCCTTGATCGAGGCCAGCGGAGTGCGCAGCTCGTGCGAGACGTTGGCGACGAAGTCCCGACGCATCTCCTCGAGGCGGCGCAGACGCGTGATGTCGTGGAGCACGAGCACCGTCCCGTGCGGGCGGCCGTTCTCCAGGATCGGCGTCGCGTGCGCCTCGAAGACGCGCTCCTCGGGCGTGAAGACCGTGAGCTCGCCGGAGACGGGGGCCGTCCCTGCGGCGGCGCGGTCGAGCAGGGTCTTGAGCTCTCCATGGCGCAGGACCTCGATGAGCGGCACGCCGCGCGCGCGCGCCGCCTCGAGCCCGAAGAGGGCCTCCATCGCGGGGTTGACCTCGCGCAGGCGCCCTTCGGCGTCGACGACGGCCACGCCCTCGGCCATGTGGGCGAGCGTGGCCTGCAGGCGGGACTTCTCCTCGCCGAGCGCCTGAAGCGCGCCCGAAGACTTCAGGGCGAGCTCGTGGAGGACCTCCGCGAGGCGGTCGAGCTCGTCCTTCCCGCGCTGAGAGGGGAGGCCGATGCCCGCGGCCATGCGGTCCGCGGCCTCGGCGAGGAGCTCGACCGGGCGATGGAGCAGCGCCGCGGCGAAGGCGGCGAAGAAGAGCGCGAAGAGCAGGGCGATGAAGGCGTAGTAGACGACGGTGCGCCGCATGCGGGAGAGGGCCTCGTCCACTCGGCCGAGCGGCATGGCCAGGCGCAGGACCGGCGCGTCGGGCCGCTCCGAGACCGGCGCGGCGGCATAGAGGAAGTCCATGCCGGTCGAATGGCTGTGGCGCAGCGCCGTCCCCTTTCCCCCGCGGCGGGCCGCGACGAACTCCGGCCGGTCGGCGTGGTTCTCCGCGCGGGCGAGGCCGTCGGGCTTCAGGCTCGAGTCGGCGAGCAGTCGTCCGTCGGGGGCGATGAGGCTGATGCGGGCGTCCGCGATGGGAGCGGACCTGGAGACCCACGCGGCGAGGGCGGCCGTCCCTGAGCGCTCCGCGGGAAGTTCGCGGGCGAGGAGGCGGGTGCGCTCGAGGAGCCCTTCGGCGAGCTCCTCGACGAGATGGACGCGCGCCGAACGCCAGCCGGCGAAGCCGGTGAGAGCCGCCGAGAGGGCGGCCACGGCGAGGATGATGAGCCGGATGCGGGCGCGGGAACTCATGCGCGGAAGCGGTACCCGACGTTGGTGACCGTGAGGATGCGCTCCCCCTCGGCTCCGAGCTTCCGGCGCAGGCGGGCGATGTGCTGGTCGACGGTGCGCGTGTCGATGTCCATGGAGCGGTCGTAGCCCCAGATGCGTTCGAGGAGGTCGTCGCGGGTGAGCACCTTCCCGTCGGCCTCGACGAGGAGCTTGAGGAACTCGAACTCCTTCGGGGTCACGGAGACCGGCTCGCCGTCGACGCGGAGCTCGTGGCGCTCGAAGTCCATATCGAGCGCGCCCGCGCGGCGTCCGGCCGCGGGGGCGGGGGCGGCGCGGCGCAGCAGCGCCGAGACCCGCGCGACGAGCTCCCCGACCGAGAAGGGCTTCGTGACGTAGTCGTCGGCGCCGATCTTGAGGCCGACGATGCGGTCGGCTTCGCTCTTCTTGGCCGTGAGCATGAGGATGGGGACCCGGGAGCCCTGGCGCAGGCGCTTGCAGACCTCGATGCCGTCGAGCTTGGGGAGCATGAGGTCGAGGACGACGAGGTCCGGACGCTCCTTGCGGAAGGACTCGAGCGCGGACTCCCCATCGTGGCAGGCGACGACGCGGTAGCCTTCCTTCTCCAGGTTGTAGCGCAGGAGCCGGACGATGTCCTTCTCGTCCTCGACGACCAGGATCTTGGCGTTGGCCATGGGGCTATTCTAGCCCATCCGCCGTCCGCGCGCCATGACCGCCGCGTCTAGCGGATGTGACGATTTCTTGACGGCCGCGCCCCCCGCCCCCCGTCCAGGAGCGGATGGGAGCGCAGCAGCAGGTCCAGCCAGCGCAGCGCGCCCGCGACGGACTCCTCCCTCTCCCCATCCCGCAGGATCGTCCGGTTCATGCGGCGAGGGATGACGCGTCCTTGCGCGACTCCTTCGCGGGGACGATCAGTCCCGCCGGGAAGTTCGGCGTCCGGCCGATCCGATGAAGCGTGGTGAGCACGCGCTCGGGGCGGCCCCAGTCGTCCCAGACGACGCCGTCCATCGGCAGGACGGCGCAGGCCTCCGGAGCGGCCTGGAGCACGCTTCGGGAGAAGTCGGCCTCCGGCATGTCCCGGTAGACCGCCTGGAGCGTACGCGCCTCCTCGGTGGTCCCGAAGGCCGAGCGCAGGCGTTCGAAGCGCTCGTGGATGCGGGGGAGCATGCGTTCGGCGAGGTCCCAGAGCGTCCTCGCCTTGGCCGCCATGATGAAGGTGTTCCACAGACACCCCTGCCGGTAGAACCGGTGGGCGGCGGCGGCGTCGGGCTTCTCATGGAACCCGGCGACGGAGCGGACGCCGGGGGCCAGACGCTCCCCGGGGCGGATCCACCCGTACTCGGGCTCCGGCCGGCTGGCCGGCATCCCCAGCAGGACGACCCGGTCCTCGAGCTTCTCGGCGGCCTCGAGCCCCCGCGTCATGCGATCGATGAAGGCGTCGTCGGTGAGGATGAAGTGGTCGGAGGGCATGACGGCGACCGTCGCCCGGGGGTCGCATGCCAGCACGTAGGCCAGAGGGAGCAGGATCCCCGGGGCCGTCCTGCGGTTCGCGGGCTGCTCGAGCACGCGGCCGGGGAGGTCCACGCGCAGGGGCTCGTCGAGGAAGCGCCAGTGCCCCTGACCGATGACGGTCACGACCTCGCTCGGGGAGGCGACCCTCGCGGCGCGCGCGAGGGTATGCTCCAGCATGGTCCTCTTCCCCAGGAAGGAGCAGTACTGCTTCGGCCGCGCTTCACCGAGCCAGGCGGCGGTGAAGGGCAGCATCCTCTGGCCGTCTCCTCCCGAGAGGACGACGGACCAGCGATGTCCGATCCGGATCGGACTCACGGCGTTCGCGTGCATGTTCGTTTTCATGAGGGAGAGGATACTCGGGCTCGCATCGCGGGACCATGGCGGCGGGGTAAAATCGGCATGACCGCCGTTTGACTCCGCGCGGCGAGCGGAAGCGGGCTTCCTCGCGTCGGCGCGGGTATGGTATGCTCTCACAGGGTCGCGCTCCGCGCGCGCGTCCCGGAAAAATGCCGAGGATCCTCGACCTTTTGACGGGCTTCGGACTCGCCGACGCGCTCGACATCGCGATCGTCTCCCTCCTCCTATATCTCGCCTGGACCTGGTTCCGCCGCACGAAGGCCGCGTTCGTGGCCATCGGGATGTTCATCCTCACCGGCATCTACATCGTCGCCCGCATCCTCAACCTCGTGCTCACGGCCTACCTCTTCCAGGGCTTCTTCGCGGTCTCGCTCTTCGCCCTCATCGTCATCTTCCAGGAGGAGATCCGTCACTTCTTCGAGCGCCTCGCGGTCTGGAGCCTGGGCAAGCGCCGTCTCTCCCCCCATCCGGACGCCGAGATCGAGGAGCTCGTCCAGGCGCTCGGCGAACTCGCGCGCGAGCGCTACGGCGCCCTCATCGTCCTGCGCGGACGCGACCCCATCGAGCGGCACATCACCGAGGGGCACGAGCTCGACGGGAAGATCTCGCGGGCGCTGCTGCTGAGCATCTTCGACCCGCATTCCGAGGGGCACGACGGCGCGATGGTCATCGGCAACGAGCGCGTCGAGCGCTTCAGCGTCTACCTCCCGCTGGGCCGCGACCTCGCGCAGAACGCGCGGCTCGGCACGCGCCACGCGGCCGCGGTCGGACTCTCCGAGCTCACCGACGCCCTCTGCCTCGTCGTCAGCGAGGAGCGCGGGATGATCTCCATCGCCGAGGACGGCCAGCTCGGCGAGGTGCGCGACCTCGGACAGCTGCGCGCGCGCATCGACGCCTTCCGAAAGGACACGGTGCCCGGCGCCCCTCCCGGCCTGCCGGTCTGGAAGCGCAACCTGAAGGCCAAGGCCGCGGCGGTCCTCCTGGGCTTCGGGCTCTGGTTCCACTTCGTGCACGGCGAGAAGCCGATGCTGCGCGAGTACGTCGTGCCGGTCGTCTTCCACAACCTCCCCCCCTCCCTGGCCGTCGACGCCGCGCAGCCGTCTTCGGTGCGCGCCACCGTCGCCGGCGCGCAGCGCAGTCTCTACCTGCTCGACGCCGAGCGCCTGCGGGCCCACCTCGACCTTTCCCGCGCCGACGCGGGAGAGAGCGAGGTCCTGCTCGGGCGCGACTGCATCGCGCTCCCGGAAGGGATCGTCCTCGTGCGCCTCGACCCGCCCGCGGTGCGCGTGCACCTCAAGGCCCGATGAGCGAGAAGCCGACGCCGCAGGAGTTCCTCGACTTCCTCGCCGGGCACGGCAAGGAGATCTCGCCGCTGCTCTTCCTCACCCACAACCACCCGGACCCGGACTGCATGGCCACCTCGCTGGCCCTGGCCTACGCCGCGGAGAAGCTCCACGGCATCCGCTCCCGCATCGCCTACGGCGGCATCATCGGCCGCATCGAGAACCAGATGATGGCCAAGACGCTGCGCATCCCCATCCGCCCGCTGCGCGCCGACGACCTCAAGCGCTACGAGCACGTCGTCCTCATCGATACGCAGCCGCCCTTCCAGAACAACCCCTTCAAGCGCCGGCGAAAAGCGACGGTCGTCATCGACCACCACGCGCTGCACCCGGCGACCGAGGCCGACTTCCTGTGGGTGGACCCGAGCGCGGGGGCGACCTCGACGATCGCCGCCGAGGTCCTCTTCGCCAGCGGGCTCGAGATCCCCGCGCGCATCGCCACGGCGCTCGTCTACGGCATCACCTCGGAGACCGAGAACCTCGGGCGCGACACGGGGCCGCGCGACATCCAGGCCTATCTGGCGCTCATCCAGCGCAGCAACACCAAGACCCTCGCCCGCATCCAGAACCCCCTGCACCCGCGCGCCTTCTTCGGACTGCTCGGGCGGGCGATCCGCGACGCCTTCGTGCTGCGCGACATCATCGGCGTTCACCTCGGGGAGGTCCCCACCCCGGACCGGGTCGCGCAGATGGCCGATTTCCTGCTCACGCACGAGCGCATGCGCTGGTCGTTCTGCACCGGCCGCTTCGCCGGCCGGCTCTACGTGTCCCTGCGCTCGCGCAGGGAGGACGCCCACGCGGGGCGCGTGCTCACGCGGCTGCTCGGCGTCGGCTCGGCGGGCGGGCACGGCATGATCGCCGGCGGCTCGGTCACGATGCCGGCGGAGGCGACGGATTCGGATTGGCGCGACAAGGAGGTCGAGGTGAGGAACGGATTCCTGAAGGCCGTAGGCGTGAAAGACCCGGCGGAGCTGGCGTACCCCTTCACGTCATGACCTCCGCCCATCGGACGCGCAAGGACCTGCTGCCGCACGGGCCGACGCTGCTCTCGGACGACGACGCGTACCTCTTCAACGAGGGCTCGC
The DNA here is from genome assembly GCA_041660925.1 of Elusimicrobiota bacterium. Taxonomy (NCBI): domain Bacteria; kingdom Pseudomonadati; phylum Elusimicrobiota; species Elusimicrobiota bacterium. The sequence goes on from JBAZVI010000002.1 coordinate 214,677, forward strand.
ACTTCCGGCTCTACGACAAGCTCGGCGCCCACCTGGCCCAGCGCGACGGCGTCGACGGCGTGTATTTCGCCGTCTGGGCCCCGAACGCGCGCTTCGTCTCCGTCATCGGCGACTTCAACGACTGGGACCGCAACAAGGACCGGCTCCACCCCCACGGCTCCTCGGGCATCTGGGAGGGCTTCGTCCCCGGGCTCGGGCAGGGCACCGTCTACAAGTACCACATCCGCTCGCACGAGCACGGCTACAAGGTCGACAAGGCGGACCCGATGGCCTTCTACGCGGAGGTCCCGCCGAAGACGGCCTCCGTCGTCTGGGACCTCGCCTACGAGTGGAACGACTCCGAGTGGATGTCCAAGCGCGCCGAGCGCGGAGGCCTCCACGCGCCCGTCTCCATCTACGAGATGCACGTCGGCTCGTGGATGCGCGTCCCCGAGGACGGCGGCCGCTCCATGACCTACCGGGAGCTCGCCCCGAAGCTCGTCGAGTACCTGACGCGCATGGGATTCACGCACGTCGAGTTCATGCCGGTCATGGAGCATCCCTTCGGCGGCTCCTGGGGCTACCAGAGCACCGGCTACTTCTCCCCGACGAGCCGCTACGGGACGCCGCAGGACTTCATGTACCTCGTCGACCAGCTCCACCAGGCGGGGATCGGCGTCCTCCTGGACTGGGTGCCCTCCCACTTCCCCACCGACCAGCACGGGCTGGGCTACTTCGACGGCACGCACCTCTACGAACACGCGGACCCGCGCGAGGGCTTCCACCCCGACTGGGGCAGCTACATCTTCAACTACGGCCGTCACGAGGTGCGGAGCTTCCTCATCTCGAGCGCGCTGTTCTGGATGGAGAAGTTCCACGCCGACGGCCTGCGCGTGGACGCGGTCGCCTCGATGCTCTATCGCGACTACTCGCGCAAGGAAGGCGAGTGGATCCCCAACATCTACGGGGGCCGCGAGAACCTGGAGGCCATCGGCCTCATCCGCCGCCTCAACGAAGAGGTCTACAAGAGCCATCCCGGCGCGCAGATGTACGCCGAGGAATCCACGGCCTGGGGCGCGGTCTCGCGTCCGACCTACCTGGGCGGGCTCGGCTTCGGCTTCAAGTGGGACATGGGCTGGATGCACGACACGCTGGTGTACATGCGCAAGGACGGCATCCACCGCAAGTACCATCACAACCAGCTGACCTTCCGCATGATCTACGCCTGGCACGAGAACTTCGTGCTGCCGCTCTCGCACGACGAGGTCGTCCACGGCAAATGCGCGCTCCTGACGCAGATGGCGGGCTCCGACGACTGGCAGAAGTTCGCCAACCTCCGGCTCCTCTTCGCCCACATGTGGACGCAGCCGGGGAAGAAGCTCCTGTTCATGGGCGGCGAGTTCGGCCAGCGCGACGAGTGGTGGAACGAGAAGAGCCTCGACTGGCACCTCCTGCAGTGGGAGCCGCATCAGGGCGTCCAGCGCTGGGTCGCGGACCTCAACCGCGCCTACCGCGAGAACCCCCAGCTCCACGAGCTCGACAACGAGTCTCCCGGCTTCGAATGGGTGGACTGCTCCGACTGCGACGCGAGCGTGCTGAGCTTCCTGCGCTTCGGGCGCGACCGCTCCAAGCCGGTGCTCGTCCTCCTGAACTTCACCTCGGTGCCGCGCATCGGCTACCACGTCGGGGTGCCCGCCGCCGGCTACTGGCGGGAGATCCTCAACAGCGACGCCCGCGACTACTGGGGCGGCGGGATCGGCAACGAGGGCGGCCTGCACGCCTCCCCGGAGCCGCGCCACGGCCGGCCCTTCTCGCTGCGGGCGACGGTCCCCCCGCTGGGCTGCGTCATCCTGAGGGCCGAGGGCTGATTGGGCACCGTCGAGGTCCCGAAGTCGAAGGAACGCTTCGTCTGCGTCCACGGACACTTCTATCAGCCGCCGCGCGAGAACCCCTGGATCGACGAGATCGAGGTCCAGGACTCGGCCAAGCCGTTCCATGACTGGAACGAGCGCATCGCCTACGAGTGCTACCGGGCCAACGCGGCGGCCCACGTGCTCGACGCGGACGGGCGCATCTCCGAGCTCGTCGACAACTACGCCCGCATCAGCTTCAACTTCGGCCCCACCCTGCTGAGCTGGCTCGAGCGCCGGGAGCCCGAGACCTATCGGGCCATCCTGGAGGCCGACCGCGAGAGCCGCCGCCGCTTCGGCGGACACGGGTCCGCGCTGGCCCAGCCCTACAACCACATGATCATGCCGCTGGCGGTCCGCCGCGACAAGGTCACGCAGACGCTCTGGGGCCTCAAGGACTTCGAGCGCCGCTTCGGGCGGCGCGCCGAAGGGATGTGGCTGCCCGAGACCGCGGTCGACCTCGCGACCCTCGAGGTCCTGGCCGAGGCGGGCGTGCGCTACACGATCCTCGCCCCCCGGCAGGCCCGGCGCCTGCGCCGCTTCGGCGCGAAGGAGTGGACGGACGCGGGCAAGGGCATCGACCCCACCCGCGCCTACCGGGTCTGGCTCCCCTCGGGGAAGACCCTCTCCGTCTTCTTCTACGACGGCCCCATCTCGCTGGGCATCGCCTTCGAGAAGCTCCTCGCCGACGGAGCGAACTTCGCGCGCCGTCTCGTCTCCGCCTTCTCGGAGGAGCGCGAGGACGCCCAGCTCGTCAGCATCGCCACCGACGGGGAGTCCTACGGGCACCACCACCGCTTCGGCGAGATGGCGCTCGCCTACGCGCTCAAGACCATCGAGGAGAAGGGCCTGGCGAAGCTCACGAACTTCTCGCAGTTCCTCGCGCTGCATCCGCCGACCTGGGAGGTCGAGCTCCACGAGAACAGCTCCTGGAGCTGCGTCCACGGCGTCGAGCGCTGGCGCTCCGACTGCGGCTGCAACTGCGGCGCCGGGCCGGGCTGGCGGCAGGCCTGGCGCGGCCCCCTGCGCGCCGCCTTCGACGCCCTGCGCGACGAGGCCGGCGCGCGCTACGAGGAGCGGGCCGCGGCGCTTCTGCGAGACCCCTGGGCCGCGCGCGACGCGTACGTCGAGATCGTCCTCGATCCCTCCCCGCGGAGCATCGACTCCTTCCTCCTGCGCCACGCGCTCAAGCCGCTCTCGGGCGACGAGCGCGTCGAGGTCCTCAAGCTCCTCGAGCTCCAGCTCCACCTCCTGCTCATGTACACGAGCTGCGGCTGGTTCTTCGACGACCTCTCCGGTCTGGAGACCGTCCAGGTCCTGCAGTACGCGGCGCGCGCCGCCGACCTCGCCGGGGAGCTCTTCGGCGGGGACTGGCACGAGAAGCTCGCCTCCCGCCTCGAGAAGGCCGAGAGCAACCTCGCCGAGCACGGCAGCGGGCGCCGCGTCTACGAGCGTCTGGCGCGCTCGGCCGCCGTCGGCTTCGAGGGCCTCTGCGCCCAGTACGCGCTCGACGCCCTCTTCGCGGAGCCGCCCAAGCACGCGCAGGTCTACAGCGCGGACGTCGAGCGCGACGCCTTCCGACGCGCGCAGGCCGGCCGGGCGCGGCTCGCCCTCGGCCGCGTGCGCCTCGTCTCGCGCTTCACCCTCGAGGAGAAGCGCTACCTCTTCGCGGCGATGCACCTGGGCGACCACGCCTTCCACGGCGGCGTCCAGGAGGACCGCGGCGACGAGGACTACAAGGCGCTCGAGAAGGACCTCGTCGAGCGCTTCGACCGCGCCGACATGACCGGCTGCATGATGGTCCTGGGCCGCCGCTTCGGGGACTCCGGCTACGACCTCTCCCGGCTCTTCGCCGACGAGCAGCGGCGCATGGTGGGCCGGGTGCTCGAGAACGCCCTGCTCGAGGCCGTGGTCTCCCACCGCCAGGTCTACGAGCATCACGCCCCCCTCCTGCGCTTCCTGAGGGCCCGGGGCATGCCGCCGCCGAAGGCGATCCAGACCGCGGCCGAGGTCGCCCTGCACCACAACCTGCGCCGCGCGCTCGAGCGCACCGAACCCGACCTGCCGCGCGCCGCCGCCCTCCTCGAAGAGTGCGAGCGCGCCGGCGTGCGCGTGGAGCCCGGGCCGCTGCCCGCGCTGCTCCGCACGCTCATCGAGCGCCGGGTCCGCGCCGTCGTCGAGCGCAGCGAGGACGACGAGGCGCTCGCGCGCCTCCTCGAGTCCCTGCGGCTCCTCAAGCGCCTTCCGTTCTCCGTCGACCTCTGGAAGGCGCAGAACCTCCTCTTCTCCCTCCTGCACGGCACGGCGGCCGCCGCCCGCGCGCGCGCCGCCGAGGCGTTCCGCGGCCTGCGCGACGCGGGCCGGACGCCGGCCGACCCCTGGCGGGCGCGCTTCGTCGAGGCGGCCGAACTCCTCGGCGTGCGCCTCGAGCCGCTCCCGCTGCCGGCGGCCGCGAAGGCCGGGGAGTCGGTGTCCGCGTGAAGCTCGAGCGCGACCTCGTCTTCTACGACCTCGAGGCCACGGGGACCGACCCCCTGCGCGACCGCATCGTGCAGATCGCCCTCGTGCGCCTGAAGGTCGACGGCGCGCGCGAGCGCTTCGACTCGCTCGTGAACCCCGAGCGCCCCATCCCCCCCGCGGCGATCGCCATCCACCACATCACCGACGAGATGGCGGCGCAGGCGCCCACGCTGCGCGTCCTGGCCCCGAAGATCCGCGAGCTCTTCGACGGCGCCGACCTCGGCGGCTTCAACATCCGCGGCTACGACCTTCCGATGCTGCAGGCGGAGCTCGCGCGGGTCGCGAAGCCGCTCGACATGGAAGGCCGGCGCGTCGTCGACGCCATGACCATCTTCCACAAGCTCGAGCCGCGCACGCTCGGGCGGGCCTATGAGTTCTACTGCGGGAAGCTCCTGGAGAAGGCGCACGACGCGACGGCCGACGCCGAGGCCTCGCTCGACGTCTTCCTCGCGCAGGTCGAGCGCTATCACGGCCGCCCCGGGCGCCCCGACCTCGCGCAGGACATCGCCGGCCTGCACGACTTCTGCGACCTGAACGTGGACGCGCTCGGGAAGCTCAACTGGCGCGAGGGCGAGGCCGCCTTCAGCTTCGGCAAGTACCGCGGCAAGACCCTGCGCGAGGTGCTCGAGCTCGAGCCCGGCTACATCCAGTGGCTCAGCCGCAACCGCGACTTCTCCGCCGAGGTCGCCGACATCTGCGCGAAAGCGCTCAACGGCGTGTTTCCCAAGAGGAAGTGAGCCTCGATCCCCTCGCGACGCTCCGCGCCCGCGGCCTCCCGGAGGAGCGCTTGGCCCTGCTCGGCCGCCTGCGCTCGGGCGAGCTCGTCGGCGTGCACGCCGAACTGCGCGCGCTGCTCTACCTGGGAGCCCTCCTCGTGGTCTTCGGCGTCGGCGGGACGGTCAAGGACCATCTGCGCGACCTCGGGCCGCTGACGATCGCGGGCCTCCTCGCCGCGGCGAGCGCGGGCTGCCTGCTCTGGTGCGCCCGCCGCGCCGAACCCTTCGTCCCGGAGCGCTGGAACTCCCCCCACGCCGCCTTCGACTACGTGCTCTACCTCGGCTGCGCCTTCCTCGGGATCCTCTTCGGCTACCTCGAGGGCCGCTTCGGGCTCCTCAAGGACCTCTGGGACCTCTATCTGCTGGGCTCGGCCGCCCTCTTCTTCCTCCTCGCCTACCGCTTCGACAACCGTTTCGTGCTCACGATGGCGGTCTTCAACCTCGCCGGCTTCCTCGGCGTGCGTCTCGGACGCTTCATCCACGACTTCGAGCTCCTCAAGTGGAGCGCCCTCGGACTCTGCGCGGCGCTCGCCGGGACGGGCGTGCAGACCGCGCGCTCCGGGCTCAAGCCCCATTTTCGGGACACCTACCTCACGATCGCGATCCAGGGCGCCGCCGTGCTGCTGCTGCCCGGAGTCTTCAAGGACGGCTTCGCGGGCGTCGATTTCGTCTTCCTCGCGGCCCTCTGCGCGGCGAGCATCGTCTTCGGCCTGAGCGAGCGCCGCTTCGCCTACCTGCTCTACGGCGTCGGCTTCGGCTACCTGGGATTCTCCGCCTGCTTCCTGAAGTCCCTCGAGAGCCCCGGCGTCGGCTTCGTCGCGCTCTATCTCCTCGGTTCGGCCGCCGCGCTCGTCGTCCTCCTCTTCTCCCTGCGCCGCCGGATGGAGGACGCGTGAGGCTGCGCGTCTTCCCCCTCGAGGAGGAGGGCCGGCTCCATCTGCTCACGCTCGCGCGCGCCTGGCGGCGCTCGCGCCTCGTCGGCGAGGAGGACCTGCGCGCCTTCGAGGCGGAGGCCGGCGAGCCGCTGCGCTGCGCGGGCCTCGCGGTCCGCATCCTCTTCTTCGCGCTCGCCCTCGTCGCCGTCGCCGCGGTGAACGTGCTCATCGCCGAGTTCGTCGAGGGTCAGCCGCTGCAGGGCGCGTGGATCGCGCTGACCGGCGTCGTCTGCTGGGTTCTCGGAGAGCTCCTCCTCGCACGCTACCGGCTCTACCGCTTCGGCGTGGAGGAGGGCCTGCTCTCCTCCGGAGCATCGCAGATCGCTTTCGGACTCGTCCTCGCGCTCGGGCCGGCCATCCCGCATACGCCGCGCGCCGTGACCCTGTCCTTCTCTCTGCCCGTGTGCGCGGCCTTCCTGCTCCTGTACCTGCGGGTCGGCTACGTCTACGCGGCTTTCGTCTCCATCGGTGCGGCCGCCTTCGCCCTCTTCACCGCCGGCCCCGGAGAGCACGCCGCGCGGCTCATCTGGGCGGGCGGGAGTCTCGCCGTCGTCGCGCTCATGCGCGCGCGCCGCGAGATCCCCGAGCACGAGCGCGAGGCCTGGGACATGCTCCAGGGCGCGCTCGCGCTCTCCGCGTACCTCGTGCTCAACCTCCGGCTCGCGCACATCCTCTCCTTCGGCCGCCCCGCCCCCCGCGCCGGGAGCCTCTATGAGTGGGCGACGCTCGCCGCGGTCGGACTCCTCCCGCCGCTTCTGCTCGCCTCGGCGCTGTCCCGGCGCAGCCGCGCCTTCCTCGCGGCGGGGAGCATCGCCGCGCTGCTCTCGCTGGTGACGCTGAAGCCGTACCTGGGCCTGCAGCGCCATGTCTGGGACGCGGCGCTCCTCGGCGCCTTCCTGATGGCCCTCTCCGTCTTCCTCCGCCGCCGGCTCGACGCCGGCCCGGCGGGCGAGCGCGGCGGCTGGACCGCCCGAGAGCTCGTCGTCCCGAAGGACGAGGGCCTCGCCCCGGGGCAGTTCCTCGCCGCGGCCGTCGGCGTCGCGGCCGCCCAGCCCGGGCCCGCCCCCGCCGAGCGGCCGGGCTTCGGCGGCGGCTCCTCCGGCGGCGGCGGGGCGAGCGCGGGGTTCTGACATGAGGAGAAGGGCCCTCCTGGCCGCCGCCTTCGCCGCCCTCCTGTCCGCCGGCTGCTCGGAGGCCCAGCGCCTCGGACGCAAGGCGATCGCGCTGACGCCCGAGGGGCGCCGCGCGCTTTCCGAGTTCGACCGCTACAAGAAGATCGCCAGGATCCTGAAGAAGTATCACGATTCGAAGAACCTCGACGAAGGGGAGGTCCTCGACGTGCTCGTCTCCGCGGGCGTCATCCCCGGCGCGCCGGGCGCGGCCCGCCCGCCGCGCCCCGGGGCCCCGGCCGTCCCGAAGACCTTCCCCGTCCCGCAGTACACGGGCGCCTGGCGCTGGCCGATGGAGGCCGGCGTCGTGAGCTCCGAGTACGGTCCGCGCTGGGGGAAGTTCCATCACGGCCTCGATCTCGCGGCCGACCGCGGCAGCCCCATCTACGCCGCCGCCCCGGGCGAGGTGGCCTACGCCGGCGACAAGCTCACCGGGTACGGGAACGTCGTCTTCCTGCGCCACGACAAGGAGCACGTGACGATCTACGCGCACAACGACGCGCTCCTCGTCGGCGTCGGCGACAAGGTGGCGCAGGGACAGCGCATCGCGAAGCTCGGCTCCACCGGGCACTCGACCGGCCCGCACCTGCACTTCGAGATGCGCGTGAAGGACCGGTCCGTTCCCCCCCGCGGGGAGCTGCCGAAGAGCCGGTTCTGATGGCCGCCCCGGACTGGGTGCGGCGCGCGGTCTTCTACCAGGTCTTCCCCGACCGCTTCGCGCGGGGAGAGCGCTTCAAGCCCGACGGCGTCTTCGAGAGCTGGGACTCCCCCCCGACCGAGCTCGGCTTCAAGGGCGGGGACCTCTACGGGGTCTCCGAGCGTCTCGACCACCTCGGCGACCTCGGCGTCAACGCGCTCTACCTCAACCCGATCTTCCAGTCGCCGGCCAACCACCGCTACCACGCGAGCGACTACCTGCAGGTGGACCCCGTGCTCGGCGGGGACGAGGCCCTGCGCGCCCTGCTCGACGCCGCGCACGCGCGCGGCATGCGCGTGGTCCTCGACGGCGTCTTCAACCACTGCGGGCGCGGCTTCTTCCCGTTCGTCCATCTCCTCGAGAACGGGGACGCCTCCCCCTATCGCGACTGGTTCCACGTGCGCGGCTGGCCGCTGAAGGCCTACGAGGGGACGCCGAACTACGCCTGCTGGTACAACCTCGGGGCGCTGCCCAAGTTCAACACCGCGAACCCGGAGGTCCGGCGCTACCTCCTGCGCGTGGCCCGCCACTGGCTCGCGTTCGGCGTCGACGGCTGGCGCCTGGACGTGCCCAACGAGATCGACGACGACGCCTTCTGGCGCGAGTTCCGCACCGTCTGCAAGGGCGTCAACCCGGAGGCCTACCTCGTCGGCGAGATCTGGGGCGAGGCGAAGCGCTGGCTCCAGGGCGACATGTTCGACGCCGTCATGAACTACCTCCTTCCCGCCGCCTGCCTGCGCTACTTCGCCGGCGAGAAGCTGCGCGTCACCCACGAGTACGGCGGCCGCCCGATGGCGCCCATCGACGCGGCGGCCTTCCGCTCGGAGGTCCGCGCGATGCTCGGCCACTACCCGGCCGCCGTGAACCTCGCCCAGATGAACATCCTGACGACCCACGACACCGACCGCATGCGCACCGCCTACGGGGGCGACGAGCGCCGCATGCGCCTGGCCCTGGTCTTCTCGTTCTTCGTCCCCGGCGCGCCGAGCGTCTACTACGGGGAGGAGGTCGGCCTCGACGGGACGCTCGCGCACGGCGCGCGGGCGGCGATGCCCTGGGACGACTCCCGCTGGGACCGCGAGCTCCTCGGCCTCTATCGCCGTCTCATCCGGCTGCGGCGCACCCGGCCCGTCTTCGCCTCCGGGGACTTCGAGCTGCTGGAGACCTTCGGGGACCTCCTCGCTTACGAGCGCCGCCTGCCGGGAGAACGCTTCGCCGTGCTCGTCAACCGCTCGGACGCGCCGGTCCGCGCTCCGTACTCCGCCGAGGACCTGCGCGGCGCCGCGGAGACGGTGTCTTCGAAGTCCCACCCGCTCGGTTCCGGGCTGGAGCTCGAGCCCTGGGGCTACTCGGTGCTCGAACTCCGTCCGTGACGGACCCCTTGCCTTCCCATCGGCTTTAAGCGCTATAATCGAGGAAGGATGATTCTCCAACCGGAAGGAGGAAAAGGCTCATGAAGGGATTCCTCGTCGCCATCGTCCTCTCCGTCTTCGCGGGCGTCTGCTCGGCGCAGAGCACCCCCGAGAACCCCGCGTCCTCCGTCCCGTCCGCGCAGAGCGCGGCGGCCCCTGCGACGGACCTCCGCGCCGCCCAAGGCGGCGCGAACGCCGCAGGGACGGCGCGAGCGGAGAACGACCAGCGCGCCGCCCCGGCTCCCGTCGTCGTCGCGCGCAGCGCCGTCTGCACGGCCATCCAGGACCGCGAGCCCGTCGGAGCCGCGGCGGCCGGGGTGCCCATCCAGGCCGGGATGATCTATTTCTGGAACGAGCTGAAGGCCTCCTCCGTACCGACCACGGTGAAGCACCGCTGGTCGCGCGACGGGCGGCCCGCCGGGGAGAGCACGCTCTCCTTGAAGCACCGCAAGACCCGGACCTGGAGCACGCGGCAGGCCGGTCCGGGCGACTGGAAGGTCGAAGTCCTCTCCTCCTCCGGGGAAGTCCTCCGGACGGCGGGATTCAAGGTGGTCAAATGAAGATCGAAGTCATCAAGCAGTACAGCGTCTTCCTCCCCAACAAGCCCGGCGCGCTGGCCGACCTCGCCAAGCGTTTCGGCGACCAGGGCATCGACATCGTCGGCATCTCCTCGGAGGTGCGCGACGACTCCGCGCTCGTGCGCATCGCGCTCAGCGGCGAGGGCGACCATTCGGCCGTCATCTCGAAGGCGGGCTACGCCAGCGTCGAGAGCCAGATGCTCTCCGTCGAGGTCGAGGACAAGCCGGGGCAGCTGCACAAGGTCACCAAGGCCCTCGGCGAAGGGGCGGTCAACATCACGAACATCTACGGCACGGCGATCGGCGGGAGCGTCTCGCGGCTCCTGCTCGCCGTCGAGAACACCCAGAAGGCGCTCAAGGTGCTAGAGCGTCTGCAGCAGACGCTCTAGCACCCCTCACCCTGCGCGCGGAGCGCGCTTGCCCCTCTCCCGCTTGGCGGGAGAGGGGCGTTCTTATGAAGAGCCGATGGGGGACGGTTACTTCTTGTCCGGGAAGAGGACGCCGCCCGCGTAGAGGCCGGCGGCCAGGCCGATCGCTGCGCCCGCGCCGAGGCCCAGAACGGCCGAGCCGGCGAGGGTCCAGACCAGGTTCCCGAGGATGACGCCGGCGATGGTCCCCATGAGCGAGGGCATCAGCGGTCCGCGTCCGCTGGAGGCGCGGGTGCGGCGCAGCCACAGGACGCCGGCCGCGATCCCCGCCGTCGCGAGCAGGCCGCCGGCGAGCGGCATCCGGTGCACGAGCAGCGAGTAGGCGATGTCGCCGAGCTTCATCCCGCCGTAGAGGCCGAGAAGGACGGCGCCGGCCTTCTTCCCCGCCGCGAGGAGCTTTCGCCAGCCCGAGGGACCCGCGGGCGGAGCGGGTTCTTCGACCGACCTTCGCGCGAGGGAGAGCGAGCGCAGCGCGGGAAGGAGGCCCGAGGGAACGGGCGCGGGGGCGGCGGCCTCGACGAGCGGGGAGGCGGATTTCTGCGCGGAGCCCTCGTACGCCGCCGACAGGCCCTTCTCGAGAGCGACGGGTTCGGAGCGGCCCGCCTCCAGCGCGGCGCCGAAGGCCTTCATCTCCACGACGGTCTTGGCCGGCAGCGCTTGAGCCGCCGCGGGAGACTTCACGGATGAGGGAAGGAGCGCGGGCGACGCGGCGGCGCGCACGAGCGCGGGCTGGAGGTTCAGGCCGGGAAGGGGCGCGAGCATCCCCGGGAAAGCGAGAGAGGGCGTCGGGGCCAGCACCGGGATGGAGACCACGGGAAGGGCCGTCGTCACGATGGGGACGGCGCGGGTCTGGGCGCAGAGCGGGTTCGGGGCCAGCACGAGAAGGGCGAGGGTTCTGAGCATGGCTCGATTCTACCGCGGAACGCTCGGAGCGTCTTAGGACCCGCGATGCCCCATGTCCCGGCATTGGGCCCATGCTCCTCTGGGCCTTTCGTTGTGGCCGTCGGGACCGGAAGTCCGTCGCAGGGAGGTCCGCCGGCGGCTATCCTATCCCCATGAAGCTCGTGCGCTCCATCACCTGCCTCGTCCTGGCGCTGCTGACCGGCCTCTGGCTCCCGCCGCAGGCCTGGGCGCAGGTCGCCTCGCTCGGGACCCGCGCGAACGCTTCCGCCGTCCCGACGCTCCAAGTCGTACAGACGCATTCCCCGACCGGCGCCATCCTGCTGGCGGGCTCTTCCGGACTGGTCCTCGGACAAGCGCTCCCGTACCTCGGCCCCTCGGCGAAGGTCGCCGCGGTCGTCCATGCCGCCGCCCCCTCCGCGGTCGTTTCGGGAGCGTCCCTCCAGGCCGTCCTCGTCCATTCCGCCCCGTCCGCGGCCTCCTCGCGCGTCGCCGCCCCCGTCCAGCCGGCCGCGACGGTCCCGGCCCGCCGGGCGCTGAGCGAGAAGGCCTCCGAGCTCTCCTCCTCCTCCGCGCCTCTGCTGAAGATCGCGTCGGCCGACGGTTCCTCTCCGGCGGCTCTGCACGGGACCGGCGCGGCGCTCCAGGACCTGCTCCAGGGTTCCGGCGCGCGCCGCTACGCTTCGGACCAAGAGCTTCCCGCCGCCTCCGGCCGCTCGAAGGCCGCGGGGCTCCTCGCGGTCGAGCCCGCGCATGTCGACGCCGACTCCGCGCCGCAGGCCCCGGAGCTCTCCCCGCAGACCCCGGCCGCTAAAGCCACCTTCAGGATCTACGCGGCGGGCGTCGCGGCGGTCAAAGTCGGCATCGAGACCCTCAATCTCGCCGTCCCCCTCCTCCTGCTCCAGACGATGAACGCCGCCGTGGCCGTCAGCGCGCTCTATCTCGCCGCCGAGTGCGCGAGCCTCTTCGCGGGCTTCCTGGGCGGAGCGCTCGTGGACCGCGTCGGCGCCGGACGCGCGATGGCGCTGACGGGGCTCGTCCAGGGCGCGGCGATCGTGACGCTTCCGTTCGTCCTGGCCGCCGGCGGCGCCTCCGCGATGCCGATCGTCTACGGCCTCTTCATGCTCAACGGAGTCGCCGGAGAGCTCTTCGACGTCGCGCGCCGCGCCGCGCTCCCGCAGATCGTCGGCAAGGACGAGGGCGGCCTGCGCGTACACAACGGGCGGCTCTACGTCTGGCGGGAGATCGCGGCGATGTCCGGCGTCTTCGGCGCGGGGATGCTCATCAAGGGGATGGGCGCGATGAGCGCGGTCTGGGTGCACCCGGTCTTCTGCCTTGCCGCCGGCCTGGCCCTGCTCAAGCTCTGGCGACTGCGCCCGGCGGACGGCTCCACCGACGCGCCGATCGTCTCGAGCGGCCGCCGCGGGCTCGACGCTCTCCGGGTCTGGTGGGCGGACCTGCTCCGGGGGATGCGCGCCGTCAGGGCGGACGGGCACCTGCGCACGCTGGTGCTCGTCAACATCCCCCTGAACTCGGTGCACAAGATCTTCCACACGCTCATCGCCGTGGTCTACGCGACCAAGATCCTCGGCGATCCCGCGATGGCCGCCGTGCTGCTCTTCGCCTGGAACATGGGAGAGTTCGTCGGCGCCTTCTACCTGGAGCGCCGCGGGGAGAAGAGCCGCTTCTCGACCTGGCTGCGCCTGGCCGCGCTGGCCTCGCTCTCGATCTGGGCCTACCCGTTCCTCCCGACCGCCTGGGTCGCCGTCCCGGTCTCCTTCCTCATCGCCGCCGCCATGATCGGCAACGAGCTCGGCACCGCCTCCTACATGCAGTCGCACGTCCCGGAGAGCGAGCTCGGCGCCGTCACCGGCTTCGTCTACGGCCTCGCCCGCGCCGTCGGCATGCTGGCGCTGCTCGCCGCCGGCTGGGCCTTCGACTCCTTCGGGGCCGCCGGGGGCTTCTACTCGCTGGCCGCCATCTTCACCGTCCTCGCCCCCATCTACCTCCTCGCCGCGAAGCGCTTCAAAGGCGAGGGCGTCCCGGGCGGAGCGGTCCCGCAGGACGATTGACCCGGCCTCTGCGGGTCTGAAGACGGTCTTCCCTCCGCCCCCGATGGCGTTCGGTCCGTGCGCCGGGCCGTGGGCCCAATCTTTTCTGGGCACTTCGACGCGGCGCGCGCGGCCCGAAGGGCTGTAGTCCCCTCTCCCCTCCGCGGCTATCCTGTGGTCATGAAGACCGCGCGATCCGCCGCCTGCCTGCTGCTGGCACTCCTGACCTCCTTGTGCCTGCCCGCGCCGGGCTGGGCGCAGGTCGCCGCGTTCGGCACCCGCGCGGCCGGGGTCTCCGTCCCGACGCTCCAGGTCCTCGTGACGCTTCCGAAGGTCGGCGCGGCGCTGCCCTCGAGCCCCGCGGGCCTGGCCCTCGGCCAGGGACTTCCCGTCCTCGGTTCCGCTCCGCAGGTCCTCCCCGGCGCACCGGCCGCCGCCTCCGTCTTCCCTTCCGGCGTCGTTCCCGCGCCCGTCGTCCGGACGCCCCCTGCGGCCGCTGCTTCCTCCCCGCGCGCCGTCTCCTCCGCGGTCCTTCCCTTCCTCGGGAAGGACGCCCGTCATGCGCTCAGCGAGAAGGCTTCCGGGCTCTCCGCTTCCGCCGAGCCGCTGCTCGAGTCCGCCGCGGCCGACGGCACCTCCGCCTCCTCCCTGTACGGGACCGGCGCCGCCCTCCTGGACCTGCTCCAGGGGGCCGGGACGCGCCGCTATGCTTCCGATGACGCGGCTTCGGCCGGCGAGCTCGCGGGCCCGGCGGCGTCCGGGCTTCAGGCCGGCGCGGGCGTCCGGCCGGCCGCGACTTCTCCGGCCGTAGAGCGGCTCGCGTCCGATGAGGAGGCGCCGGACTCCGGGGCGGAGCACGAGTCCTGGACGACCATGGCCGCCCTGGCGAGCCTGTGCGCGGCCTTCGGGCTCGCCGCCCTCGGTCTCTCCGCCGCGGCCGTCGGACCGGCCTGGCTGCCCACGGCCCTCTATCTCGCCTCCATGGCCGCGGGCGGCTACGACGCGGCCGTCGACGCCCTGCACGACCTTCCGGAAGGCAAGTTCGACATCCACTTCCTGATGCTGGTCGTCTCCGCCGGAGCGGCGTTCATCGGAGAGATCCCGGAAGGCGCTCTGCTCCTGTTCCTGTTCTCGGCTTCCCACGCCATCGAGCTCTTCGCCGAGCACCGCACGCAGAAGGGCATCGACTCGCTCCTCCAGTCGGCGCCGAAGACCGCGCGCGTCATGAAGGACGGAGGCGTCAAGGAGCTCCCGGTCGAAGAGGTCCGCCGGGACGACGTCCTCCAGCTGCTGCCGGGCGACCAGATCCCGGTGGACGCCGAGCTGATCTCGGGCCGCACCTCGGTCGACGAGTCCCACCTGACCGGCGAGTCGCTCCCCGTCTCCAAGGAGCCGGGCGACATCCTGCGCAGCGGCTCCTTCAACCGGTCCGGGGTCGTGAGCGCCCGCGCGCTGAACCCCGCCTCCGAGAGCACGCTCCAGAAGCTGACCCGCCTCATCCGCGAAGCCCAGCAGCTGAGGGCCCCGAGCCAGCGCTTCACGGACCGGTTCGGGACGGCCTACACCCTCCTCATCCTGGGAGCCAGCGTCGCGATGTTCGCGGTGCTCGTCTCGATGGGCGTGCCGCCCTTTTCCATGGTGCACGGCGCGACGTCCGCCTTCCATCGCGCCGTGACCCTGCTGGTCGTCGCCAGTCCCTGCGCCCTGGTCCTCTCCATCCCCTCCGCCGTCCTCGCGGCCATCGGGCGCGGAGCCATGGAGAAGATCCTCTTCCGGGGAGGCGCGGCCGTGGAACGGCTGTACTCCGCGGACGTGGTGGCCATGGACAAGACCGGGACCTTGACGACCGGCGAACTGCACGTCGAGCGCATCGAGGTCCTCGAGGGACAAGGTTCCGAGCCCTTCGAGGCGGAGAGCCGGCTCCTGCGCGCCGCCGCGTCCCTGGAGCGGCATTCGACCCATCCGGTCGCCGACGCCGTCATGCGCTATGTCCGCAAGCTCGGCTTCGTCGACGAGGAGGCCTCCGGGGCCGAGGAGGTCGCGGGCTTCGGCGTCAAAGGCTTCTTCGAGGGACAGCCGACCCTGGTCGGACGCCTCTCCTTCCTCGAGGCGAACGGCCTCGCGAAGCCGACGACGACGCCCGAGGATCCGGGTTCGGGCACCATGGCCCTGTGGGTCCTGCACGGCCCCCTGATGGGCCGCATCCTCCTGCGCGACCAGATCCGTCCCGAGTCCCGCGCGGTCGTGGCCCGGCTCCGCGCGATGGGCAAGCGCGTGGTCATGCTCACCGGAGACCGCCGGGACGTGGCGGCCCGCGTCGCCGAGCAGGTCGGCGTCGAGGAGTACCGCGCGGAGCTCACTCCGGACCAGAAGTTCAAGGCCGTCGAGGACTTCAAGGCCTCGGGGCTCAAGGTCGTGATGGTGGGCGACGGTCTCAACGACGCGGCGGCCCTCGCGGCCGCCGACGTCTCCGTGGCCATGGGCGGCGCGCGCCGCACCGACGCCGCTCTGGAGAACGGCGACGTCGTCCTCATGCGGGATTCTCTCACGGGCCTGGTGTCGGCTTTCGAGCTCAGCGCCTACGCCAAGCGCATCATGGCGGCGAACCTCGCCATCTCTCTGGGGGTCATCGTCGCCATGGTCGCCTCGGCGATCCTGGGGGTCATCCCCCTGTCCCTCGGGATGATCCTGCACGAGGGCAGCACCATCCTGGTCTGCCTGCTGAGCATGCTCCTCTTGACGCTCCCTCTGAGCAGGGAGAAGCCCGCCGCCGGGGCCCCTCGGAAATAGCCCCGCGGGACGATTGACCCGGCCCCCCGAAGGCGCTTGAATAGCCGGGCGTGAAGACGGTCTCCCCGTTCTGGCTCATCCCGATCCTCCTGCTCATGTTCTGGGCGGGCGTGCGCGCGCTCGAGCAGGCGTGCCTCTACGCGCCGGACCGCCGCCTCACCCTCCATCCGGGGACCTACGGCCTCCCCTATGAGAGCGTCCGCATCGAGACGGAGGACGGACGGCGGCTGCACGGCTGGTTCATCGCAGACTCGACGGCGCCCCATCGGCCCGCCGTGCTCGTCTTCCACGGCAACGCCGGCAACGTCAGCACGCGCGTCGAGAAGGCGCGGCTGCTTGCCGCGCGCGGCTTCGACGTCCTGCTCTTCGACTACCGCGGCTACGGAGAGAGCGAGGGGGCGCCCGACGAACGCGGCCTCTACCGCGACGGCCTGGCCGCCGCGCGCTGGCTCGAGGCGCGCGGCGTCCCGGCGTCGCGCACCGTCTACTACGGGGAGTCGCTCGGCTGCGCGGTCGCGCTGGAGACGGCGCTCGCCCGGCCTCCCCGCGCGCTCGTCCTCGACAGCGCGTTCACCTCGGCGCCCGCGATGGCCCGGCTCATCTTCCCCCGCGTCCCCCTCCACCGGCTCATCCGCTCGCGCTACGACAACCTTTCGAAGATCCTCCGGCTGAAAGTCCCCCTCCTCGTCGTCCACAGCCCGGAGGATGAGATGATCCCTTTCTCGATGGGCGAGCGCCTCTACGACGCCGCGCCCGGCCGCAAGCGCCTTCTGCGCACGGGCGGGACCCATAACGAGGGCTTCCTCACCTTTCCCGGCTGGGCGGACGGCGTCAGCCGCTTCATGCGCGAACACCTGGAGGTACGATGAACGGTCGAGAGTCCCGCCGCGCGAAGATCGTCTGCACGCTGGGCCCCGCGGTCCGCTCCCCCCGCATGCTCGAGGGGCTGCTCCGCGCCGGGATGGACGTGGCCCGCTTGAACTTCTCCCACGGCACCCACGCCGAACACGCGCGGGCCTTCGAGACCCTGCGGAGGACTTCGAAGCGTCTCGGGCGCGAGACGGCGGTCCTCGCCGACCTCCAGGGACCGAAGATCCGGACCGGCCCTCTCGCCGGCGGCCGGCCGGTGCGCCTGAAGGACGGCGACGATTTCATCCTCACGGCCGCGGAGTGCGCCGGAGACGCCCGCCGGGTCTCGACGACCTATCGGCGCCTGCCCCGCGAGGCGCGGCCGGGCGACCGCATCCTGCTCGCCGACGGCCTGCTCGAGCTGCGCGTGCGCGCCGTCCGCGGCGCCGAGGTCCGCTGCGAGGTCGTCCACGGCGGCGAACTCGGTCAGCACAAGGGCATCAACCTCCCCGGAGTGGCGGTGCGAGCGCCGTCGCTCTCGGAGAAGGACCTCCGCGACCTGTCCTTCGCGCTGAGGCACGGCGCCGACTACGTGGCCGTCAGCTTCGTGCGCGGGCCCGAGGACATGCGCGCGGCTCGGCGGGCCCTGCGCCGCCTCGGGCGCGCCGTCCCCCTGGTCGCCAAGATCGAGAAGCCCGAGGCCTATGCGGCGCTCGACGAGGTGCTCGCGCAGAGCGACGGCGTCATGGTCGCGCGCGGCGACCTGGGCGTCGAGATGAGCCCCGAGAAGGTCCCGGTGGCGCAGAAGAACATCATCCTCCGCGCGCGCGCGGCCCGCCTGCCGGTGATCACCGCGACGCAGATGCTCGAGTCGATGACCCACAGCCCGCGGCCGACCCGCGCGGAGGTCTCCGACGTCGCCAACGCGGTCTTCGACGGCACGAGCGCGGTCATGCTCTCCGGCGAGACCTCGGTGGGCGAGTATCCTCTCGAGACGGTGCGCATGATGGACCGCATCGTGCGCGAGGCAGAATCCGCTCCGCGCCTCGCTCCGTCGACCGCTCGGGCCGCCGTCCGCGGCGTCCCCGAGGCCGTCAGCGAGGCGGTCTGCGCCGCGGCGGAGGACTTCCGCCTGCGCTGCATCGCCGTGTTCACCGAGAGCGGGCGCAGCGCCCGGCTCATCGCGCATTACCGCCCCTCCTGCCCGATCGTCGCGCTCTCTCCCTCGGAGGCGACGCGCCGGCGCCTGAGTCTCGTCTGGGGCGTCCTGCCGCGCCGCATCGCCCTCGTGCGCGACGTCAACGACCTCACGCGCGCCGCGCAGCGGCGCCTGCTCGAGGAGGGGCTCGCGCGCCGCGGGGACGTCGTGGCGCTCGTCGCCGGCACCCCGCTCGGACTGAGGGGCACGACCAATTTGATGAAGCTCCACGTCGTCGGCGAGCCTACGGGTTCGTAGGCTCGCCGACCCCTCACCCCGCTCGCGCTCCCTGGAGGGCGCATCGCCTGCCCCTCTCCCGGCGTGGCGGGAGAGGGGCGAGCGCGCTCAGCGCGCGGGGTGAGGGGCCGCGTTGCGCGCCACCTTATCTGCCGAAGGTATCGATAAGAGCGCGCAACGCGGCCGGGTCCTCGCAGACGAACACGGACGCGCGGAACGCGGCCGCGCCGGGGAAACCGGCCATGTACCAGCAGCAGACGCGCCGCATCGTGAGCAGCGCGGCGCGCTCCCCCTCGAAGCGCAGCTCGTTCTCCAGGTGTTCGACGAGCGCCGCGCGGCGGTCCTCGAGGCTCGGCGGCGGCGGCGGCGGAAGGCCCGCCAGCGCGGCTTCGCAGTCCCGGTAGAGCCAGGGGTTCCCGAGCGCGCCGCGGCCGAGCACCACGCCGTCGCAGCCCGTGGCCTCGGCGAGGAGCCGGGCGTCCTCCCCCTTCATCACCCCTCCGTTGGCGAGGACGGGGATCCGCACCGCGCGCTTGACGCGAGCGAGGGCTCCGGCGTGGACCTCCCCGGCGTAGCGCTGGCGGCGCGTGCGGCCGTGGACCGTGACCGCCGCGACGCCGCACGCTTCGGCGCGGCGGGCGATCTCCTCGGCCTCGGAGCCGCTGGCGTCCTCGAAGCCGATGCGCGTCTTCACGGTGAGCGGGATGCGGCGCAGGGCGCCGCGAACGGCCTTGAAGATGCGCTCGGCGAGCTCCGGCTCGCGCAGGAGCGACGCGCCGGCCCCGGTCGTGACGACCTTGGGCGCGGGACAGCCGAGGTTGAGATCGAGGACGTCGAAGCCCATCTCCTCGACGATCGCGGCGGCGGCGGCCATCTTGGCGGGGTCGTGCCCCACGAGCTGGGCTCCGAGCGGCCGGTCGCCGGGAGCGGTCTTCATCATGGCGAGGGTCTTCGCGTTGCGGTGCGTCAGCGAGTGGGCCGAGACCATCTCCAGGAACGCCAGCTCGAGCCCGCGCCGGCGCGCGACCATGCGGAAGGCGAGGTCGGTGCAGTCGGCCATGGGCGACTGCACGACCCTGCTCGTCAACGACAACGGACCGATCTCGATCGGCACGGTCATATTCTAACCCGAAAAGACCGCTCCCTTCCCGCGCAAGGTCGGGAATCCCCGCGGAGGGATTCCCGACGGGCTCTTGAAAGGGACGTCCTTTCTCGCTAGTCTTTCTCTGCGCATCGGAGGAGCCATGTCCGGGACCACCGCCGTCACGCTGGAGATGCTGCTCAGGGAGGCCTCCTCCCTCGGGGGGTCCGACCTCCACCTCCTGCACGGGCATCCCCCCATCTACCGCGTCTGCCAGGATGTCGCCGCGACCCGCTACCCCGCGCTCGACTCCGCCCAGATCTGGCAGATGTGCGCGGCCTACGTCAACGAGCACCACAAGCGGGTCTTCCAGGAGCAGAACCGCGTCAACGTCTCCTTCACTCTCAGCGAGTGCGGGCGCTTCCGCATGAACCTGTGCAAGGCGCAGAGCACGATCGCGGCCTCCATCCGCATCATCCCGACGAAGATCTACCCCCTCTCCGCGCTCGGCCTGCCCCCCATCATCGCCACCCTCACCTCGAAGCGCCGCGGGATCATCCTCATCACCGGCGCGACCGGCAGCGGCAAGAGCACCACGATGGCCGCGATGCTCGACCACATCAACCGGCAGGGCCTTCCGGGCAAGATCGTCACCATCGAGGACCCCATCGAGACCCTCTTCGGGGCCGCGAAGTCCTTCTTCCTCCAGCGCGAGGTGGGCGTCGACACCAACTCCTTCGAGGACGGCATCGAGGACGCCCTCCGCCAGGACCCCGACGTGCTCTGCATCGGCGAGGTCCGCACGCCCGGCTCCATCAAGGCCGCGCTCACCGCGGCCGAGACCGGGCACCTCGTCCTGACCACCCTGCACACCCCGGACGCCGCGAAGACCGCCCAGCGCATCCTCAGCGCCTTCCCCGGCGACGAGCAGGAGATCATCCGCGACCAGCTCTGCAACAGCGTGGAAGCCATCATCTCCCAGGAGCTCCTCCCGCGCGCGGACCGCAAGGGGCTCGTGCTCGCCATCGAGGTCCTGCTCGGCACGCCCGCCGTCCGACAGCTCATCCGGGAGGGCAAGCTCGGACAGATCAACGACGTGCTCCAGACCGGCACGAGCCTCGGGATGATCGCGAAGGACGCCTCGGTCAAGGCGCTCTTCCAGCGTCAGCTCATCACGCGCGAGACCGCCGTGCTCGCGATGCGCAACCCGCAGCTCCTGGGGTGAGCGTGAGCGCCGCGGCCTGGCTCCTCGCAGCCGCGTTCGCGGCTCCCGCATCCGCCGTGCAGGCCGTGACGCGCTGTCCCGCCGGGACGAAGCCCATGCGCACGCCCGACTCGCGCGAGCCCTGGGTCTGCGCCGTCGCGGACGAGCGCTATCGCGACGGGGTGGAGTGTCCGCGCGGCTCCCGCGCGGTGACCGTCTCCGACCCGCTCGACCCCTTCAAGTGCGCGCTCTCCGACGTGCGCCTGACGCCTCCGACCGGCGCCTGCCCCCCGGGCCATCGCGCCGTGCCGACCGCCGCCGAGGACAAGGACTACGAGTGCGAGCGCATCCAGGCCGGGTTCCGCACCGGGCCGCAGTGCCCGCGGGGCTACGTGCCGATCCCGACGCCCGGACAGATGAAGCCCTTCAAGTGCGTGGCCGCCTCGCCCAAGGTCCTCGAGCCCGTCGCGGAGCCCGATTTCTCCTCGGGGACCGGGACGGTCCGCACGCCTCGCGCGGTCCGCTGCCCCGCGGGGACGGAGCGGCGCTACACCGAGGACCCGTTCGCGCCGGTCGAGTGCGTCTCGAAGGACTCCGCGGCGCCGAAGGCCCCGGGCGCGGCCGATTATCGCCGCTACCGCGTGGTCGGAGACCTCTCCTTCGAGTCTCCCAAGACGGGCTGGCATCTCGACGACGCCTGGCGCGACGAGACGGCCTCCATCTACCTGCGTCTCGACCTGCGCCGCGACGGCCGGCCCATCACCGTCACGCTCAGCCGCCACCGCCGCTCGGAGCAGGGCTACGTGGACATGAAGACCGCCGCCTGGCGCGAGAAGGAGTGGCGCGGCGCTCTCGAGGAAGGCCGCGAGGAGGTCGCCGGCAAGGCGGCGCTCCACGTCGGCGTGAAGGACGAGGCGAAGACCGCCTTCATCCGGCTCGCGGACGGCTACCTCGCGGTCTCCTACGCCGCGCCCTCCGACCTCTTCGAGCGCTACCTGCCGGTCTACCAGCGCATCCTCAAGTCCCTGCGCTTCGAGACGCCGTGAGGGAGGTCCCCATGCGTCTGCTTCTTCAGCTCCGACGTCAGCTCATCACCGGCTTCCTCATCGTCGGCCCGGCGGGCATCTCGGCCTACCTGCTCGTCTGGGTCGTGGGGACCGTCGACGGACTCCTCGCCGGTCCCGCGCACGCCCTCATCGGGCACCGCGTGCCGGGGCTCGGCTTCGCCACCGCGCTCGGCATCCTCTTCGTCGTCGGCTCGCTGGCCTCGAACTTCTTCGGCCGGCAGCTCCTCGAGTCCGTCGAGGAGCTGATGCTGCGCATACCGGTCTTCAACGGGCTCTATCGGACGCTCAAGCGCATGACCGACGCTTTCGCGCCGGGGCAGGGGCAGTTCCGCAGCGTCGTGCTCGTCGAGTATCCCCGGCCCGGGGTCCGTTCCCTGGGCTTCGTGACGGGCCGCACGGCCTGGGGCGAGGGGCCGGAGGCGGAGCTCGTGGCGGTCTTCGTGCCCACGAACAACCTCTACATCGGCGACATCGTGCTCGTCCCGAAGGGCGCGGTCTCGGAGACGGGACTCACCCTCGAGCAGGGCGTGCAGGCGGTCCTCTCCGCCGGCTCCGCCCTGCCCTCCCGGATCCCTCCGAAGTAGGCGAAAATAAAAGCCCCCCGTCCGGTGACCCGGACGGGGGGCTCTTTTGACTTTACGCGTGCGTCTTGTAGGCTTCCTTGCCGGCCTTCACGGCGGCGGCGAGCTTCTCCGCCTGGAGGTGCGCCTTCTCGCGCGCCTCATGCAGGGCGTGGGTCGTCTCGTCGCGCTTCTCCTTCATCCACTCTTCGATGTCCTCGCGCGTCTCCTTCCCGGCCTTCGGGGCGAACAGCACGCCGAGCACGGCGCCCGTCGCCGCTCCGAACAGGAAGTACGGCAGCCACTTGTTGTCGCTCATGGTCGAGGTTTCCTCCCTCTCCTTGGATACTAGCCCCTTGAGTGCGGGGCTGTCAATGCCTGAAAAGGCGGGTTCCTCGCAGAGGAACCCGCCTTCGTCCCGGAGGGAGGAGAGGGGCTGCGACCGTCTAATCCGGGTCCCAGCCGAGGTCGGGACGGTCGTCCGTCTCCGAGAGCAGCCGGAGGGCGCAGCCGAGGAGGATGAGGCCGCAGGCGACGAGGAAGAGCGCGGAGAGCGAGGAAGGGGCGACGCCGAAGGCGGTATTGGAAACGCCGAGAGCGAGGACATCCATGGCACGACTCCTCTCGGCGCGGATGATGAGCGTAACAGGCGCATCCCGTTCCGTCAAGGGGGCGGTCCCCCCCTACTGCAGGAGGGCGGTCGTCTCGGCCCGCAGCTCGCGCATGCCCAGGTCCTTGTCGGCGCTGACCCAGGCGAGGTCCTCGGGCGCGAGACCGAGCGCCGCGGCCGCTTCCCGGCGCCGCGCGACGGCGCGCGACGGCTTGACCTGGTCCGCCTTCGTCGCGATGACGCGCCAGGGCAGCCGGCGGTCCCGCAGCCAGTCGAGCATCTGCAGGTCCAGAGGCGTCGGTCCGACCTTCGCGTCGACGAGGACGAAGACGCCGCGCAGCGTCGGGCGTCCGGTCAGATAGCCCTCGATCATCGGGCCCCAGGCCGCGCGTTCGCGCGGGTCGCCGGAGGCGTAGCCGTAGCCGGGCAGGTCGACGAGCCAGCGGTCGAGGCCGGCCAGGAAGACGTTGATGGTCCGCGTGCGTCCCGGCGTGCCCGAGACGCGCGCCAGGTCCCGGCGGCAGAGGGCGTTGAGCAGGGTGCTCTTTCCGACGTTGGAGCGGCCGACGAAGGCCACCTCGGCCGCCGAGGAGCCGAGCTTCTCCGGATCGACCTCGCTCAGGAGGTAGCGGACGTCGTCGAGCAGGGGACGCGAGCGGGGGTCGGTCAAAACTGAAGCCGGAGCCAGACGGAGGTCGTGTCGTCGTCGTAGTCGTAACTCGCGGGGAAGTTCGAGCGCTTCCAGACCCGCGCGTACGAGGTTCCGACGCCCAGCCAGCTGCGCAGCTTCCAGTCCATGTCGAGTCCCGCCCCCCAAAGGTCGTCCTTGCGCCGCTGCGTGAGCCCTCCCGAGGTGGTGAGCTCGGGATAGGTGTCGGCCTCGCAGCTGCCGTAGACCCCCGCGCTCCAGCGGCGCCAGGAGCGCTTGAGGTCGAGGCGGGCGCCCGTCGCGACATAGTAGCGGTTATTCGTGTAGGTCGTCTGGTTCATGTCGCGATACATGCGCAGCCCGACCTTGTTCCGCTCTCCCGCCTGCCAGTCGATCTGGATGGCGCTCAGCCAGTTGCGCACGACGCGGGGCCCGGCGCCCGGGGAGACCTCGTACTCGCGGTAGAGCATGGAGCCTTCGAGCTTCCCGGTGACCTTGGGCGCGAGCTTCCCGCTGAGGCCGGCGCTGGCCTGATGCGAGCGCGAGTGGGTCGCGCGGCCGGCGGTGTAGTGGATCAGCCCGCGCTTGTAGGCGAGGTAGAGCTTCGTCTTGGGCTGGAAGAGCCAGCCGCCTTCCAGTCCCGCGAGGACTTCCCGGCGGTCGAGAGAGCTCGCGAGGACCGGGTTGCGGTACTTGTGGGCGCCGACCGAACCCTCGGCCGCCCAGACGAGGCTGCGGCTGCGGGCGGAATCGACGCGCGCGCCGAAGTCGTTCTGCAGCCGCCGCTCGCGCGAGACGGTCTCGCTGAAAGCCGGGTCGACGGTGCTCATGAGGGCGTCCCAGACCTTCCCCTGCATCCCGCGCACGCCGCTGAAGACGTACTCTCCGCGAAGGGTCTGCTTGAGAGCGTTGTTGGCGGCGGGCTGCGTCGTGTAGGCCGTGTACGCGGCGTCGTAGCCGCCTTCGAGGCGATGGCGGCGGCTGAAGGGGAGCTCGAACTTCAGCCCGGCGTTGTTCGTCGTGATCCAGGAGCTGCGCACGCCTCCGCCGACGCGGGCGCCGGCGGCGCCGTCGCGCGGGACGCGGTAGATGTTGCTCTGGTAGGCCTGCTCGAGCCGGTAGTAGGGATGGAGGTCGAGGACGAGCTTGAGCTGCGGCTTCTTGAGCCGCGAGAGGCCCTCGAAGAGCCGAGCGAGCGAGTCGAGAGGGTCGAACCCCGGTTCGCGCGGCTCCAGGGACGGGCCGCGCGAAGCCGTCTCCGCGGGAGTCCTCTCGGGAAGGGCTGCCGGAGGCTCCAGCGCCGCCGGCAAGCTTCCGAGGCGCAGGGTCTGGCCCGCCGCCACGGGGAAGAGCCGTCCGTCGGAGAGGACCGATTCGACCGCGCCGGCTTCGACGCTGAGCACGGCGCCGTCGGGCACGCAGCGGTAGACGAAGGCGGCGCCGGGGCGGACCTGCAGGCGCACGCCGGCGGCGGCGAGCGTCGCCTCGCCGGAGAGGACCTCCGTGCGCCGGCCGGCCGGCACCGCGGCGCCGGCGGACCCGGGGGCGAGCTGCACGAGTTCGGAGCCGACCCTCAGGAGCAGCGTGTCGGAGAACTGGACGATGCGCAGCTCTTCCGGTCCTCCCGCGCGCGCCGAGGGCCCGGCGAGGAGCAGGGCGGCGCAGAGGGCGGCGGCGGTCTTGCTCCCCATGTTCAGCGCGGCGGCGGGACGACGAGCCGCTGTCCGCTCACCGGGTCGCCGCCCCTCTGAAGGCGGTCGGAGTTCGCTTCATAGAGTTCGGTCCAGCGTTCCGCGTCGCCATAGAGCTTCGCGGCGATGGAGCGCAGGGTGTCGCCGTCATGGACCTCGTAGATGCGCGGAGTTCCTGCGGCGGCTCCGCCCTGCCTGAGCGTGCGCTCGACGGCCTCCAGCCGCGCGCGGGAATGCTCGGCCTCCTTCTGCGAGAGCTCCGCCGTCCGTCGGGTGCGCTCGAGCTCTCGCTCGAGCCGACGCAGGCGCGGCTCCTCTTTCGAGCTTCCCGCGGAGACGGAGACGGGAAGCTCGCCGCGGCTTTGAGAAGCGACGGGGACGTCGATGAGCGCCTGCGGCAAAGCGGGTGCGGGGATCACGGGAACCGGCGCCGCCGACGCCGCTTCGGAGGCGCGTGCGGAGTCGACGACGGCCCTCCAGCCCGTGCCGGCGGGCCCCTGCGCCCGGACGCTCCAGCCCGCCGCGGGGAGTCCGGGAGCCTCGAGCTCGGCGGACCAGCGCCCTTCGCGCACGGGGACGTACCGGGAGCCCCGCCAGAGCAGCGCTCCCCCCTCCTCGCGGACCTCGAAGTCCAGGAGGCAGACGCCCGAGAGCGGGCGGAGCCCGTCGTCGGCGCGGCCTTCGAGCGCGAGGCGCGCCTCCCCCGCGCGCGCGAGCGCGCAGACGAAGAGGAGGGGCACCGCGCTCAGGAGCCGCTTCAAGGGGCGTCCTCCTTCGCGGGCGCGCGGCGCTTGAAGGCGGAGAGCGGGCGGAGCAGGAGCTCGGAGGAGCCGTCGCGTCCGATCCAGACGGCGCGGCCGCGCAGGGTCATGCAGGCCAGCGGCTTCGCGCCGCGGTCGAGTTCCGGCAGGGTGTAGGCCTCGAGCACGCGCAGGCGGTTGTCGAGACGGTGCCGGAAGAGCGAGCGGGTGTCGGCGTCGGCCGACCAGAGGTAGGCCTCGTCCTTGAAGAGGGCGGCGGGCGAGCGCGCGGCCGAAGGGAAGCTCGCCAGCACGGCGAGGCTCTGCGGGTCGTGCTGGTAGATGCGTCCGGCGGCGGCGTCGCTCGACCAGAGGTAGCGCCCGTCGTGGTAGAGGGCGGCCGGACGCGGACCCGGGCTGGGGACGGAGGTGAGGAGGGTGAGGCGGTCGTCGAGGCGCCGGACCTGGAGGGAGCGGTCCCAGGAATCGCTCAGGTAGAGGCGCTCTCCGTCGAGGGCCAGCCCGCCGATGTGCGAGCGGGGCAGGACGACGGTGCGCAGCGGGCGCAGGCCGCCGGCCTTCAGCTCGAGCTCGTAGACGGTCTGGGCGAGCCAGTCGGCGGCCCAGAGGCGGTCCCCCCTCCAGACGAGCGCGGAGGGGTGCGAGAAGGGGACGACGTAGTCGCGGGACCTCCCGGCGCGCACGGCCCAGAGGGCGGCCGCCGCGGCGGCGAGGCCGAGGAGGAGGGCCGACCAGCCGAACCCCCGGCGCGGGCGGGGCAGGGGCCCCGCTTCGACGGCGATGGGGGCGTGGATCTTCTCCTCGATGCGGCGGGCGAGCGTCCCGACGGCTCCCCCGCCGCGCCGCGAGGCGAGGACGCGCTCGACGACCTCGGAGAGCTCGCGGTTGCTGAAGGGCTTGGGCAGGTAGTGGTCGGCGCCGAGCGCGAGGACCTCGGCCGCGTGCTCCTCGCTGCCGTAGCCCGTGACCATGACGATGGGGACCTCGGCGTCGCGCTCGCGCAGGCGGCGGAGGATCTCGACGCCGTCCATGCCCGGCAGGCGCATGTCGAGGAGGACGAGGTCGACGCCGCCTTCCGCGTGGCGCGCGAGCGCGGCCGGGCCGTCGCCGGCCTCGAAGACCTCGTGGCCGAGGCGCTCGAGGACGTTCGCCAGCGCCATGCGCATGTCGGCTTCGTCGTCGACGATCAGGATGCGGGGCATTATCGCCTCTGCGCCGGCGCGGGCAGGAGCAGCGCCGCGCGGCAGCCTTCGCCCGACGGTGCGACGAACTCGAGCTTCCCGCCGTGCGCCGCGGCGATGCGGCGGGCGATGGCGAGTCCGAGGCCCACGGCGCCGGGCTTCGTCGTGAAGAACGGCCGGCCGACCTCCTTCTGCTGGGCCGTCGGGACGCCCGGTCCGGTGTCGGAGACCTCGATGCGAAGGGCCCGTCCGGCGTCCTCGGGCCGCACGGAGAGGGTGAGCGTCCCTCCCTGAGGCATGGCCTCGACGGCGTTGACGATCAGGTGGAGCAGGGCCACGCGCAGGGCCTTGCCGTCGGCGCGCAGCTCCGGGGAGTCCTCCGCGATGCGCTGGACGACGCGCACGCCGGCGGCCCTGCAGCGGGCTTCCGTCTCGGAGAGGGCGCGGGCGACGAGGTCGCGGACGTCCACGGCGCGCGGCTTGAGCGCGAGCGGCCGGGTGTAGTCGACGAGCTGTTCGAGGCGTTCGCGCAGCCCCTCGATGGAGCGCAGGATGGCGTCCATGGCGCGGCGCTCCCCCGGCAGGACGAGGCGGCCGCTGAGGCGGTCCTCCACGAGGCTGCGGACGATGCCGAGCGGGTTGCGGATCTGATGGGCGATGCCGAAGACGAGGTCGTTGAGTTCGCTCTCGAAGGCCGCCGGCGGGATGGAGCCGCCGTGGCCTTCCTTGAAGGACGCGAGGAGGCGGTCGCGCAGGGCGCGGACCTCCGCTTCCTTGGAGAGGATCTCCCGGCGGGCTTCGTCCACGGTCTTGCGGCTCTGCGCGAGGGCCTTCTCGCGCTCGGAGAGCGAGGATTCCTCCTTGGCCAGACGCTCGCGGGTCCCGGCGTCGAGGCCCTGGCTCAGCGACTCGAGCTCGGAGTGCCGGCGGGAGACCTCCTTCTCGCGGGCCTCCAGCTCGGCCTCGCGGCGGGAGAGCTCGGCGCTCCGCGCGTCGTCGGCGGAGCGCAGGGAGGCCTCTTCGGCCTTGAAGGCCGCCTCATGCTCCGCGCGCAGGCGCGTCTCCAGCTCGGCGCGCGCGGAGGCGGTCTCCTTCGCGACGAGGCCGGCGCGTTCGCGCGCGAAGCGTTCCTCGAGTTCGAGTCGGAGCGCTTCCTGCTGACGGGCGAGATCCTCGGCGAGGCGCAGGCGGACCTGCTCGTCGGTCTTCGCCCGTGCGCCGGAGAGGGCGGCTTCGCGGCGCCGGTACTCCTCTTCGAGCTCCGCGCGGCGCCGGTCGAGTTCGGTGAGCCGGACGGTCTCGCGCTCCGTCGCCTCGCGCTCGAGGAGGGCGCGTTCCTCCTGGAGGGATTTCCGCTCGGAGAGGCTGCGCTGGCGTTCGGCTTCGAGCTCGGCGCGGGCGTCCCGCAGGGACTTCTCGCGCTCGGCTTCGCGGCGCCCGGCTTCGGCGGCGAGGTCGCGGCGGCTCTTCTCGGTCTCGGCGCGCAGGGCGCGGGCCTCGGCCTCGAGGCGCGAGCGTTCCTCGACGCGCGCGGTCTCGAGGGCGTCGCGCAGCGCCCGCTCCTTCTCCTCGAAATCGCGGCGCAGCGCGTCGGAGATCTCCAGACGCTCGCGCTCCAGCGCCGCGCGCTGGGTCTCGAGCTCGGTCGTCCGGCGCGCGTGGTCGCTCTCCAGGCGCGTGCGCAGCTCTTCGGCGCGGGCGGCCGCGGCGCGGCTCTCCTCGGCGAGGGCGGCGTCGCGACGGACCTCCTCGGCGCGGGCTTCTTCCTCGCGGCGTCGTCCCGCGGCGTCCAGCGCGGCGCGGGCGTCGTCGAGCCCGGAGG
Source organism: Elusimicrobiota bacterium (assembly GCA_041660925.1). Taxonomy (NCBI): domain Bacteria; kingdom Pseudomonadati; phylum Elusimicrobiota; species Elusimicrobiota bacterium. The sequence goes on from JBAZVI010000002.1 coordinate 243,732, forward strand.
CCTTCTTGCGGAAATCCTCTTCGAGGCTGCGCCGCAGCGACTCGGTCTCCCGCAGACGCGCGGCACGGGCCTGGTCGAGCTCGGCGATCTTCGCCGCGAGCCCTTCCTCGGCGCTCCGGTAGCGCTCCGCCAGCTCGCTCTCGCGCGCCCCGTACGCCGCCTCGAGCGCGGCGGCCTTCTTGCGGTGCTCCTCTTCCAGGACCGCCTGCTCCGCGTCGGCCTCGGCGCGGCGGCGCTCGAGCTCGCGGGCGAGTTCCTTCTCCTTCTCTCGGTAGGCGCGCTCGAGGCCCGCGCGGGCCTCCTCGAGGGCGGCGGCGGCGCGGTCGCGCTCCAGGCGGGCGCGCTCGAGCTGTTCGGCGAGCTCGCGCTCGCGGCGGGAGGCGGCTTCCTCGAGCTCGACGGCGCGGCGCGCGAGGGCCTTCTCGGCCTCTCCCGTCCGCTGGCGCAGGGAGCCTTCGGCGAGCGAGCGCTCGGCGAGGGCCTTCTCCCGTTCGGCCTCGAGCTTCGCGGCGAGCGCGGTCTCGCGCTCCTTGAAGCCGCGCTCGAGCTCGCGTTCGCGGGCCGCGAAGGCCTCTTCGAGACGGGTCTCGCGCGCCTTGAGCGCGCGTTCGGACTCGGCCTGACGCGCAAGGTCCGTCTGGCGGCGCGCGTCCGCCTCCTTGGCGAGCTCCGCGCGCAGGGCGTCGCGCTCCGCGCTCTTGAGGAGCTCCCATTGCTCGGCGCGCTGGGCGGCGGCCTGCGCCCCCGCGGCCTCGAGCTCGCGCCGGGCGGCTTCGAGCCGCGCCGCCGCCTCGTCCTCCAGCGTCCGGGCGCGGCGCTCCCAGGCGGAGCGCAGCTCCCCCTCGAGGGCGATGTGCGCGGCGGAAAGGTCCTCCTCCTTCTTCCTATAAAGGGCATCGAGGGCTTCCCGCTCGCCGGCGAGGCGCTTCTGCAGGTCTTCTCCGAGGACGCGCTCGCGCTCCCGCCACGCGGCGGCGGCGTCCTCCTCCTGACGGCGCACGCGCTCCTCGAGCGCCTGTCGGCGCGCCTCGAGCTCCCGTACCCGGACCGCGTGCTCGGCGTCGAGCTGGGAGGACTTCGCGGAGAGCTCCTTGCCCAGCGTCTCCCGCTCGCGGGAGAGCGCGCGACGCTGGCGCTCGAGCCATTCGACGCGCTCGGCTTCGAGGCGGGCGCCCTCTTCCTTCTTCCAGTCCTCGTAGCGGGCCTGGAGCGCCGCTTCCTGCGCGGCGGCCTCCGCGGCGTGGCGCTCGAGGTCGCGGCGGCGTTCCGCCTCGGCGGCCTGCAGCTCCGCGGCCTGCCGGCGCGCGAGCTCGGCGAGCTCCTCGCGGTGGCGGGTGAGGAACTCGCGCTCCTTCTCGGTCCAGACTTCCTGGAGCCGACGCTCGAGCGCGAGGTACTTCTCCTCGCGGCGGGACTGCCGAGTGCCCTCGGCGCCCTGCCAGGCGGCGCGCTCGGCTTCGAAGGCCTCCTCGCGCTCGCGGGACTTCTGCCAGGCGGCGGCGGCGTCCTTCTCCGCCTGGTCGACGGCGGCGCGGGCCTTGGAGAGCTCGAGCTCCTTGTCCGCGAGGGAGCGCTCCAGCGCACCCTGGCGCGACTGGGACTCTTCGCGCAGGGACTGCTGGGCGTTCCTGGCCTCGCTCTCGCGGCGCTCGAGCTCTCCCTCATAGTGGAGCGCCTGGGCGGCGAGGGCGGCGTCCTGCTGGGCGCGCGCGCGGGCGAGCTCGGCGAGCTGGCGCTCGCGCTGCTCGGCGTCGCGGCGCTCGAAGGCCTCGCGGAGCTCGCGCTCGAGGCTCTCGTAATCGAGGCGCATGCGCTCGGCGTCGGCGATGTGGGCCTGCTCGGCGGCATGCAGCTGGGACTCGAACTGGGCGCGGGTCTTCTCGAGCTCGACGCCGGCGGTGCGGCGTTCTCCGTCGAGGGCGGCCTCGTAGCGGGCGACGAGCTCTCCTTCGCGATGATGCCACTGCTTGTCGAGGTTCTTCTCCTTGCGCAGCGACTCCTCCTGGACGCCGGCCTTCCAGGAGCGGAACTGCTCCTCGAGCGCGCGCTGGGTGCTCTCCAGCTCGACGACGCGCGCGGCGTACTGCTCGTCGAGGCTGCGGCTGCGCTGCTCGAGCTGGGCGGCGAGGGCCGCCCGCTCGGCCTCGACGGCCTTCTCGTGCTCGGCGAGGAGCTCGACCTTGCGGCGGGTCCAGTCCTCGCGCAGGTCGTTCTCCTTCGCGATGAACGCTTCCTGCAGCTCGAGATGGCGGCGCTGGAAGCGGTCCTCGAGGGCGCGCTCGCGCTCCTGGGTCTCGTTGAGGAGCTTCGCCTCGCGGGTGGAGAGATCGGCCTCGAGTCCCCCGCGCAGGCGGGCGGTCTCGGCGTCGAGGGCTTCCTCGCGGCGGCGGAGCTCCTCGAGCCGCGCGGCGCGCTCCGCCTCGAAGGTCTTGGCGCGCTCGTCGGCGGCGGCGAGGAGGCTCGTCTTCTCCTTGGCGAGCTCGTCCTCGAAGCGCTTGAGGCGCTCGGCTTCCGCGCGGACGTGCGAGTCCTGCAGGCGCTTCTCGAGGACCGCGTAGCGGGTCTCCAGCTCCGAGGTGCGCTTCGCGTGCTCGGCGTCGAGCTCGTGCTTCCCGCGCGCGAGGAGGCCTTCGACTTCCTCCGAGCGGTCGGCGAGGCGGCGGGCCTGCTCGTCGAACTGCTTCTGCACGGCGGCGTCGAGCTTCTCGCGGGCTTCCTTGGCGCGGGCCCAGAGCCCGTTCTCGAGCTCGGCCCAGGCCTTCTGCAGCTCGGCCTCGCGCTTCGCGTACTTGTCCTGCAGCTCGAACTCCTTGGCGGCGGCGCGCTTGAGGAGCTCCTCCTCGCGCTGCTTGAGACGGAGCTCGGAGTCCTGTCCCTGGGCCGCGAGCGTGCGGGCGAGGTCCTGGTTCTTGAGCACGAGGTCGGCGGTGTCGCGGCGGGAGCGCTCGAGCTCCTCCTCGCGGGCGCGGACCATGTCGAGGATCTCCTCGTCGCGCTTCTGGCGCATGCGGTGGAGCAGCTCCCCGTCGCGGTGCACGCGGGCGGCGAGCTCCTCCTTCTCGCGCTGCGCGGCGAGGAGCTCGGCCTCGCGCTGTTCGAGGATGCGCTTGAGGGTCGATACGTCGTTCTGGCGGGACTGGTGGACCGCGCGCCACTCCTCGAGCTGGGCGGCCAGGCGCGAGAGCTGCTCTTCCTGGAGCATGCGCTCGCGCTCGATGCGGCCGCGCTCCCCGTCGATGACCTCGAGGCGCATGCGCTCGCGCTCGCGCTCCTCGCGGGCGGCGCGGCCCTTGCGGTCCTCCTCCCACTTCAGCCCCTCGGCCTTCCAGGCCTCGATCTGACGGCGCAGCTCCCCGAGCTCCGACTGGGCCGCCTTCTCCCGATTGGCGGCCTCCTGCAGATTGCCCTTGAGATTGGTGCTGAGTTCCTGCAGGTCGCGGATGGTGGCGACGGCGCCGCGCAGGGCGAGGCGCGCGGCGTCGAGGTCTCCGACCTGCTTGAAAGACTCTTCGTCCCAAGGATTGGTCATGACGCTATTGAGTATATAAGGCGCGGGTGCGGGGCCGATGACGGGGTTGTTAAGGCGAAACACTCCCGTAACAGGCGGGAAAAGGCCGCGGGAGGTCCGAAAAGGCCTCGGACGCGCGCACTCCCGCGCGCGTACGGACGCGGGGTCCGTTCCCGTGCGTTCATGCGGGCCATGCTAGCAAAGAGACCGCCCTTGCGGACGGTGGATTTATCGTTTACAATACGCGCAAATGAAATCCGAACCCACGCAGGCCCTACTCGAGCCGTCCGAGGTGCGCGAGCGCCTCTGGAAGATCAAGCTCACGCAGTCGAAAGGCGTCATCCGCATCGGGGTCGCCAAGAAGCAGGCGCAGGCGAACTCCCTCTACCTGGAGATCAACGGCGCCCGCCGCTTCGAGATCGGCAACGACTGCGACACCTGCCATTTCTGGTTCAAGTGCCTGCGCGACCCGCGTCCCGCGCCGCACAAGAAGCTCTTCAACCTGCCCAAGACGATCGCGCTCCCCCGCCCGATCGACGCCGACATGGTGCGCGAGCTGCTGCCGATGCTCGACATCATGGAGAAGGGCGAATACTACCTGATGAACACGAACGTCACGCTCACGGGGCCCTACGCCGCCGACGACGAGAACTCCTACTTCCACAACGCCGAGTTCCAGGAGATCTGGGACATCGAGGACCCCGCCGCCGAGGACCTGCTCTCGGACTGGGAGCATTACGAGGGGCGCAACCCGCGCATCTACCGGCACGAGGACATCGTCGAGAAGCAGCACGACTTCGTCATCCCTCTCGTCCCGCAGAACCGGCTCAAGCAGGAGAACATCCGCCTCTACCAGCAGATGATCCAGAACGGGGACCGGCCCCGCGTGTTCCTCTTCGGGCTCATGCAGCGTCCCATCCCCGAGACCATCGCGACCGGACGCGGGAAGACGATGCACTCCTTCTTCGCCGGCTTCGTCCTCGACGGTCACCACAAGCTCGCCGCCTACCAGCGCGCGGGCGTGGCCGCCAACTGCCTGACGCTCATCTCGACGAAGGCGAGCAAGTACTTCCTCCTCGAGAACGAGGGCGACGACGCCCACGCGAAGCTCGAGGAGCGCCTCTCGACGCTCGCCGTCTGATGGAGTGCCCGGGCTGCCACGAGGCGATCAGCGGCAAGCTCGAGACCTGCCCCCATTGCTTCTACGACCTGCGGGCGCACCGCGGCGCGGGCGCGAAGAAGGCCGGCCTGCCGGGCTATGAGGACCTCGACGGCCCCGATCCGGAGATCGTGCCGGTCCCCGATGCGCACGTCGACAACGTCCACTACAAGCCCAAGGCCTCCCCGTTCCGCTACGTCCTCCTCGCGCTGGTCTTCGTCCTCGGCGTCGCCCTCTTCTACCTGGGCAAGGATTTCATGCGCGAACGCCGGGCCGCCGAGGAGATGACCGCGGCCATCGCCAACAAGCCCGCGCAGGCCCTCCCCCCCGCCGCGACCGCGGCGGCGACGGTCCCCGCCGCGGGGACGGACGCTCCCGCCGCAGCCGAGGAGCCGGTCGAGACGCCGGCTCCGGAGGCTCCCGCGCCGGCCGCGCCGGCTCCCGTCGAAGCCGAGTTCTGGCGCTTCGAGGGCCGCGTCTACGACATCCTCTCGCTGAAGCCGGTGGCCGGAGCCAACCTGACCTTCCTCGCCGACGACGGCGGGCAGGGCGGAGCCGTCTCGGGCTCCGACGGACGCTTCCGCGTCAAGCTCCCCTCCTCGTCGGGCGGGTACCGCGTCATCGTCGACCAATCCGACTACGACGGGGACCATTTCGACGACCCCTCCGCGAACTACCGCTCGATGACCCTCGCGGCCCGCGCGGTCCTGCGCAACTCGGTCCCGAAGCACCGGCCCTGGAAGGGCGGCGCCGGGACCGTGCGCCGCGACATCGCCCTCTTCCCCCTCTCGCCGGACTCCCAGGAGTGATCAGCCCGTTCCAGGCCCTGGTCTACGGGCTCCTCCAGGGACTCACCGAGTTCCTCCCCGTCTCCAGCTCCGCGCACCTGAGCCTGCTCCCCTGGCTGGCGGGCTGGCCCGACCCCGGCCTGGCCTTCGACGTCGCCCTGCACGCCGGCACCCTCGCCGCCCTGCTCGCGTACTTCCGCGCGGACTGGGCCCGCATGCTCCGCGCCGCCCTCCGGGAACCGCGTTCCGAGGAGGCGCGGCGGCTCTGGGTCCTGGCGCTGGCGTCGGTCCCGGCCGGACTCGCCGGGCTGCTCCTCGAGAAGCAGGCCGAGACCGTCTTCAGGACGCCCGCGCTCGTCGCGGCGACCCTCGCCCTCTTCGGCCTCCTCCTCGCGTGGGCCGACCGCTTCGCGAAGGACGGCGGGAACGCGGGCGACCCTTCCCCTTCCCGCGCGCTGCTCATCGGCGCCGCGCAGGCGCTGGCCATCGTTCCCGGGGTCTCCCGCTCGGGAGCGACGATCACGGCGGGACTCTTCCTGGGTCTCGACCGCGAGGCCGCCGCGCGCTTCTCGTTTTTGCTCGCGACCCCGATCACGGCGGCGGCGGCGCTGCACAAGGTCCCGAAGCTCGGCGCCGGGCTCCTCGACCCGGGCGTGCTGCTCGCGGTGGCCGCGTCGGCCCTGAGCGGGGCGGCGGCCATCCATTTCCTGCTGCGCTGGACTCGACGGGCCGGCTACCTGCCGTTCGCCGCGTACAGGATCCTCCTCGCGGCCGCTATCTTCGCGTCGGCCTGCCGAGCCTAGGACCCACGGCGACTAGGCCAAATGCCTTCGACGACCCTGGGACTTCCGCCTCTTCGCGCGCCTCTCGCGCGCGGATATAATGTACCGGTGATGGTGAAGAGCCGTCCGTCGCTCCTCGCGCTCTGCGCGGTGTTCCTCGTCGCGCAGGCCGCCGAGCCGGTCCGCGTCCTGGCCCAGACCGTCCGGGTCGGCGTCCCCGCGGCCTCGGCCGCGACGGGCCTCGCCCCGGTCCGGGTCGCGCTCCCCGGGGGCGGCGTCTGCGTCCAGGGAACGGCCGCGCCGCTCCAGATCCTCCCGGCGCTCCCCGCCCTCTCCCCTCTCCCGAAGGTTTCCGTGACGCCGGGCCTCGCGGCCGCGCCCTCCGCGTCCCCCTCGGCCGTCGTCCCCTCCGTCGAGGCCGCGCAGCCTGCCGCTTCGCCCTCCGGTTCGGCGTCCGCGTTCGTCCCCCTCGGCGCGAGCGCGGCCGCGCGACCGGAGGTCCGGCCCGTCCTCGAGGCCGCGGGCGCCCTGGCCGCCGAAGTCTCCGCGCCCGGCGCCGGCCGCGCGGACGCCTCCGCGCTGGAGACGCGCTGGCGTTCGTTCTGGAGCAGGAGCAGGAACGTCGCGGGGTCCGCGGCCGTCGAAGGCTCCCTCTCCCCGCTGCGCCCGACGCTCTTCCCCGCGTCGTCCTCGCGCGGGGCCCGGACGCTCGCGCTGGCCGCCGCGCTCCCCGCTCCCCTGCTGGCCGCCAAGGCCAAGGCCGTCGCCCTCCTTCCCGGCTGGGCGCTCTCCGCCCTGAAGGCGGGCGCGCCGTACCTGCAGGGCGGCGGAGTCCTGCTCGTCACCTGGGCCGCGACCTGGGCCGCCTCGAAGGTCCTCAACGCGTTCTGGAAGTGGCGCGGCTTCGAGCCCAACAGCCTCGTCGCGACGCGCCTGCTCGCCGACGTGGCGCTCTGGGCGACGGGCGCGACGATCGCCCTGAAGGTCGCGGGCATGGACTGGACGACGCTGCTGGCCGGCCTCGGCATCGGCGGCCTCGCCGTCACCATGGCGCTCAAGAAGTTCCTGGGGAACCTCATCCACGGAGTCATCCTGCTCTTCAACCACCCCTTCCGCCTGCGCGAGAAGGTCCGCATCGGCAGCACCGACTACGTCGTGCGCGACATGACCTTCCGCTACGTCGTGCTCGAGAAGGAGCCGGGCACCCATACGCTGATGGACTACACGCAGCTCTCCTCCCAGCCCCTGCGGCTCTACCGTCAGATGGAGACGAGCCGTCTGCGCGAGGACGCCCCGGCCGCCGAGACCCCGGCGGCCCCCGCGCCGACCCTCCTTCGGCGGACGCTGCGGCTCGGCGGAGGCGCCGCGCTCGCCGGACTCGCCTGGTTCCTCCACGGCGCGCTCCTTGCGGCCCGGCCGTTCATCTACGCCCTCGCGGGCTTCGCGGCCACGGCGCTGCTGGCACGCCTGAGCGGGGCCTTCCTGCGCCGCCTCGCCGCGCGCCGCGGCTGGAACCCCGACCGCGCCGGCCTCGTGCGGACCGTCGTCAACGCCTTCATCTACCTCGTCGGCGGCGCGGTCTCCCTCGCCCTCGCCGGGGTCTCCTGGTCGGCGCTCCTCACCGGCGCCGGCGCCCTGGGGGTGGCCGCCGGCGTGGCCGCCACCGATTTCCTCTCCAACCTCCTCGAGGCCTCCTGGATCCTCGCCACCCAGCCCTTCAAGGTCGGCGACCGCATCCGGGTCGGCGACGAGGAAGGCGTCGTATCCGATATGACCCTCCGCTACGTCGTGCTCGAGACCGCACAGGACGGATCGCCCGTCTCGATCCTCCTCCCCTACGCACTCATCGGCTCCTCCACCGTCACGGTCCTCAAGGACTACGTGAAGTCCCGGTCGGCTCGATGAAGCGCCGCCCGGACATCCGCAACGTCGCGATCATCGCGCACGTCGACCACGGCAAGACGACGCTCGTGGACTCGATGCTCAAGCTGACCGGCGCCTTCAAGGTCCACGAGGGCGGGCCGACCGAGATGGTCCTCGACGCCAACGACCTCGAGCGCGAGCGCGGGATCACGATCCTCGCCAAGTGCACCTCGGTGCGCTGGAAGGACGTCACGGTCAACATCGTCGACACTCCCGGCCACGCCGATTTCGGCTCGGAGGTCGAGCGCATCCTGAGGATGGTCGACGGCGTGCTCCTGCTCGTCGACGCCGCCGACGGCCCGATGCCGCAGACGAAGTTCGTGCTCCGCAAGGCGCTGGCGCAGGGGCTCGCCCCTATCGTGGTCATCAACAAGATGGACCGCAACGGCGCGCGGCCCGCGGCCGTCCTCGACGAGGTCGCCTGCCTCTTCATCGACCTCGGCGCCCAGGACCATCAGATCGACTTCCCCGTCCTCTACGCCTCCGGGCGGGAAGGCTGGGCTTCGCGCCACCTCAAGGAGCGCGGGACCAGCGTCGAACCGCTCTTCGAGAGCATCATCAAGCACATCCCCGGCCCCCAGGCCGACGAAGGGCTGCCGCTGCAGATGATGATCACGATGAGCGACTACTCCAGCTATCACGGGAGCATCGGCATCGGCCGCATCCACCACGGCCGCCTCGCCCCGGGGCAGCCCGTCTCCCTCCTCAAGCCCGACGGACGCGTCGTCAAGGGCAAGATCACCCGCCTCGACGGCTTCGTCGGCCTCGAGCGCAAGCCGGTCGCTTCCGCGCGCGCCGGGGACATCGTCGCGCTCTCGGGCCCCGAGGACATCGAGGTCAACGACACGATCTCCGACCCGGAGAACCCGCAGGCCCTGGAGCCGACGACCATCGACGCTCCGACGCTCGCCATGGAGTTCATGGTCAACGACAGCCCCTTCGCGGGCCGCGAGGGGAAGTTCGTCACGAGCCGGCACCTCAAGGCGCGCCTGGAGAAGGAGCGCCGCATCAACGTCGGCCTGCGCGTCGAGGAGCTTCCGGGCGAGGGCCACTTCAAGGTCTCCGGCCGCGGGGAGCTCCATCTCTCCGTCCTCATCGAGACCATGCGCCGCGAGGGCTTCGAGTTCGCCGTCTCCCGCCCCGAGGTGATCTACCGCGAAGTGAACGGCGTCCTCGAGGAGCCGACCGAGCTCCTCGTCCTCGACATCGAGGCCCTTTACCAGGGCGCCGTCTTCGAGTCGCTGGGCCGCCGCGGCGCGCGCATGGTCAACATGCACCACGAAGGCGTCGGACGGCTGCGTCTGGAGTACGTCATCGCGGCCCGCGCCCTGCTCGGCTTCAAGTCCGAGCTGCTCACGCTCACGCGCGGCACCGGGGTGCTCCACCATTCGTTCCACGGCTACGCGCCCAAGAGCGGCGAGGTCCCGCTGCGCGCCAACGGCGTGATGATCGCCAAGGAGCCGGGCGAATCCACCGGCTACGCGCTCTACAACCTGCAGGACCGCGCGACGATGTTCATCGGGCCGAACGTCCCCGTCTATCCCGGCATGGTCGTCGGGCAGAACAGCCGCGACAACGACCTCGTCGTGAACCCCGCCAAGCAGAAGCAGATGTCGAACATGCGCTCGAAGGCCTCCGACGAGGCGCTCGTGCTGACGCCGCCGCGTCTCCTCTCGCTCGAGCAGGCCATCGAGTTCATCGACGTCGACGAGCTCGTCGAGGTCACTCCCAAGAGCATCCGTCTGCGCAAGAAGATCCTCGATCGCAGCCAGCGCAAGCGCGCCGAGCGCGACGACGAGGACGACAGGCGGGACTGACGCCGTGTGCGGCATCGCGGGCCTCTTCCAGAGCGGTCCGGGCTTCGACGCCGAGGCCGCCCGCCGACTCCTCGAACGGTCCGCCGGCGCGATGGCCCACCGCGGGCCGGACGCCGCCGGGATCCGGGTCCTGCCGGAGGGCCTCGGCCTCGCCCACCGGCGGCTCTCCATCCTCGACCTCGACCCCCGCTCCGACCAGCCCATGGTCTCGGCGGACGGACGCTTCAGCATCGTCTTCAACGGAGAGGTGTACAACTATCGGGCCCTGCGCGAGGAGCTGCGCGCCGAGGGCGGCTCCTTCCGGACCGAGAGCGACACGGAGGTCGTGCTCGAGGCGGCGCGGGTCTGGGGACTCGAGCGCCTGCTGCCCCGCCTGGCGGGGATGTTCGCCTTCGCGCTCCATGACGCCCGCACCGGACGCCTCGTCCTCGCGCGCGACCGCGCCGGCAAGAAGCCCCTCTTCTACTGCGTCGAGGGAGGGCGCATCAGCTTCGCTTCCGAGCTCCGCGGCCTGCTTCCGCTCATGCTCCGCGCCCCCGCTCCGGACGCCGACGGCATCGACGACTACCTCACGCTGAAGTTCGTCCCCTCCCCGAACACCCTCCTCGCGGGGGTGCGGCGTCTGCCGCCGGGGCACCTCCTCGTCCAGGAGGCCGGCGGCGAGCCGCGCGTCGAGCGCTGGTGGCAGCCCTACGCCGCCGCGGCGACCGCCGGCGGAAGCCTCGAGGAGCGTCTCGACGGCCTCCTGCGCACGGCCGTCGCGCGCCGCCTCGTCAGCGACGTACCCGTCTGCCTCTTCCTGAGCGGGGGCATCGACTCGGGCCTCATCGCCTCCTATCTCGGCGAGACCGGCGGGGCCGGCATGGCCGCCTACACCGCCTCCTACCCCGACCTCCCCGGCTACAGCGAGACCGACGCCGCCCGCCTCAGCGCCCGCGCCTTCGGCCTCGACCACCGCGAGGTCGCGCTCGACTCCGCCGAGGTCCTTCGCCTCCTGCGCGACGACGCCCTCGTCCTCGACGAACCCGTCTCCGACTGGGTCTGGGTGCCGCTCTACGGGCTCTGCCGGCGCGCCCGCGCCGACGGCTTCAAGGTCGCCCTCGTCGGCGAGGGCTCCGACGAGACCTTCTTCGGCTACGACGTCATGCTCGACGCGCTCACGACGCTCGGCCGCGCGCGCGACCCGCGCTGGCGCCTGCTCGCGCGCGGGGCGAGCGCGCTCCTGGCCCCCCTCTATCGAGCGACCCCGCGCGGGCATCAGCGCTTCGACCTCTGGCGCCGCATCGCCGCCGGCGAGCCGGCTTACCTGGGCTCCTCGGTGGGCTTCCCCCCGTCGCTGCACCCGCACGCGGCCGGGCCCGCGCTCGGCGCGCGGCGCGGGGAGCGGGCGATCGCGTCGGTCGCCGGGCTCTACCGCCTCCACGCGGAGCACTGCCCGCGCAAAGACGACGACGAGGCCCTGGTCTCGCTCGTGGAGTTCTACGGGAAGATGAGCGAGATCCTCCTCCAGCGCGTGGACCGGGTGAGCATGCTCCACGCCCTCGAGGCCCGCGCCCCTTTCCTCGACCATGAGCTCGTCGAGTTCGCGTTCTCGCTCGGGCCCGGAACGCGCCTGCCCGGCGGGCGCCTCAAGGGGCTCCTGCGCGACTTCGCCCGCACCCGCCTGCCCTCCGAGATCTGCGGACGGCGGAAGATGGGCTTCTCCTTCCCGTTCAAGGAGTGGCTGCGCGGGGAACTCGGGTCCGAGGTCGGCCGCGTCTTCTCCTCCTCCCGCCTCTTCCGCGACGGCTGGGTGCGGGCGGACTTCGCCGCCCGTCTTCTCGCCGAGCACCGCCGCGGCCTCGCCGACCACGCTCCGCGCGTCTGGATGCTCTATTCCCTGGCGAGGTGGTACGACCGGTGGGTCCCGTGAAGCTCCTCGTCGCCGCGCGCAGCGTGCGAGGGCTCACCGGGACCGAGACGACGGTCTTCGAGCAGGCCCGCCGCTTCGCCGCGCTCGGCTGGGAGTACCACGTCTGCGGCGAGCGACTCGACGCGGAGCGCCTGCGCGCGGCCGGCGCGGCGGCGCACCGCGTCCCGCGCTGGCCCTGGGGCTCCCGCCTCAAGCGCCGCGTCTTCGACGCCCTCGCCTCCCGCGTCGCGGCGCGCGGGGGCTTCGACCTCGTCTGCGGGCACGGCGACACCTTCCGCCAGGACGTCCTGAGCCTGCATAACTGCGTGCACGCCGCGCACGAGGCCGTGCACGGGACCCCGCTGCCGGACTCCTCGGGCCCCGGCTGGATGCACGCGCGCATACTCCGCGAGCGTGGTTTCCGCCTCCTCATCGCCAACTCGGAGCTCATGCGCCGCGACGTCGTCGCGCGCTTCGGGGTCCCGGCGGGTCTCGTCGAGGTCGTCCATCCCGGGCACGACCCTCGCCGCTTCCGGCCCGGGGGCCGCGCGGAGCTCGGCGCCGCCGCGCGCCGAGAGCTCGGCGTCCCGGCCGAGGCCCCCCTCGTCGGGCTCATCACCTCGGGGGACTTCCGCAAGCGCGGGGTCCCACTCTTCCTCGAGGCCCTCGCGCGCCTCGACGCGGGTCTCCGCGGGAAGCTGCGCGTCCTCGTCCTGGGGAGCGAAAGCCGCCTGGGACCGTATCGGCGTCTGGCGGGGGAGGCCGGCCTGGGCGAGCGCATCCTCTTCCTCCCCCCCGACCCGCGCGTCGAGCGCTTCTACCACGCGCTCGACGTCTACTGCCACCCCGCGCTCTACGAGGAGTTCGGCCAGAGCGTCCAGGAGGCGCTCGCCTGCGGCACGCCGGTGCTCGCCAGCCGACGGGTCGGCGCCGCCGAGCTCCTGGAAGGGACGGTCTACGGAGAACTCCTGCCGGAGCGGCCCGAGGCGGTGCGCCTCTCCTCCGACCTCACGCGCCTGCTCGGCGACGCCGCCCTGCGCTCCGCCCTGCGCAATACGGGCCCGGTGGCCGTTAAAGGAAATACCTGGGACTCGAATTTTGCGAAGACGCGGGGACTTTTCGAGAAAGTGCTGGAAGAGAAGACGAAGAGAAACGTTGTTCCTTAACTCCCCTTCCCCTCGGGAGGGGGTGCAGGGGGAGGGAGAACCCCAAAGGGAAAGGCCCGCTGACGCGGGCCTTTTCTCTGTGAGGGGTTCCCCCCCCCCCTCCAGCCTCCCCCCGCAGGGAGAGGAGCTACGGAAGGTATAAGCTCCTTCCCTCAAGATTTCGTTCTCTTATTCCGTTCCGCCTCAAGGCGTATGCGGCAAGAATTAAACCAATGAGCGAGAACCACTGCGACGGCGAGAGCCACGGAAGGAAGAACGTCCCCCGGTCGTCTCCGCGGAAGAACTCCACGACGAAGCGGAGGACCGAGTAGAGCAGGATGTAGCCGAAGAAGGCCGTGCCGTAGGCGTAGCGGCCCTTCCGGATGCCCGGCAGCACCTTCACCAGCATGAAGGCGAAGATCGCGGCCTCCCCGGCCGCCTCGTAGAGCTGCGTCGGGTGCAGCGCGAGCCCGCGGAAGGCCTCGTCGAGCCCCGCCGCGGGGTCCGTGAAGCGGACTCCCCAGGGGAGCGTCGTGGGGCGGCCGTGGCAGCAGCCTTCGAGGAAGCATCCGAGCCTCCCGAGCGTGTGGCCGAGCGCGAGCGCCGGCCCGAAGTAGTCGGCGATCGGCAGGTAGCGCCGCGGGCGATGGCTCCGGTTGTAGACGCGCTGGAAGACCCAGCCGCCGGCCATCGTGGCCGCGAAGCCGGTCCAGAACACCCAGCCCGAACGCCAGTCCCTCAGCGCTCCCGCCGGGTCGCCGCGGAACTGCTTCCAGTCCAGCAGCACGTAGCCGAGCTTCGCGCCGAGGATCGCGCAGAAGAAGATCGTGTAGACGAGCGCCCAGAACTCCGCGTCCCCCCCCTCCACCTCGCGCCTGCGCGACCAGAGCCAGAGGATGCCGGCGAGGTAGCCCGCGGCCACGAGGATGCCGTAGCCGTGGACGGGGCCGCCGTCGGTCCAGACGAGGATCGGGTGCATGTGATTCCGGGGAGCCTCGACGCGGCTCCCCGAGGGAGTCTACAAAAAACCCCTCCGGGAATCCCCGCGTCCGGGATTCCCGGAAATCCTATAATCGCGGCGGATGTCCCCCGCCCCTCAGGAAGGTCCCCTTCGAACGCCGCGCGAGCGCCTCCTGCTCGCCGGGCTTCTGCTGGCGGGCGTCGCCCTCCTGCTCGTCGTCTGGCGGCGGCTCCTGCTCGAGGGGCTCGTCCCCGTCGACGGGAACGCGCTGACGGTCGCCTATCCCAACTGGGCGGTCTTCAAGTCCTCCTGGCCCTGGAGGATCCCGCTCTGGAACGGCGCTCGCGGACTCGGCGCGCCCTTCGCCGCCGACCCGATCGCGATGGCCCTCTATCCGCCGCTCTGGCTGCTCTCCCTGGCTCCGGACTTCGCGGGCTTCCTGCGCGGCTGGACCGTCTTCCATGCGCTCGTCGCGGCCGTCTTCTCGGGCGCCCTGGGCTGGCGTCTGACGCGCGAGCGCCCCGCGGCCTTCGCCGCCGCCGCCCTCGGCGCGCTCAACGCGTTCTTCACCGCCCGGGTCGTGTTCCCCCACTGCACGGCCGCCGCGGCCTGGCTGCCGGCCGTGCTCTACGCCCAGCTCGCGCTCTCCCCGTGGGGCGTCGCCGCCGCGCTCGCCCTCGGCTGGCTCGGGGGCTACCCGCCCTTCCTCATCCAGACGGCGCTCCTCGCGCTGGTCCTGGCCGCGACGCAGGGGCGGGAGGGTCTGCGCTGCCTGGCGAAGGGAGCGGCGCTCGGCGCCGCCCTGAGCGCGGCGCAGTGGATCCCGTTCCTCGAGTTCCTCCTGCGCTCGAGCCGCGGGACGCTGCTCTCGGCGGAAGCCGCCGTGCAGTTCTCGGTCCCGCCCCTCCAGCTCCTCAAGGAGCTCCTCCTGCCGCAATGGTACGCGCTGCGCCCCGCGGTCGAGGGAGACCCGGCGATGGCGGTCTTCTACATCGGGCCCGTCGCGCTCGCCCTCTGCGCGCTCGCCGTCCTGCGCGGGGGACGGCTCGAGCGCGCGCTCGCGGCCTGCGGCCTCGCCGGGCTCCTGCTTTCGCTGGGCGCGCATCTGCCGGGCTACTCCGCCTTCGCGCCCCTGCGCTTCTTCCGCTCGCCTTCGAACTGGCTGCTGCTGGCGGCCGCGGCGAGCGCGCCGCTCGCCGCGCTCGGCGTCGCGCGTCTGCCGCGCGGCCGCTGGCTCGCCGCCGCCCTGGTCGCGCTGGACCTCGCCGTCTTCGCCCTTCCCGACCGCGTCGCGTGGGCCCGCCCCGGTTTCTTCACCGATCCTCCCCCGCTCGCGCGGCGCCTGGCCGCGCTCCCGGGCCCCGTGCGCCTCCATCACAGCCGCGCGCTGATGACCCTCTGGCAGCAGGGGACGCTGGAGCGCGAGGAAGACTACCTCCTCATGCGCGACTATCTGGCCCCCGCCTACGGCACCGCGCTGGGCGTCCACGACGTGTCGGACTGCCAGACCCTGCGCCTGCGCTCCGCCGACGACTACCGCCGGCGCCTCGACGAGGAAGGGCCCGGTTCGCCGCTGCTCGACTGGGCGGGCGCCGCCGCCTGGGTCTCCGTCTCCACCGGGGCCGCGCGCGTGGAGCGCGCGGCGCTCTTCGTGCGGCCCAACCCCGGCTACCGGGGACGGGTGTTCGCGCAGCCCGCGTCGGCCGCGCGCGCGGCGCTCGCGGCCTGGCGCCCGGGCCGCGCCTGGGCGCGCGTCGAAGGCGCCGAGGAGTCTCTCGTCGTGCTCGGGGAGTCGGACTATCCGGGGTGGGAGGCGTATGTGGACGGCGAGCCCCGGCGCATCGAGCGCTTCGAGGGCTTTTTTCCTGGGGTCCGCGTAGGGGCGGGCGCGCACCGCGTGGAGTTCCGCTTCCGCTCTCCGGGCCTCATCGCCGGGCTCGCGCTGGCCCTCTTCGTGCTCTCGCTCGCGCTGGTCCGGAAACTTCGAGCGCCCTCCGTTTGAACGGAAGGCGCTCGAAGTCTCCGGAAGGTTAAGATAAATCTGAAACATCGAAAATCCCGTTAGAAGCCATCCAGAAGCCCCGTTGATACGCGAAAACGTGGATTTCGCGCCTCCGGCTAGGCAAGAGAACCGCGGCGTACTGGAGGTACGCAGCGGTTCGAACAACGACGCCGGAGGCCGAAAGCCGCGTTTGCAGGCGCAGCGGGGTTTCTGGATGGCTTCTAGGGATTTTCGATGCTGCCCAGACTCGGCTGGGGGATGAGGGCCTTCGTGACGGCGCTCGCGCCCGAGCGCATATAGACCGAGAGGACGATGACCACCGCGGCCATCATCAGGGCGACGGCGGTGTTCCCCTTGCGGACCTGCAGGTCCTCGTTCATGTCCCCCGTCAGACGCTCGAAGAACTCCAGCGCCAGGCGCACGCAGCCCATCGCGAGCAGCATTCCCAGCACGAGGTGCCCGAGCGCATAACCGGCCATGCGGAGGAAGTCCATGACGCATCCGCATTCCCCCGCCGCGACGAGGGTGCAGATGGAGATGATGGGGTAGACCGACTCCTGGAGGATGAGGGCGGAGCCGATCATCAGGGCGCCGATCATGATGGCGACGGCGGCGTTGCCCTTGCGGATCTCCTCCTCGGCGTCCATGTGCGGCATCGTGCGCTTGAAGCCCTCGTAGGTCAGGTAGACGACGAGGGCGGAGAGCCCGACGGAGAGGGCGAATTGCACGATGCTGAGCAGGAGTTTGGTCATGGGTTTAGTACTCCGACCGCATAATTATGGCAATTTTGACCGGGCGATTTCGGCCGTCCGGCAAGGCGCGAGGAGCGAGCATACCGGCCCGAGGTATGTGAGCGAGGAGCAACGCGGCTGGCGGCCGAAAGCGCCCGGCCCCTCTCCAGGAAGTTTCGCTGCCGGAGGCGGCGAAACTATTACGGACGGGGCGGCCCGTCCCTGGGCGGCTTCGTCGTCGCTCCTCCTTCAGATAGCTCAAGCTATCTTCAGTCGTCGCTTCTTGAATCCGCATCAGGCCCGGGCCGCCAAAATCGCCATAATTATGCGGTCGGAGTACTCAGATGGGCTGGATGGCGAACTGTTTGCCGGATTCGAGATAGGACATCGTGTAGTCCCCGACCTGGCCGGGCGGGAGCCAGGCGGGACCGGCGGACTCGATGAGGAGGTAGGGCTTCCCCTCGTACTCGATATAGACCTCCCCCTTGCGCGGCACGCGGTGCACGGCCATGAGGTAGTGCTCCGGGATCTCGAGCCCGACGGTCTTCACGTTGGGCCAGCTGCGCAGGATGCTCGCGATGAGGGCGGTCTTCGTGTCGCAGTCCCCCTGGCCGAGGACCAGGGTCTTGGGCGGCGGCAGGATGCCTCCGGTGACCTTGGTGCCGGCGCGGTTCGGCGGGATCTCGTAGCGGACGGCGGTCTGCGCCATGGCCACGACGGCGCCGACGAGCTCCTCGCTGCCGTAGTTCCGGCCCCCGGCGATGGAGGAGTAGGCCTCGACGATCGATCGCATCCGAGGGGCGTTGCGGCGGGCGAGCGACGGGACGTCGGCTTCGATGGTGTTCGCGTTCTTGTAGCGGAAGCCGGCCTTCTGGTAGAGCTCGACGCGGCGGCGGCGGTATTCGACGGAGAGCGCGGCGAGGGTGGCGTCGAGGTCCTTCTGGACCTGTGCGTTCTTCGTCTTGAGCTCCTGGAGCTTGCGCGCGAGTTCCGCCTGGTCCTTCGCGGTCACCTTGCCGGAGAAGCTGTCCCCCTTGGCGATGTCGATGGAGTCCTTCTGCGCTTTCTGATACCAGGCGTCGAGGGCCTGCAGATCCTCGTCGCGGAAGCCGAACTCCCGCACGGACTCGGCGACGATCGCGTCGCTCAGCGTGGCCCGCACCTCGAGGGCGTCCCCGTTGAAGTTCAGGAAGCCGTAGTCGAGCGCGTAGCCGTCGGGAAGGCGGCGGATATGCTGGTAGGTCTTCTCCGCGGGGTCCGACGCCGACTCCGAGGGCGCCGCGTCTCCTCCCGCGTTCCCGCCGGAGGTGCGAAACGGCCGGAAGCCCCTCTGGAACTCCGCGTAGGTCTCGACGCTCTCCCGGTCCGACGGCGCGGACGGGCGGGGCGAGAAGTACCGCGTGCAGGAGAAGAGGAAGGCGAAGACGGCGCAGAGGGCGGCGGCGTGCGCGAGAGGGCTTCTCACGGGGGCGATTCTATATAAAAACGACGGGAGAGGAATCGCCCCCCTCACCCCCGTGCCCCCTCTCCCGGCGTGGCGGGAGAGGGGAGTCACCACGTGGAAGGCTTGTAATCCTTGAGGAACTTGCCGTAGACGTGGACGCCGGTGTTGAGGCCCGCGAACAAGGGGTCGAGGATGCGGGCGGCGCCGTCGACGGCGTCGAGCGGGGGCTGGAAATCGTGCACGGCCTGCTTGCGCTGGGAGAGCGCGGCCGGGTCCTCGTCGGTGACCCAGCCCGTGTCCACCGCGTTCATCCAGATGCCGTCCTTGGCGTAGTCCGGGGCCGAGGTGAGCGTCATCATGTTGAGCGCGGCCTTGGCCATGTTGGTGTGCGGGTGCTTGTCGGTCTTGGTCCCGCGGGAGAAGATGCCTTCCATCGCCGAGACGTTGACGACGTGGACCTCGCGCGTGCCGGCCTTGAGCATGAGCGGCTTGAGCCGCGCCGCCAGGACGAAAGGGGCCACGGCGTTGATGAGCAGGACCTCGAGGAGCTCGGGCGTCGGGACGTCGGCCAGCGCCATGCGCCAGGTGTTCGTGACCCGCAGGTCCACCTGCTGGAGGTCCGCGTCGAGCTTCCCCGCCGGGAAGATGTCCCGTCCCGTGATGTGGTCGTCGTAGGTCATGCGGACCTGCGAGAGCCGCGCCGATTCCTTCATCCCGAGTCCGACGGCGCCGCCGTCCCAGGAGGTGAGCGCGCGGGTGTCCCGCGCGTCCTCCCGGCCGGGGCCGCCGAGCAGCGAGACGCACTCGTAGTGCCCCGACAGGATCGCGCGCTCGGACTCCGAGAGCCCGTTCCATGAGAGCGCCTCGCGCTCGAGGAGGTGCTGGTAGAAGGCGACCGGCCGGCGCACCGTCTGGGCCGCGTTGCTCAGGAGGGCGTCGAGGCGGGTCTCGGTCTTCAGCAGGTAGCGGGCGAAGACCTCGACGCTCGGCGAGTGCCGGAGGTCGAGGCCGAAGACGCGCAGGCGAGCGAGCCAGTCCTTCGCGTCGGGCTCGGCCGCGTAGCGCGCCGCGGCGTCGTGCGGAAAGCGGGTCGAGACGATGACGCGGGCCCCCGCGCGCAGGAGCTTGAGGCCCGCCTGGTAGCCGATCTTGAGGCGGGCGCCGGTGATGTAGGCCGTCCGGCCGCCCAGGTCCGCGCTCTGGAAGCGCTTGGCGTAGTTGAACTCGGCGCACTCGGGGCACATGTTGTCGTAGAAGTGGTGGAGGCGCGCGTACTGCGCCTTGCAGACGTAGCAGGCCTGCGGGACGTTGAGCGTCGCGGAGGGCGTCTCGGGCGCCGGGAGGGCCTTCTGCGGGGCCGTGAAGACGGAGGCGGTGCGGGCCTCGCGGATGCCGGTGGAGGCGCGCGCGGCCCGGTCTTCCTGGCGGGCGATGCGGTGGCGGAGCTTGCGCACCGACTTCGCCGTCTGGATGCGCTCGAGCTTGGAGGGCCGCGAGAGGCGGCCGGCGGCCTTCATGAGGCGGCGGCGCTCCTCGGCCGGGACCTCCACGAAGAGGCGCGGGTCGGCGATGAGCCCCTCGAGGGTCTCCACGCAGCGGCGGAATTCTTCGATGGACGGGCTCTTCGACGGGCTCTTAGAGGAGTGCGGGAGCCCTCCCGCGTCGGTCTTCACACGTACATTGTACCACGAGGCGGGAATCCCCGTCGGTGATTCCCGCCTCGTCATCTTAGGTCACAATCAGTAGTGGTCTAGTTTCGAGGGGAGACGTCGCCCGAAGGGAAGCCCCGCAGGGCTTTCGCTCCGCGGGGCTTCCAAGGCCGTCCTGGGCTTCGTTGGGTGCTCCTAGTAGATCCAGCCCGGCGCCACATCATTATCCGAGATCGTGCGACGCGGCCTCCTCGGCCGGTCTTCGATGACCTCGGGGGTCTTCTTCTCGATCTCGCGGATGTCCTCGCGCTCGGGCATGCTCTCGATGAAGGGACGCGGGGCGACCTCGCGCTTGCGCTGCGAGACGCGGCCGAAGCGCCAGGTCACGCTGAAGCGGTGGACGTCCCCGAGGGCCTCGCTGAGCGCCCAGGCGTAGTCGAAGCGCAGGCCCTGCCAGAGCACGCCGAAGCCGAAGGTCAGGCCGGCGGCGTCGCGGTTGAGCTGGTAGCCGATGCGCGCGGAGTAGGTCCGCATCGCGGAATATTCGATGCCCAGGTTGGCGTGCCATTCCTTCTCGTGGTAGAGCCAGTCGCCGTCCCCGGAGAAGAGGAGGGCCTGGTTGGGCGGGTTCGTGTAGGCGTCGAGCGGCAGGACCCAGGCCGCTCCGCCGCGGAAGGTCAGGGGGAGCGGGTCCCCCTCCTCGATGAACTTCATCTCGCTGCCGAAGTTCTGCGCGGCCGCGCCGAGCGTGAGGCGGTAGTCGGGGATCTTCACCAGGTAGCCCGCGTCGCCCGCGAAGGCGCTCGCGGAGTACTGCTCGGCGAGCGTCGAGCGGATGTACTTCCCCGCGAAACCGAAGTAATGGTTCATCTCGAGGGCGCGTCCCCCGCGTTCGTTCTCCAGGGTGGTCTCCAGGAGCCGCTCGGAGTACGCCAGCTGTCCCACGAAGTCTCCTCCCGCGCTGATGCTCCGGGAGTCGCGCAGGGAGCCGTCGGGGTTGGTGCGGTTGACCTCGATGGTCCCGTTCTGCGCGAAGAGCATGGAGCCGCCCATGCTCGCGTAG
The DNA here is from genome assembly GCA_041660925.1 of Elusimicrobiota bacterium. Taxonomy (NCBI): domain Bacteria; kingdom Pseudomonadati; phylum Elusimicrobiota; species Elusimicrobiota bacterium. The sequence continues at coordinate 264,595 of JBAZVI010000002.1, forward strand.
CCGTTGCCGAGGAGGCCGGAGAGCGGAAGGGGGCTGACGAGGGAGATGTGCTCGACGTTCTGGTCCACGAAGCCCTTCATGTAGTCGAAGGAGAGCTCGCGGTGGTCGAGCAGGCTGAGCCCGGCGGGATTGAAGAGGAGAGCGGAGGCATCGTCGGAGACCGCCGTGAACGCCGAACCCATGCCGGCGGCGCGGGCGGAGGTGTTGAGCTGGAGGATGGGCGCCGCGGTGACCCCGGCATTTTCGCCGGCGGATGCGGCCGCCGGCGAAAGGAGTGCGCAGAAGGAGAGGAGCAGGCTGCAGAGCAGCCCTGCCGGGACGAAACCCCAAAAATTTCGCGCAGCGAAATTTTTGCTCATTTGACCACGACCACCTTCTGGATCTTGGTGATGCCGGGCGCCTCGAGATGGAGCAGATAGATGCCGCTGGCCACGCGGATCCCGGAGAGGTTGGAGCCGTCCCAGTCGACCGAGCCCTTGCCCGCCGGCCGGTCCTCGTCGATGAGCGTGCGCACCAGCGAGCCCGCCATCGTGAAGAGGCGCAGCCGCACGTGCCCGGCGTCGGTGGACTCGTACTTGAGCGTCGCCTTCTCCCCCCGCGCGGGGTTGAAGACGTTGTTCCACGCCGTGAAGGAGGCCCGCTGGGCCGTGAGGTGGAGCTCGGGCGAGAGGCCCAGCGACTGCGAGTGGCCCAGGGGGTTCACGCCGAAGACCTCGAGGTGCACCGAGCCCACCGCCGGGAAGCGGTCGGAGAAGCCCGGGACCAGGCGCAGCGTGCCGGTGATGGTCCCCATGCTCCCGGACGACGAGACGAAGGCGAGGTACGGGACTCCCGCGCCGTTGGTCTCCGTCTGCGGGACGACGTTGAGGGCGTGGTCGCGGAACCGGGCGTAGGAGAACCCGTAGTTCTGCGACTGCACGAAGCTCGCGACCTTGACCCGGAAGCCGACGAGGTCGTTGTCGAAGGAGGCGGCGACGACGCTGGAGTCGACCGGCCCCGTGCGCGAGTAATCGGCGCTGAGGGAGTAGAAGAGCGTCGAGTTCGTCACGTCGTTGGAGGCGTAGTCGGCGGGCGCGGCGGCGACCATGACGTAGTACTGGCCGGCGGCGGGCGCGGAATAGGTGAGCCGGACCTGCGAACTGGTGGTGAGGCAGGGGTTCAGCGGGTCGTTGGGGCAGTTGCCCGAGAGCGTCGGATTGATGTCGATGGAGGGCAGGGCCTCCGCGAGCAGGTTGAACCTGCTGTCGAGCAGCGTCATGCCGTACGCGTAGTAGCTCCCGGGCTGCGAGGGGCTTGCGGGCAGCGAGAGGGTCAGGGACATCGGCCCGGGGGCGGCGGCGATCGCGTAGTAGTCGAGGTCCGCGGCGGGATAGATGCGTCCGTGCAGGAGGGTGGCCGTGGAGACGTCGGTCGCCGACTGGACGCCGTCGTTGGGCTCGTAGGAGTCCCCGCCGTCGCGCGCGGGAGACTCGACGATCCCGTGCGCGGAGAACTGGGCGGTGATGGGCCCGTTGGCGACGTTGTCGCCTCCGCAGGCGGGCGCGAGCGTCGAGGCGTGATAGCTCGTCTGGAGCATCGCCTCGAGGAAGTCGCGGAAGCTGTCGGGGTAGAAGAAGAGGGAGCGGAAGACGAGGCGGTCGGAGCACTTGCGGCCGTTCGTCGCTCCGAGCGAGCCGATGAGGGCCTGACGGATCTCCCAGAGGGCCTGGCTGAGGATGAGGCTGTCGTCGTGGACCTCCCCGGCCCAGTGGGTCGGGAAGACGCGCAGCGAGCCGCCGGGCTTCGTGTAATCGAGCTCGCGCAGAGCGCCTTCGCCGCCGAAGGCGCCCGAGGTGTACTTGCCGATGGCGCTGTAGGCCAGGTCGCTGGCGGGGAAGTAGTCGGAGAGGGCCTCGGAGATCGCGCCGTTCTGGCCGAAGTTCAGCACGGGGTAGATCTGGTCGACCACGAAGTGGACGTATTCGTGGCGGATGACGCTCCCGTCGGTCGCGAAGCCGTTGGCCACGTCTCCGAAGTAGAGGGACTGCTGGAGCGGGTCGTAGAAGGCGTTGGCGAGGTTCGGGCCGACGCGGGCCATCGCGACGATGGGCTTGCTGATCCAGGTCGAGGTCGAGGAGTTCGGCCCGGCCATGAAGTAATCGTGCGCCTTGTTGATGTGATAGAAGATGTTGATCTCGTCGCGCGTGCCGTCGTAGGTCTGGAGGTTCGTCCAGGTGTAGGTGGAGGTGGTGTTCTCGGAGACGGTCGGCGCGTTGACGAGGCAGAGATAAGAGGAGATGCCGACGTCGTAGCCGTACTGCGTGCCGGCCTCGTTGGTCCTGAGCCGGATCTGCAGCGAGCGGCCGGGGACGGCGGTCCCGCGGAAGGCGCCCTTCGACCCGACGTAGGCCGCGACCGCGTTCCCGGAGACGGGGTCCACGACCTCGACCTGGTCGTCGTCGGAGATGTCCCCCTCCGGCGTGAGCACGCCGACCTGGAACGCGCTGAAGACGGGGAGGACCTTCACGGGGTCCCGGCCTCCCGGGCAGACCCCCGCGCTGGCGTTGATGGTGGCGGTGGTGATGGAGTTGTCGGCGTAGGGGTGCGCCGAGCCGACGGGCGTCCCCTGGGTGGCCCAGACGCCCGCGCCGTTGTCGTAATGCGCGGCGGGGACCGTGTAGTTCGCGACGCTGGCGTAGGGGCCCTGGAGCTGGGAGAACACCTTTCCCGGGGTCGCGCTGCAGAAGAAGCCCGCGCTGTCGGTGAGAGCGGAGGTCGCGGCGTTGCCCACGTAGACGCGCTGATGGGCGATGGGCCGGGTCACCTTGGTCGGCGAGGGCCAGGTGACGGGGTCGTACTCATAGACCTCGCCGCTCACCGTCCCCGAGGCCATGCAGACCTGGTGGCGCAGGTCGTCGTAGCGGAAGAGGATCCTCCCGTCGCGCGCATCCACATAATAGAACCAGCGGCCGCCGGCGCCCTCCAGGCGGAACTTCCACGCGAGGGCGAGCTCCCCGGTGTCCCGGCGCGGATAGAAGACGAGACGGCCGCCGCGCGGCGTCGGGCCTCCGATGCCGAGGTCGGCGGCGGCGGCGGCGGCGGCGGCCGATTCGGGGATCGTCGGGGCGGAGTCCAGCGGCCCCACGCGGCGGAAGCCGTTCTGCAGGGAGAGGATGTTGCCGTCCGCGTCGACGTGGACCTTGATCCGGGAGAACTCGACCGGGAGCCCCGCGTGGACCTGCACGAAGAGCAGATGGGTGTACCCCCCGTCGGTGCGCGCGAGCTCGAGGCGGAGCTCCCCGGGGTCGATGCCGAGGGCCTCGCGGCTCTTCAGCAGGAAGGTCTCCGCGACCTGCCGGGCGGCCGGGAGCACGGTCCCCCCCCCGGCGGCCGCGGCGCGCATGGCGCCCGCGTTGCCTCCGCGGTTCTCCGAGTTGAAGCGCTGGAGCGCCCGGCGCCCGGCCGCGGCCCGGTTGAGCTCGTCGCCCGTGGGGAGCTCGGGGACGTCGAGTCCGAAGCGGCGGGCCTCGGCGCGGGCATCCGGCCGCGCGGCCCCCGCGCCGAGCGGCAGTAGGAGCACGAGGAGGGCGCAGAGAGGGAGTCTCACGGGGCCCTCGCGGGGGCGGGTCGGGCGACGATCTTCAGGAGGGCCGCGGCCGCGCGGACCCGCACGCGGGCCTCGCGGTCGTCAAGGCCGGCCTCGAGGACGCTCGAGGCATCCTTGCTCGCGATGAGCTCGAGGACCTCGACGGCGAGCATGCGGGCGTCGACGTCGGTCTGGGAGAGGGCGCGCTGGGCGAGGAGGACGCCCTCGCTCGCGCCGTGGCGCGCGAGCGCCGCCGTCGCGAGGAGCTCGACGTGGGTGTTCGAGGTCGCGCGCGCCTCCTCGAGAGCCTTCACGGGCCCGTCTCCGGGCAGGAGGCCGAGGGCCTCGACCGCCTTCGCGCGGACGAGCTCGTCGGGGTCCTTGGCCCCGCCCACGAGCGCCTCGAGGGCCTCGGGATCCTGGGTCAGCCCGAGGCTGTGCATGACGGCGGCGCGCACGCGAGGGTCCTTGTCGGCGGAGAGCGGAAGGAGGAGCGAGGAGACCCGCGGCGAGGGGACTTCCCCGAGGACCGCGGCCGCGCGGGCGCGCACCCCGGGATCCTCGTCGGAGAGGGCTTCGGCGAGTCGGTCGAGCTCCCGGGTCTCGCCGAGCAGGCCGAGGGCGAGGAGCGCGGCGTCGCGCACGCCGCCGTCGCGGTCGTCTCGGAGCCGGTCGAGCATCTTCTTGAGCGGGGCCGGGCGGATCTCCGCGAGGACGCGGATGGCCGTCGCGCGGACCTTGTTGCGGGCGGCCGACTTCATCTCCTCGGCGGCGGCGAAGGGGTCCTCGTCCTTCTCGGCGCCCTTGGCCGCGGGAGCGGGAGGGACTTTGGCCTTCACGGCGGGGGCCGCGCCGCGCAGGGCGACCACGAAGAGGGGCTTGACGCCCGCGTCGTCTCCCAGCGCGTGGAGCGCGGCGGCGGCGCTCACCCGGACGGCGTCGGAAGGGTCCTCGAGCAGCGGCAGCAGCAGCTTCACCGCGGCCGGGTTCCCGAGGCGTCCCCACTGCTCGGCGGCGAGCGCCCGCACGTCGGGGTCGGTCGCGGAGAGGCCGGCCGTGAGAGCGGCGAAGGCGCGCTTCCCGATCGGGGGCGCGGAGACCTCTGCGGCCTTCAGGGGCAGAGCGAGGAGCAGGAGCAGGGCCGTTGCGGGCACGCCATACTTTAGCCGCGCGCGGTTGCGAAAAGATTTCGTACTTGGGGTCTGCGATCCCCTGGCGGCGATCGCAGAGGGCTCGCGGGAGAGCGGAAGCTCCTTCAAGAAACACCTCCGGCGATTCCGGATCGGCGGAGTCCGGAATCGCCGGGCCGGAATCGCCGGAAAGGGGTGCGCCCGGCAGGAATCGAACCTGCACCAGCGGTTCCGAAGACCGCTACTCTATCCGTTGAGCTACGGGCGCGTTCTGCTCCGTCGGGTATTGTAGGTTCCCCCCGACGGGCTGTCAACCACCCCGGTCGACCTCCGCGGCCCCGCTTGAAAGGCCGCCGGGAATCTGATTGACTCTGTTCGCGCGCGTACGCGCGAACGGCATGGCCTCCACCGACCTCGGCCGCATCCTCCGCAGAAGCGGCGTCTACGCCCGCAACGGCGTCGGCTTCGGCGGAGCGCTGCTCAAGCACTCCCTGGTCCCCCTCTCCCTGCTCCGCGACGTCCTCCCCTCGCGGGGGCTTCTGCTCGACGCCGGCTGCGGAGAGGGGATGCTCGCGGGGCTCCTCGCCGACGCCCTCCCCGGCCTGCGCGTGCTCGGCGTGGACCGGGACGCCGCGCGCGTCGCGCTCGCCGCGAAGAGCGCCCCCCCCAACGCCTCCTTCGAGGCGGGAGACTTCCTCGGCTGCGCGCACGGAGGAGCGGCGGCGGTGCTCTTCAACGACGTCCTCCACCACCATCCCGACGACCGGCAGAAGGAGCTGCTCCTCAAGGCGGCCGCGGCCCTGGAGCCCGGCGGGATCCTCGTCGTCAAGGAGGTCGACGCGCGCGACCGCGCCGACCGCGTCTGGACCTCGTTCTGGGACGCCTGGCTCTATCCGCAGGACGTCCTGAACTTCCGCGACGGGGCGGCCTGGCGAGCGCTCCTGCACGCGTGCGGCTTCGCGCTCCTGCGCGTCGAGCGCGTGCGCCATCCCTGGCCGGCCTCGCGGACCGTCTTCGTCTGCCGCCGCCGCATGTCCGTCGCGCCTCTGCGGGCGGCGCCGGGCGCGGCGAAGGTCCTCGTCACCGGCGCGACGGGCTTCATCGGCGCCCATCTCGCGCGCCTCCTCCTCGCCGAGGGGCTCGGCGGACGGCCGGCCGATCCTCTGCTTCTCGTGCGCGACCGCTCGCGCCTGAGCGACGAGCTCTCCGGCTGCCGGGTCCTCGAGGGCGACCTCGAATCCCTGCCCGCGCGCCGCGCGGAGCTCGAGGGCGTCGAGGCGGTCTTCCATCTCGCGGCCGACAAGGATTTCTTCGGCGGGGAGCGCGTCTACGAGAACAACGTCCGCGGCATGCGTGCGCTCATCTCGGCGCTCGCCGGACTCTCCAGCCTGCGCCGCGTCCTCTTCGCCAGCTCTTTCGGCGCCGTCGACCGACCCGCGGCGGACGAGTGCCGCGTCCCCGTCGACGAGGACGCGCCTTCCCATGCGACGAGCGCGTACGGGCGCGCGAAGTCCGACGGCGAGCGGCTCCTGCGCGAGAGCGGCCTCCCCTTCACCGTGCTGCGCATCCCCTGGTGCTACGGCGCGGGCATGTCCCCCCTCACGCACGTGCGCAAGCTCTCGGCGATGGCGGCGGCCGGCTCCCCGGCCGCGCGCATCGACTGGCCCGGTCGGCTCAGCCTCGTCGAGACCTCGGAGTGCGCGCGCGCCTTCCGCTTCCTCGCCTCCGAGCCGAAGGCCGAGGGCGGCGTGTTCTTCATCAGCGACGGGGAGCCGGTCCGCTTCGGGACGCTCTTTCGCGACATGTCGACGGCGGCCGGCGGGCCGGGCGGCTCCCTCACGCTGCCGGAGCCGCTCGCGCGGCTGGGGCGTCCGCTGCGCGCGCTGCTCCCCTTCACCCTGCGCAGCCTCTTCCTCGACGTCTTCACGGTCTCCGACGCCCGCCTGCGCGCGCTCGGCTTCGCGGCCGCCCCGCGCGGTCCGGAGTATCTCCTGCCGATGCTGCGCTCGGCCGCGCTGGAGCTCCGGCCCGGACGCGCGCGCGAGCGCGCGCTCGTGACCGGCGCCGCTTCCGGCATCGGCCGCGCGCTCGCCGTCCGCCTGTGCGCCTCCGGCCGCGAGGTCGTGCTGCTCGACCGCGACCCGCGCGTGCGGGAGCTGGCGGAGCGTCTGCCCGGCGCGCGCGCCGTCCTCGCCGACCTCGCGGAGCCCTCCGGCCTCGCGGCCGCGCGCCGCGAGGCGGAGGATCCCGACACGGGGATCGTCGTCAACTGCGCCGGCGTCGGACTGCGCGCGGACGTCGGCCGCTCGCCCGAAGGGAGCCTCGAGCGCCTCCTGGCCGTCAACGCGGGAGCGCTCACCGCCCTGAGCGAGGCCGCGATGCGGAACTTCCGCGCCGCGGGCGAGGGCGTCCTCGTGAACTTCGCCTCCTCGGCCGCCTTCCAGCCCCTGGCGGGGATGGCCGCCTACTCGGCGAGCAAGGCGTACGCGCTGCTCTTCAGCGAGGCGCTCGCCGAGGAGGACCTCCCCCCCGGCGTGCGCGTCGTGACGGTCTGCCCCGGCGGGACGGCCACGAACTTCCAGGCGAGCGCCGGGGTGAAGGTCGTTCCCGGCGAGAAGCTGCTCGCGCCCGAGGCGGTCGCCGACCGCGTGATGCGGGCGCTCGAGGCGGGCCGCTCCGAGACGCTCTTCGTCGGAGGGCGCACGTTCGCGATGTCCCTGCTCGCCCGCGTCCTTCCGCGCTCGTACAGCGCGCGGCTTTGGAAGCGCATGATGGACGCGTCCCGGTAAGGCGAACCGTTCGGTTACCTTCTTCCCCCCTCCCGCGAACCCGCGCGCATAGACCGCAAGACTCCCCAGCCGTGCCCGGAAGTCTCGGGACGCCCGGCGCGCGCGGGGCTATGCTGTGGGTGTAGGGCCTCGGTGCCCGTGCGTGGAGCACGCGGAATCCTTCACCGGGGCCTTACTCTTTCTGAAAATCCGGCGCCCATATTCTTGCGACGGACTTGGGGGCGCCGGATTTTCAGACGTTAAGACAAGTTATTCCAGGCATCGAGTTCCCGATGAAACGCTGTGATTATTAGGGACTCGATGGTGGGAACAACTGAGCTTAGAGAGCGGAAAATCCCCTCAGGGGATTTCCCGCTAGTCGAGGAGGCGGGCGACGCTGAAGGTCCAGACGGCGGCGGCCGCGCCGCCGCAGAAGAGGAGCAGCATGGGGAAGATCCCGGCGTAGGACGCGAAGCCCGACGGGAGGACGTACGCCTTGCCGAAAGCGGCCTCGTAGGCGCTCGTCGCCGTGAGGCCCGCGCCCATCCCGGCCGCGAGCGTCAGGAAGACGCCGCTGAAGGACCCCTTCCAGAGCGGGGCGGCGAAGCCGATGACGGCGCCCATCCAGAGAGGGATGAAGAGGTGCGGGCCGCAGTCGCGCCAGACGCTCGGCCATGCGACGAACGACGCCGCCATGGGGCCCCAGGCCAGCGCGGCGCCCGCGAGGGCTCCGGCAGAGGCCCCGGCCAGCGTCCCGACGAAGATCCTGCGGAGCGTGAGCATGATGGTCCCCCTCAGCTTCTGCGGACGCGATAGAGCGTGATCGCCCGCTCTCCGGCGCCCGTCTCGAACGCCTTCTCGAGCGGAAGCTTCCCCGACGCGGGGAAGCCCTTCCCGATGAACTGACGCTCGAAGGGGCCGATCCAGACGAAGTCCACGCGGTAGGGCTTCTCCAGCGGCTTCGCGGCCGCCTCGGCCCAGAGCGCCTGCACCCTGTCGTCGAGCGTCTCGTGGAAGTAGAAGGTCTTCACGAGCCTGCAGGCCGGGAAGCTCCGCGTGTCCATGAGGCGGCGGTCGGGGAAGAAGTAGGGGTCGACGCAGTCCTTCTTGAAGCGCCGGGAGTCGGCTCCGAGCAGGCGCAGCCCCTCCTGCACGCGGCGGGTGCTCTCGAGGAGCGGCAGGTCCGAGATGTGGGCGACGGTCTCGCTGAAGCCGACCTTCGACGGGGTGAAGGCCGGGACGAGGAGGTTCACCTCGGGGTCCAGCGAGAGGACGACGCTGTCGAGCGGGGCCTCGCGCTCGAGCCAGCGCAGCGCCGCGTCGTGCTCCTTCGGCAGGCCCTGGAACGGGTAGTGGATGGCCGCGTAGCCGACGCCCTGGATGAAGGCGAGGACGCAGCACAGGCCCGCCGCCGGCAGCCACGCGCGGCTCTCGGCCCAGCGGCGCGGCAGCCAGGAGAGGAGCAGCAGGAAGAGCAGGACGTTGGCGAAGTAGCTCCAGTGGTCCCAGCCGATGGAGACTCCGGTGAGGAGCTGGGAGTTCTGGATGAGGAAGACCGCGGCGAGCAGGCAGCCGAGGAGCGTCTGGGCGGGCCGCTTCGCCCAGCGCCAGGCCGCGAGCGCGCCGAGGAGGTAGGGCAGGCTCAGCGGGTAGAGCTGCCGACCGAAGCTCCCCTTCGAGCGCATCACGAGCTCGGGGTCGGGCGGATAGTTCACGAGGGCGTACGGGAGGGCGACGAGCGCGGCGAGGACGAGGCCGGCGGCCAGCGGCTTCAGGAGGCGCGTGCGCGCGTGAGCGAGCGTGAAGAGGGCGGCGCCCAGCAGGACCGTGCTCCCCACGTCGAGCCGGAAGTAGGGCGTGAGGCCCGCGAAGAGTCCGGCGGCGAGCGCCCAGCGCCGGCGGGAGGATTCGGCCGCGCGCGTCCAGAGCAGGGCGGCGAGGAAGAGCACGACGTAGGTCACGCCCGGGCGCGGGAGGCGCTGGAGCCCTTCGGTGCGGCCCGCCGAGAGGAGCGTCCAGGCTCCGCGCGCGAGGGCCTTGAGCGGCGGCCCCGAGAGGTCGAGCATCCAGACCCCGCAGAGGGTCAGGGCGTAGCTGAAGGTCACGACGAAGACGGCGCAGAAGAGCGCGAGCGGCTCGGCCGCGCCCAGCGCGAGGGCGAGGCGGCGCACGAGCCAGAACCAGAGCAGCGCGCAGAGGACGCGCACGAGGAGCCACGCGCGATTGATGTCGCCGACCGCGCGCAGGACCAGCCCCATGGCATGGTAGGAGAGTCCGTCGGCGGCGAGCACGCGGCGGCTGCGGTTCTCGAGGATGAAGGGGTCGTAGGGGAGCAGGCGCTCCGAGGCCTCGCGCACGCGCGCGGCGTAGACGAGCTCGTCGCCCTGGTTCTCGGTCCCGTAGAGGCCGAGGAGGGTGGCGCGGCCGTCGTTGGCCCAGGCGGAGGCCTCCGCGGGGTAGTGGGCCTGCCAGGCGTGCCGGAACGCGCCGGAGAGCGCGTAGGGCGCGCAGAGCGCCGCGGCCGCGGCCAGCGCCCAGAGCGAGAGTCTCCATCGTGTCATTTGACCACCATCAGGACGGTGTTCCAACAGAAGCGCCCGAGCCAGGGGAAGGCGTCGAGGATGCGGTCGTCGAGCCGCTTGAGCGGGAGGAAGATCCGCTCGTAGCGCGGGGCCTCCACGAGGACGCGCTTCCAGTAGCGGGTCCTGCTCGGGGAGAGCCGTTCGAAGAGGAAGAAATGGATGAACAGGTAGAGGGAGGTCAGCCAGAACTCCCGGTGCTCGGCGCCCGGGAAGAGCGCGCGCACGGCCGCCATGTCCGACATGCGCAGAGGCCGCTCGTCGGGAGTGCGGGTCTCCTTCGCGAGCGCGCGGTAGACCCCGATGAGCGGGTTGTGCGAGAGCGGCTCGACGAAAGCGGCCTTCCCGCCCGGCTTCAGGACGCGGCGGACTTCGCGCAGGGCCGGCTCGAGCTGGACGTGATGGAGGACGCCGTTGCCGAAGACGAGGTCGAAGTGCGCGTCGGGGAAAGGGAGCTTCTCGGCGGGAGCGAGCGCCGTGCTCAGGCGGACGCCGCGGCGCTCGGCCAGCCGTTCGGCGACGCGCAGCATCTCCGGGGACACGTCCGAGGCGACGACCTCGGCGCCCTGGAGGGCGAAGTAGACCGAGCTCTCTCCGGCTCCGCAGCCGAGGTCGAGGAGACGCTTCCCGCGTACCGGCGAAAGATGCTCGTAGGCGCGGCGGTTCTCGACGGCGGTGGCGGCCTCGAAGGATTCCAGCACGGGCAGGGCGTCGAGCTCGATGGAGCGCGCCCAGCGGTCGTGGAACTCGGCCTCGCGGCGGACGCGTCCCTCGTCGACGCTCATGGAGCCCTCACGCGGCCCTCGCGCAGGCGCTCCTCGGCGTACTCCTTCATGAGCTCGGCGCGGCCCTTCGGGTCCTCCCAGCGGAGGATGACGGGATTGTTCCCCTCTTCGGGATGCGCCCGCAGGTCGTAGACCTCGGGATGGGCCTCGCGGATCCCCCGCGCGAGGGCGAGGAGCTCGTCGGCGCTCACGGGCCGGATGCTCTTGCGCTCCGCCTTGAAGTTCAGGAGGAAGCGCTCCCAGAGCGCCTGCGGGTCGCGCACCGAGATGGTCATCTCCGGGTAGCTCCCGTAATGGCAGCCGCCGCAGGGGCCCGTCTGGGCCGCGACGCGCTCGCGGAAGGCGCGGCTGCGGAAGACCTCCGGGAAGTCCGGGTCGAGGAGGCTCACCCGCTCCCCTTTGAGGCGATGGTCGCAGCAGACCGCGAAGTCTCCGTTGGGCCGCACCGCGAAGTAGAGGTGCGGGCTGTCGCACACCCCGTCCTTGCGCCAGGTCGGCGTCCCCGTGCGGATGAAGTTCTGCGCGCTTCGCAGGAAGGTGAAGGAGTCGAAGAGGAGGAAGCCCTCGCGCTTCATCGCGTAGAGGCGCTCGAAGACGGCGTCGAGCGCCGGGAGGTCCTCGGGGCGGAAGTTGAAGCGCGCGTCGTAGGAGCGGAAGCCCATCGGCAGGTCGGGCCGCGTGATGTGCACGGGGACCAGCGAGAGGTGCCAGCCGATGCGGGTCGCGAACTCGAGGAGATGCGGGATCTCGCGGAAGTTGTAGCGCGAGAGGACGCAGCCGAAGCTGCAGATCGAGCCCTTCGTCGGGAAGATCCTCGAGATGTCGGCGACCGTGCGCAGGGCCGGCTCCCAGGAGCCCGGGACGCTGTTGATGTAGTCCTGCTTGTCGGGGTAGAGGGAGTCGAGCGAGACGTTGATGTCGCGCGCGCCCGCGTCGACGCAGGCCTTCAGCCGCTCGGGGGTCGCCATCCGCATCCCGTTGGTCTGGAGGCGCACGTCGAGGCCGCGCTCGCGGAAGACCCGGACCATGTCGGGGAGGTCGGGGCGCAGGAACGGCTCCCCCCCCGTCAGGAGCACGACGCCGGCGCCGACGGCGCGCAGGTTGTCGGCGATGCGGCGCACGCCGTCGAGGTCCGCCTCGGGCGCGTCGGCGTTCGCCTCGACGATGTTGCACTGCCGGCACATCAGGTTGCAGCGCGAGTCGATGTAGTACTGGATGTAGAAGGGCGCGTCCTTGGTGAGGACGGCCCGCAGCATCGAGAGCTTGGTCTGGAAGGAGAACACGTCAGCGCGGTTCTGGGCGCGGCTCGGAGTCGTCGAGCACGTAGAGCGGGCGCCGCTTGGACTCCTCGTAGAGGCGGCCGAGGTACTCCCCGATGATGCCGAGGCAGATGAGCTGGACGCCGCCCAGGAAGAAGATGGCGACGATCGCGGCGGTGGTGCCGGGCGGGAGCGGCGGGAAGCCGACGAAGTCCGGGAAGAGCTTGTAGACGAGGAAGTACACGATGGAGAGGAGGCTCACGAGCGAGGCGCTGAAGCCGAGGTAGGTCGCCAGGCGCAGCGGCTTCTCGGAGAAGGAGACGATCGCGTCGAGCGCGAAGCGCAGCATCTTGTGCAGGGGGTACTTGGTCTCGCCGGCGAAGCGCGCCTCGCGGCGGTAGGTCACCGAGCCCTGGCGGAAGCCGAGCCAGCTGGCCAGGCCGCGCACGTAGCGGTGGCGCTCGCGCATCGCGTTGAGCTCCTTGTACGCCCGGCGGCTGAGGAGGCGGAAGTCTCCGGCGTCCACCGGCAGGTCGACGTCGGTCATGGAGCGCAGGAGCCGGTAGAAGAGCCCCGCGGTCGCGCGCTTGAAGAAGGATTCGCTCTCGCGCTGAGAGCGCACCGCATAGACCACGTCGAAGCCCTCGCGCCAGCGCGCGACCATGTCGCGGAGGGTCTCGGGCGGGTCCTGGAGGTCCGCGTCGATGACGACGGCCGCGTCGCCGACGGCGTGGTCGAGTCCGGCGGTGATGGCGATCTGGTGCCCGAAGTTTCGCGAGAAGCGCAGCACGCGCACGCGCGGGTCGCGCTCGCGCAGGCCCGCGAGGACCGCGGCGGTCGCGTCGCGGCTTCCGTCGTCGACGAAGAGGATCTCCGCCTCGAGGCCCAGACCCTCGAGCGCCGCCGAGAGCCGGCGGTGGAACTCGGGAAGGACCTCCTGCTCGTTGTACGCGGGGACGACGACCGAAAGCTTCTCCATGCGCGGGATTATAGCCATCTTCGCGCGCGCACGCCAGCGCGCCGCCCGCGTACGCGCGCGGAACTTCAAGGTACCCTTAGTATATCCATGGGAATTTTCCTACAATAGCGGCGCTGTTCGGGGACGAGCAGGCATTCCCACGGAGGATTCGATGGGCGGACATTCCCACTGGGCCGGCATCAAGCACAAGAAGGCGCTGGTCGACGCGAAGCGCGGCAAGGTCTGGACCCGCATCGTGCGCGAGATCACGATCGCGGCCAAGATCGGCGGCGGCAGCCCCGAGGGCAACCCCCGCCTGCGCAAGGCCGTCGACGACGCCCGGGCGGCGAACATGCCGGCCGAGAACGTCAAGCGCGCCATCCAGAAGGGCACCGGCGAGTTGCCGGGCTCGACGTTCGAGGAGCTCTCCTACGAGGGCTACGCCCCCGGCGGCGTCGCCATCCTCGCCGACGGCACCACCGACAACCGCAACCGCTCCACCAACGAGGTCCGCAAGATCTTCGAGAACAACGGCGGCAGCATGGGCCAGTCCGGCTGCGTCGCCTTCCTTTTCGAGAAGAAGGGCCTCATCGCCGTCCCCCGCTCGAAGACCTCCGAGGACGACCTCATGTCCCTGGTCCTCGACCTCGGCGCCGAGGACATGAAGTCCGACGACTCCGAGGTCTTCGAGGTCGTGACCCCGCCGCAGGACTTCCAGGCCGTGCTCGACGGCCTCAAGGCCAAGGGCCTCACGCCGGAGTCCGCCGAGATCACGATGCTCGCCAAGACGCGCGTCCCCGTCGGCGCCGACCTGGCCCCGAAGGTCCTCGCGCTGATGGAGGGCCTCGACGCGCACGACGACGTCTCGCACGTCTACGCGAACTTCGACATCCCCGACAGCGTCCTCGACGCCCTCGCCAAGTAAGCGGATGCGCGTCCTCGGCGTGGACCCGGGCATGGCGGACACGGGCTGGGCCCTCCTCGAGGGCGAGCGCGGGGGCGCCCCTTCGCTGCGCGCGAGCGGCCTCATCCGGACCCCCGCGTCGGCCGCGCTGACCTCCCGTCTGCGCACGATCCACCAGGACCTCCTCGAGGTCCTGCGCATCGGCCGCCCGGAGGTCGTCGCCATCGAGGAGATGTTCTTCGTCAAAGCCGCCTCCAGCGTCCGCGCGACCCTTCAGGCCCGCGGCGTCATCCTCCTCGCCGCCGAGCTCTACGGCGCGCCCGTGCGGGAGTACAACCCCCGGCAGGTGAAGTCGGCCCTCACGGGCTCCGGCTCCGCCGAGAAGGCCCAGATGCAGCGCATGGTGAGCTCGGCCCTGCGCCTCGACGCGGTCCTGCGGCCCGACGACGTCGCGGACGCCGCCGCCATCGCGCTCTGCCACCTGCGCAGCGCGCGCATGCAGGGGATGCGCGTGCTCGACCGGATCGGAGGCGGACGGAAGTGATCGCCTTCCTGCGCGGCCGCGTGCTCGAACGCTCGGCGGAGAGGGTCGTCCTCGACGCGGGCGGCGTCGGCTACGAGGTCTGCGTCAACGGCGCGACCTCCGCGCGCCTGAGCGGGGAGGGCGGCGAGGCCGCGCTCCACGTCGTCGAGAGCGCGGCGCTCTACGGCGGGACCGTCACCCTCTACGGCTTCCTCGAGCGCGAGGAGAAGGAGCTCTTCCTCTGTCTCAAGGAGAACGTCCCCGGGACGGGGGCGAAGAAGGCGCTCGAGTACCTCGACAAGGCCTCGCGCTCCCTGCCGGACTTCCACCGCGCCGTCCTCGAGGGCGACGCGAAAGTCCTCTCCGCCGTCTTCGGCTTCACCCGCAAGACCGCCGAGAAGCTCCTCGCCGGCCTCAAGGGCAAGCTCGGCGGCATCGAGGTCCGCGGGCCCGAACGGGTCCTGCGCGCGGGGCGCGCGGAGGCCGGGACGCTCTCCCGCGCCGTCGAGGCGCTCTCCGCGCTCGGCTACAAGCCTTCGGAATCCGCGCCCGCCGTGGAGTCCATCGCCCGCGAGCTCGGCGGACGCGAAGCGAGCGTCGAGGAGATCCTGCGCATGGCCCTCAAACGCCTGTGACCATCGAACGCAACCCCGTGCTCGACGGAGCGCCGCAGCCCGAGGAGGAGCGCGTCGACCTGGCCCTGCGGCCGAAGACGCTCGACGAGTTCACCGGCCAGGACAAGCTCAAGGAGAACCTCAAGGTCTTCATCGAGGCCGCGCGGCGGCGCAAGGAGCCGCTCGACCACGCGCTCTTCTACTCCCCCCCGGGTCTGGGCAAGACGACGCTGGCCTCGATCCTCGCCCGCGAGATGGGCGTGAACATGCGCATGACCGCGGGCCCCGTGCTCGAGCGCGTCGGCGACCTCGCGGCCCTCCTCACCGACCTCTCCGAAGGGGACGTCCTCTTCATCGACGAGATCCACCGTCTCAACCGGCTCGTCGAGGAGGCCCTCTACCCGGTGATGGAGGACTTCACCTTCTACATCACGACCGGCAAGGGCCCGGCCGCCTCCACCGTCCGCCTCGCGGTCCCGCGCTTCACCCTCGTCGGCGCGACAACGCGCGCCGGCCTGCTCACCGGTCCCCTGCGCGACCGCTTCGGCATCATCGGCCAGCTCGTCTTCTACTCGCTGCCCGAGCTCACCTCCATCGTGCGCCGCTCGGCGAAGCTCCTCGGCATCCGCGCCGACGCGGACGGGGCCGAGGAGATCGCGCGCCGCAGCCGCGGGACCCCGCGCATCGCCAACCGCCTCCTGCGGCGCGTGCGCGACTTCGCCGAGGTCAAGGGCGACGGGGTCATCCGGCTCGACTCCGCCCGCGGCGCCCTCGAGTCCCTCGAGGTCGACGCCACCGGCCTCGACGCGATGGACCGGCGCCTCCTGCGCACGCTCATCGAGAAGTTCTCCGGGGGTCCGGTCGGCGTGGAGACCCTCGCGGTCGCGGTCTCCGAGCAGGTCGACACGCTCACGGACGTGGTCGAGCCCTACCTCATCCAGGCGGGCTTCCTCCAGCACACCCCCCGCGGCCGCGTCGCCACCAAGCGCGCCTTCGAGCACCTCGGCGTCCCCCTCCCGAAGCGGGCCGGCGACCTGTTCCTGTGAAGCGCGCCGCGCTCAAAGGAGTCCTGGCGCTGCTCCTCCTCCTCCATTGTTTCGGCGCGGACGCCTCGTCCGGCCCGGCCGCCCCGAGCGCGGCGCTCGAGAGGGTCAGCCGCTCCATCGTCCAGATCGGCCTCTTCAGCCGCGTCAAGAAGGCCGTGCTGCGTCCCGAGGCGCCGTTCGTCGCGACGGATCAGAGCGACGGCCGCTCCCATCCCCTCCCGCAAGGGCGGGCCTTCGAGGTGCGCGCCTCCCGGGGCGGCGGCGTCCGGCTCGGGGACATGTCCCTGGGCGGCATCGTGCGCCTCACGCCGAAGAACCCCGGCGGCAGCGTGCTCGTCGGCACGCGGCGCTACCGCGGGAACCTCCTCCTCAAGCCGGGAGAGGGCGGGACGGTGACCGTCGTCAACGAACTCGGCCTCGAGGAGTACCTCTACGGCGTCCTCCCCCGGGAGATGAGCCCCGACTGGCCGCTCGAAGCCCTCAAGGCGCAGGCCGTCGTCGCCCGCACCTGGGCGCTCAACAACCTCGGGAAGTACGCCGAGCTCGGCTACGACCTCACCGACGACGACCGCTCCCAGGTCTACAGCGGGCTCGACGTCGAGGACGAGCGCGCGCGCCGGGCCGTCCGCGAGACCGCGGGCCAGACCCTCTCCTGGAAAGGCGCGCCCCTCAACGTCTTCTTCCACTCCTGCTGCGGCGGGCACACCGCGCCGGCGACCGCGGTCTGGGGCGGCGAGGAGAAGCCGCCGAAGCCCCTGCGCGGGGTCCGCGACCGCTGGTGCGCCGACTCCCCGCACGCGCGTTGGACCGCCTACTTCACCGACGACACGATCCTGGAAGCCCTGCAGGGCCGCGGCATGATGGGGGCGCGTCTCGAGCGCATCGCCCCCGGAGAGCGCGACGGTTCCGGCCATCTCAAGGAGATCCGCCTGCGCGTGGACGGGCGCTCCTTCACGGTCCGCGCGGGGGACCTGCGCTCCTGGCTCGGGGCGGCGGACATCAAGAGCTCCCAGATCTGGCGCATCGTCCGACGCCGCCACGGCTGGGAGTTCGTCGGCCGCGGCTACGGCCACGGCGTCGGCCTCTGCCAGTGGGGCGCGCGGGCCATGGCCGACGACGCCAAGAGCTACCGCAAGATCCTCTCCCACTACTTCCCGGGGGCGGACATCGTCGTGCGCGACGAGCTGCGATGACGGATTCCTTCCGTCTCGCCGATTACGATTTCGCGTTCCCCGAGACCGCCGTCGCCTCGGCCCCGGCGGAGCCCCGCGACTCCTCGCGCCTGCTCGTCCTCGACCGCCGCCTCGGGACGCTCGAGCACGCGCGCTTCTCCGAACTCGGGCGCTGGCTGCGCGCCGGGGACTGCCTCGTCCTCAACCGCACCCGCGTCGTGCCCGCGCGCCTCGTCGGAGCCAAGCCGAGCGGCGGGCGCGTCGAGCTCCTCCTCCTCAAGGAGCTCTCCCCCGGGACCTGGACCGCGCTCGCCTCGCGCGTGAAGGCCGGAGGGACGATCCTTCTCGACGGCGCCGAGGCCTTCGTCGAGGCCGTCGCCGACGACGGGGAGTGCCTTCTGCGCTTCTCGACGACGGACGTGCGCGGGCTCATGGCCCGGCTCGGCACCGCGCCCCTGCCGCCCTACATCCTCAAGACGCGGCGCTCGGCCGGGGCCCCGGACGCCGCTCCCTGCGACCTCGCGCGCTACCAGACCGTCTATGCGGACTCCGACGGCTCGGTGGCCGCCCCGACCGCCGGCCTCCACTTCACCCCGGAGCTCCTCGAGCGCCTGCGCGGGAGCGGCGTGCGCGTCGCGGAGCTCGTCCTGCACGTGGGACGGGGGACCTTCAAGCCCGTCGTCGCCGAGGACGTACGCGAGCACGCGATGCTGCCCGAGGAGTTCGAGGTCCCGGCGCCGAGCGCCGAGCTCCTCGCGCGCACGCGCGCCGAAGGCGGCCGCGTCGTCGCCGTCGGCACCACCGCCACCCGGACCCTCGAGACCCTCGCGCGCGCGCCCGGGACCCTGCGCGGCAGCACCGCCCTCTTCATCCGGCCCGGCCACGAGTTCAAAGGGGTCGACGCCCTGCTCACGAACTTCCACCTCCCCCGCTCGACGCCGCTGCTGCTCGCCTGCGCCTTCGCCGGGCGCGAGCGGATCCTCGACGCCTACCGCGAAGCGCTCGCGAAGGGCTACCGCCTCTTCTCCTACGGCGATTCGAACCTGGTCCTATGAGCGAGCCCTGCTTCACCGAGACCGCGAAGGACCCCTCGAGCCGCGCGCGCTGCGGGCTCCTGCGCACGCCCCACGGGGAGGTCGAGACCCCCGTCTTCATGCCCGTCGCCACCCAGGGCACCGTGAAGGCGCTCGCCGCCGACGACCTCGACGGGCTCGGCGCGAAGGCCATCCTCGCCAACTCCTATCACCTCTACCTGCGGCCCGGGGCCGAGACCGTCGAGAGCGCCGGAGGCCTGCACCGCTTCATGGACTACGGCGGCGCCATCCTCACCGACTCGGGCGGCTTCCAGGTCTTCAGCCTCTCCCCCCTGCGCAAGGTCACCGAGGAAGGAGTGACCTTCGCCTCCCACCACGACGGCTCGAAGCACGTCCTGACCCCGGAGAGCGTCATCGCGCTGCAGGCGCGGCTCGGCTCCGACATCTGGACGGCCCTCGACGAGTGCGTGCCCTGGCCCTGCGAGGACTCCGCCGCGCGCGAGGCCCTGCGCCGCACCCAGCGCTGGGCCGAGGCGTCCAAGGAGGCCGTCCGCCGCGAGCGCGAGCGCGGCAAGCGGTCTCTCTTCTTCCCCATCCTCCAGGGCGGGATGGTCCCCGAGCTGCGGCGCGCGGCCGCGGAGCATCTGCTCTCGCTGGAGCCCGACGGCTTCTGCCTCGGCGGCTTCTCGGTGGGCGAGGACAAGTCCCGGACCTGGGACATCCTCGAGACCTCCACGGCCGCCCTGCCGGGGGAGAAGGCCCGCTACCTCATGGGGATGGGCGCGGCCGAGGACCTCTGGGAGGCCGTCTCCCGGGGAGTCGACATGATGGACTGCGTCTGGCCGACGCGCAACGCGCGCAACGGGCGCGTCTTCACCCGCACGGGCTGGATGAACATCAAGAACGCCCAGTTCCGGCGCGACGAGCGGCCCATCGAGGAGGGCTGCCCCTGCCTCGCCTGCCGCCGTCACACGCGGGCCTACCTCTGCCACCTCTACCGCTGCGAGGAGCTCTCCGTCTACCGCCTCCTCACCCTCCACAACCTGCACTTCACCCTCGGGCTCATGCGCGAGATCCGCGAGAGCATCCGCGCCGGGCGCTTCTCCGAGGCCCGCCGCGACTTCCTGTCGCGCTATCGCCAGGCCCCCGAAGTCCCCCCCGCTTAGCCCCCCTCCGGGCCGTCATTTCTCCTTCCCCCACCTTATTTGGTAAGATTCCGGCGCAACAGTCGTCATATATATACACCAAGGGGCCTTCGATGAATCCAGCCGCCCAGCCGTCGCCGATCATGAGCATGCTCCCCATCCTCGCCATCTTCGCCATCTTCTACTTCCTCATCATCCGGCCCCAGCAGAAGCAGGTCAAAGAGCACCAGAAGATGCTCGACGCGCTCCAGCGCGGCGACCGCGTCGTCACCGGCGGCGGCATCTTCGGCACCGTGCGCGGCCTGCGCGGCCTCGAGGTCGAGGTCGAGATCGCCGACAAGGTCGTCGTGACCGTCGCCCGCTCGACGATCACCAAGGTCGTCCGCCCCGAGAACGCCGCCGTCGAAGCCAAGGCCTCCTGAGCGGGGCCCCAACGGAGCCAACATGAGCAAACTCCAATTGAAGTGGGCCGGCGTCCTGGCCCTCGTCGTACTCTCGTGCGCCGCGCTCTACCCCAGCTTCGACTGGTACTCGAAGACGCCGCAGGAGCGCGACCGCCTCGAGGCGGGCCGTCTGCGCCCGCGCTGGCTCCTGAACCTCGGTCTCGACCTGCGCGGCGGGACGCACCTCCTCATGGAGCTCGACGTCACGAAGCTCCCCCAGGACGCGGACATCAAGGACGCGCTCGACCGCGCCATCGAGATCATCCGCAACCGCGTCGACCAGTTCGGCGTGGCCGAGCCCCTCATCGCCCGCCAGGGCGAGCGCTGGATCGTCGTCCAGCTCCCCGGCATCACGAACACCCGCAGCGCCAAGGAGATCATCGGCAAGACCGCGCTGCTCGAGTTCCGCATGGAGGACGATACGGACAAGGGCCGCGACGCGCGCACGAAGATCGCCGAGCTCGGCGACCCCTTCACGCACGCCGACGACGGCACCGCGACCATCACTCCCGCGGCGGCGAAGCTCGTGCCCGCCGGCGACGCCCTCTTCCCGGGCAAGGAGAACAGCTTCCACCTCCTCAAGGCCACCGCCCCCGTCACGGGAGCCATGCTCGAGTCCGCGCGCGTCGAGACCGGCCAGAACGGCATCCCGATCGTCTCCTTCAAGTTCAAGCCCGATGGCGGACGGATCTTCGGCGAGCTCACCGCGGCCAACGTGGGCAAGAACATGGCCATCGTGCTCGACGGCCTCGTCTACTCGGCCCCCGTCATCAAGAGCCCGATCCGCGGCGGCAGCGGCATCATCGAGGGCAACTTCCGCATGGAGGAGGCGCGCAACCTCGCCATCGTCCTGCGCGCCGGCGCCCTGCCGGCCCCCGTCAAGGTCATCGAGGAGCGCACCGTCGGCGCGAGCGTCGGCGAGGACTCCATCCGCTCCGGCCTCTTCGCCTGCCTCATCGGCGGCGTCCTCATCGTCGGCTTCATGCTCGTCTACTACGAGCTCGCCGGCGTGTTCGCCAACTTCGCGCTCTTCCTGAACCTGCTCTTCCTGCTCGCGATGATGGCCTACTTCGGCTCGACGCTCACCCTGCCCGGCATCGCCGGCATCCTGCTCACCGCCGGCATGGCCGTGGACGCCAACGTGCTGATCTACGAGCGCATCCGCGAGGAGCTGCGCGCGGGCAAGCCCGTTCGCATCGCCGTGGACGCGGGCTACGACCGCGCCTTCTCGGCCATCCTGGACTCGAACCTGACGACGCTCATCTCGGCGGTGTTCCTGTTCCAGTTCGGCACCGGCCCCATCAAGGGCTTCGCCGTGACGCTGACCCTCGGCCTGCTCTGCAGCATGTTCACGGCCATCACGGTCACGCACATGATGTTCCACGCCTACCTGGCCAACCGCGGCGTGGACAAGCTGCACATCGGATAAGGAGCCCGACATGGAATTCTTCCACCAGCGGACCCACATCGACTTCATCGGAAACCGCTACAAGTTCTTCGCGGTCTCCGGGATCATCACGATCCTGTCCGTCGTCGTTCTCGCCGTGCGCGGCCTGAACTACGGCATCGAGTTCACCGGCGGCAACGTGACGCAGATCACCTACGAGAAGCCCGTCGCCATCCACGAGGTGCGCCTCGACGCGGAGAAGACCGCGAGCAAGGACGCGGGCATCCAGCAGTTCACCGGGACCAACACCTTCACCATCCGCATCAAGGGCGAAGGAGAGGGCTCGGCCGAGAGCGTCGACAAGTTCCTCGCGGAGCTGCAGGCGGCGCGTCCCGACAACAAGTTCCGCATCGACCAGAAGGACTACGTCGGGCCGGCGGTCGGCAAGCACCTCTTCCGGCAGGCCCTGCTGGCGATCGTGCTCTCGCTGTTGGGCATCGTGGTCTACGTGGCCTTCCGCTTCAACAACCTCGTCTGGGGCCTGGCGGGCGTGCTCTCGCTGGTCCACGACGTCCTGTTCCTGTTCGCCTTCTATTCGTTCATGCGCAGCGAGTTCAACCTGACCCTGGTGGCGGCCATCCTCACCCTGGCCGGCTACTCCATCAACGACACCATCGTCGTCTTCGACCGGATGCGCGAGAAGATGCGCATCTACCGGAAGGAGAACCTCGGGCAGGTCATCAACCAGAGCATGAACGAGACGCTCTCCCGGACCGTGATCACGGTCCTGACGGTGCTCATCGCGGTCGTGGCGCTCTACATCTTCGGCGGCCCCGTCATCCACGACTTCGCCATGGGCATGACCTGGGGCACCATCCTCGGCTGCTACTCGAGCGTCGCCATCGCGGCCCCGCTCGTCTATCAGTTCGAGGTCGGACACGGCGAGCGCGCGGCGGAGGGCTCCGCACCCGCCGCCGGCGACCTGCCGCCCGCTCCGAGCCCGTCGGAAGCGCCGAAGGGCCCCCAGAGCTCCCGCGCCGAGCGGCGGCGCAGGAACAAGTAGGGCGCCTCCGTGCGCAAGATCCGCGGGTTCCGCCTCGCGCTGCACGCGCGGGAACTGCGCCGGCGCCTGCGCCGTGCGGCGGACCTGCCGGGCCTCGGGCTCGACGACGAGTCCCTCTTCGAGAAGCACCTGAAGGGCTTCGGCGCGCGCCTGGAGCCCTCCGTGGTCTTCGAAAGCTTCGGCGCCGACAGCACGGACACCGCCGCGCTCTCCCCCCTCCCGGGCCTCGCTCACACGATCGGGCTCGTCACCCTCGGCCCGGACGCCGACGCCTACCTCGCGGAGCAGCGCGAGTCCGGCGCCCGGCACGCGAAGCTCGCCGAGTGCCTGCGCAAGGTCGCGCTCGAAGAGGGCGTGCGCTTCGTCATCGGCCTCATCGCGGAGGAGGTCGAGGACGAGCGCTGCGACCTCAGCCCCATCCACTACGTCCTCGACCCCGACGCTCTCGCCTTCCTCCTCGAGAAGCTCAGCGCCGCCAAGATCCGCGTGGAGCTCTCCTCCGGGACCCTGCGGCCGGAGTGCTCGGCGGCGTTCTGCCTGAGCTGGATCGCTCGTCCGCGCGGCCGGCGCTCAGCCAAAGCCGACCCCGCGAAGAAGAAGTGACGGGGACCCCTCCGCGGGCTCCCCTGTCGCTTTTTCTCCGTCAAGAACAAAATGTCTGACTCAGGGACTCCCTCCGGGGGCGCCGGGACGCGGACGCGGCTGTTGAGGATCCCCTGGCGCTCCGAATTCCACGGGCCCTTGCGGACGCTGGCGCCGTATCTGGCCGCCGCCTGGATCCGCCTCATCGGCCTCACCTCCCGCGTCTGCTGGCACGGACTCGAGCACGTGCGTCCTTTCGAGGAGCGCGGGGAGCCCGTCATCTACGCCTTCTGGCATCAGCGCCAGATACTCTTCGCCTGGACGCACCGGGGCCGAGGGGTCACGACGCTCGTCAGCCGCAGCCGCGACGGCGAGCTCATCGCGAAGGCCCTCTCCCTCATGCCGCTGGCGACGGTGCGGGGCTCCTCCTCGCGCGGCGCGGCCTCGGCCGCCCGGGAGCTCCTCGACCTGCTCGCCGCCGGCGTCACCGTCGCCATCACCCCCGACGGCCCGAAGGGCCCCGCGCGGAGCGTCAAGCCCGGGGTCCTCTACCTCGCGCAGAAGTCCGGCCGTTCCATCGTCCCGATCGCGAACGCGACGACCCGCCGGCGCGAGTTCACGCGCTCGTGGGACCGCTTCCTCCTGCCGCTTCCCTTCTCCCGCATCAGCGTGCGCCTGGGCGCGCCCGTCCGCGTGGCCCCCGGCGACGACCTCGCGGCCAAGGCGGCCGAGCTCGAGCGCGCGCTCGAGGAGACGACGCGGCGCTGCGAGGAGGACCTGCGATGAGACTCCTCGTCTATCAGCTCATCTATCCGTTCGTCGCGCTGCTCATCCTCCTCAAGCTCGCCTGGAGCGGCCGCGCCCGCGCGCTCGACGAGACGCGCGCGGACGTCCTCGAGCGGCTCGGCGTCGTGACGCCGCCCGAGGACGACGGCCGTCCCCTGCTCTGGGTGCACGCCGCTTCGGTCGGCGAGACGCTCTCCGCGGCGCCGCTGCTCAAGGCCCTCTCCGAGCGGCCCGAGCGCGCGCGCGTGCTCATGACCTGCTCGACGGCGACGGGGCGCGCGAAGGCGCGCGCGCTCCCCGGCGTGGACGCGGCGGCGCTGGCGCCCGCCGACTTCCTTCCCTGCGTCGCCCTCTTCCTCCTGCGCTCCCGCCCCCGGGTCCTCGTCCTCGTCGAGAGCGAGCTCTGGCCGATGACCCTCTGCGCGGCCGCCTGGTCCGGCGCTCGCATGGGCGTCGTCAACGGCCGCATCACCGCGCGCGCGCACCGGCGCTACCTCGCGCTCCGGGGGCTCTTCACCTCGCTCCTGCGGCGCTTCGAGCGGGTGGCCGCTCAGAGCGAGGCGGACGCCGCGCGCTTCCGCGCGCTCGGGGTCGCTCCCGAGGCGCTGCGCTCCTGCGGGAACATGAAATACGACGGCGCTCCCGCCTCCGAGGAGGCGCGCGCCGCGGCGGCGGGGATCTTCGCCCGGCTGGGCTGGACCGGCGCTCCGGTCTGGGTGGCCGGCAGCACGCGGCCGGGCGAGGAGAAGGTCCTCCTCGACGCCCACCGCGAGGCCGCCGGGCGCCGTCCCGCCCTGCGCCTCGTGCTCGCGCCGCGCCATCCCGAGCGCTGCGGGGAGGCGGCCGGTCTCCTGGAGGCCGCCGGGATCCCCTACGTGCGCTGGAGCGAGCTCGGCGAGGGGCCCGGAGCGGCGCCCGAGGGCGTGGGGTGCCTTCTCGTCGACCGCCTCGGCGTCCTTGGAGGGCTCTACAGCTGGGCGCTGGCCTCCTTCGTGGGCGGCACCCTCGTCCCCGTCGGGGGCCACAACCTCCTGGAACCCGCCCGCCTGGGCTCCCCGGTGCTCTTCGGTCCCCATACGGAGGGCATCCCGGAGCCGGCCGAGATGCTCGTGAAGACGGGCGGCGGCTGCGTCGTGCGCTCCTCCGGCGAGCTCGCCGCGAAGCTCGAGGAGTGGCTCGAGTCCCCCGTGCGCAGGGCGGTCGCCGGCCAGGGCGCCAAGCTCGCCGCCGAGCAGTTCTCCGGCGCCACCCAACGGACGCTCGAGCATCTCGAACCGCTTCTGTCCATCAAGCCGTAGTTCTCGAAGGATTATCGCGTGAGGTCTGGAGGTGCGAGGTATGCGCGCTACGCTCGCGCATACCTCGCACCAGCCTCACCGCCCACCCGCCCACCGCATCGGTTTGCCGGCAGCTGCTTAGGCAAATGATATAATCCGATTCTCAGAACGCGCGCGCAGGCGTTGCACGCGCGCGTTCTGAGAAACGCCGAATGAGCCATCGAATACTGGTGCTGCGGCTGTCCTCCCTGGGCGACGTCGTCCTCACCGCCCCTGTATACCGGAATCTGAAGGCCCATTGGCCCGAATGCCGCATCTCGGTGATGGTGAAGCCCCCCTTCGCCGCCGCGCTCGCGCGCAACCCCTTCGTCGACGAGGTCCTTCCCTACCGCGGGCATGCCCAGGCCCTCGCCCTGGTCCGCGCGAAGGGCTTCACGCATCTCCTCGACCTGCACGTCAATTCCCGCACCTTCTGGCTGCGCCGGCTGGCCGGGATCCCGAACGTGGCCGTCTACCGCAAGGACGCCCTGGCCCGCCGACTCTTCGTCTACCTCGGGCTCCCTTCCCCCTCGCTCGAGCGCCATACCCTCGACCGCTACCTCGAGGCCCTCTCGGCCTGGGGCGTCCCCATCCGCAGCCGCGAGCTCTCGCTGGGCGACTACGGGAGCGCCGGAGCGCAGGCCCCCTCGGAGGGCAAGCGGGTCCTGCTGGCCCAGACCTCGTTCCTCGGGGACGCTCTCCTCACGGTGCCCCTCGCGCGGCGCATCAAGGAGACCCTGCCCGGCTGCCGGCTGACGGTGCTGACCCGCCCGCAGACCGCCGCCCTCTTCCGCCGCTCCCCCTTCGTCGACGAGGTCCTCGAGGACGACAAGCGCGGCCGCGAGCGCGGCCTCGCGGGCCTCTGGCGGCTCTCGCGGCGACTGCGCGGGGGCTACGACGTGGCGCTCTCCGCGCACCGCTCGCTGCGCACCGCGGTCCTTCTCTGGCTCGCGCGCGTCCCCCTGCGCATCGGCTTCTCGTCGAGCGCCGGGGCCTTCTTCTACCACCGCACCGTCTACTTCCCGTGGGGGATGCCCGACCTCGAGCGGAACCTCGCGCTTCTGCTCCCCCTGAAGCCCGATCTGCGCGGGGCCGAGGAGGATTCCCTCTACCTGAGCGCGGCCCGCGCGGCCGACGGCGCCGGCGAGGCGGTCTCGCGCCGCCTGGCCGAAGCCGGTGTCGCTCCCGGCGAGCGCCTGGCGGGGCTCCACCCGGGTTCCGCCTGGCCGACGAAGCGCTGGCCGGCCCGCCGCTTCGCCCGCCTCGCCGAGCGCCTGCGCCGGGAGCTCGGTCTGCGCGTCGTGCTCGTCGGCGGCCCCGAGGACACCGCGCTCTCCCGCTCCGTCGCCGCGGAGGCCGGCGAGGGCCTCCTCGACTGGACCGGCCGCACGACGCTCCCCGAGCTCATCGAGCTGGCCGGCCGCTTCTCCCTCTTCGTCACCAACGACTCCGGACCCATGCACGTCGCCGCCGCGCGGGGAGTGCCCACGCTTGCGATCTTCGGGCCGACGACGCGCGAGCTGGGCTTCTTCCCGTACGGCCGCGGACACCGGGTCGTCGAGAAGGACCTCGCCTGCCGGCCCTGCGGCCTGCACGGCTCCCGGAGCTGTCCTCAGGGGCACTTCCTCTGCATGCGCCTCATCACGACCGACGAGGTCTTCGACGCGGCCCGCGCCATGTTGGCGGGGAGTCCCGGCAAAGTGGAGGTCCGCGTTCCGTGAGGCTCCTCCACCTCGTCGACGAGCCCTACGACAGCGGCTTGACCGCCTACGCGCTCGCGGCGGCCGCGGGCCTCGCCCGGCGAGGGCACGACGGCTGTGTCGCCGGCCTCGCCGGCCGCCCGCCGCTGGAGGAGGCCGCTCGTCTGGGCCTGCGGACGCTCCCGCTGGGAAACCCCTGCTTCTCTCTTCCCCGCCTGCGCTCGCGGCTGAAGACGGAGGGCGTCGACATCGTCCTCGCCCACACGGGCTCGGCGCACTCCCTGGCCGCCGCCGCGACGCTGGGCCTGAAGACGCGGATCGTCCGGGTCCGCGGCGACGCGCGGCCCGTGAAGCGCCACCCGGCGGCGCGCTGGCTCTGGCGGCGCACCGCCGGCTTCATCGCCGCCAACCGAGGCATCCTCGAGGACGCCCGCGGCCTCTGCGCCGGGCGGCCCGCGGCCGTCGTCTACCAGGGCATCGAGGACCCCGGCGCTCCTCCCCCTTTCCCGTCGGGGTCCCGGGTCGTCGGCATCCTCGGCCGCCTCGACCCCGTCAAAGGGCATGCCGTCTTCCTGCGCGCCGCCGCGCGCCTGACGGAGGCGCTCCCGGAAGCCCGCTTCCTCGTCGCGGGCCGGGAGGAGAACGTGAAGGTCGCGGAGCTGCGCCGCCTCATCCGGGAGCTGGGCCTCGAGGAGCGGGTCTCGCTGCTCGGCCATGTCCCGGAGGTCCGCGAGTTCATGCGGCGCTGCAGCGTCGGCGTCGTCGCCTCCCTCGGCTCCGAGGCCGTCTCCCGCGCCGCGCTCGAGTGGCTCTCCTGCGGCCGGCCGGTGGCCGCCAGCGCCGTGGGCTGCCTCCCGGAGACCCTCGAGGGCTGCGCGGGCGGCGTCCTCGTCGCGCCGGGGGACCCGGACGCGCTCTGCGGGGCTCTGCGGAGCCTGCTCGAGGGCGGTGCGCTCGCGGCGGCCGGTTCGGCCGCGCGGCGCCGCTACGAGGAACGCTTCACGCTCGGACGCTTCCTCGACGGAACGGAAGCCCTTCTGAAGGAGGCGCTGCTTTGAACTTCACCCTCTTCCACATCGACGGCGAACGGGGCTTCCGCGGCGGAGAGCGCCAGCTCCTCTACCTCGCCTGCCGCATGCGCGAGCTCGGGCACCGCAACGTGGTCGTCTGCCGGCGCGACGGAGCTCTCGACCGCGAGGCGGAGCGGCGCGGGCTCGAGCGGTTGCACCTGCCCTTCCTCTTCGAGTGGGACCCCGTCTCCGCGTGGCTCCTGCGCCGCCGCGCGCTCGCCGCGCCCTCCCCGCTCCTCCACGCGCACACCGCGCACGCCGCCTCCATCGCCTGGCTGGCCGCGCTCGGGACGCCGCTCCCACGGGTCGCGCACCGGCGCGTCGATTTCCGCATGAGCGACGGGCTCAGCCGCAGGATGAAGTACGACTCGGCCGGAGCCGTCGTCGCCGTCTCCGAGGGCGTGCGCGAGGTCCTCGTCGCCGACGGTCTGGACCCCGCGCGCGTGCGCGTCGTCCATGACTCCCTGCCGGTCGGCCCCGAGGAGGCCCGCGCGGCGCTGGCCGACGAACCCCTCGCCCCGCCGACCCCCGACGAGCGCGCCGCCCTGAGGGCGTCGCTCTCCGCCGAGTGGGGCGTACCGACGGACGCGCTCTGGGTCGTCAACGCGGCGGCGCTGGTCCCGCACAAGGACCACGACACCCTCCTGCGCGCGGCGGCCATCGTCGTCAAGGAGCGCCCCGACGCGCGCTTCATCGTCCTCGGGGAAGGCCCGCTGCGCCGCGCCCTCGAGGCGCTTTCCTCCTCGCTGGGACTCGGCGCCTCCCTGCGCCTCGTCGGCTTCCGGCGCGACGCCGTGCGCTGTCTGAAGGCCTGCGACCTCTTCGTCCTCTCCTCCTGGGGCGAGGGGATGGGCTCGGTCCTGCTGGAGGCCATGGCCTGCGGCCTGCCGGTCGCCGCGACCTCCGCCGGCGGGATCCCCGAAGTCGTGCGCGACCGCGCGACCGGCCTTCTCGCGCCGCCGCGCAACCCGCGCCGCCTGGCGGAAGCCATCCTCGAGTCGTTCTCGGACGGGGAGGCGACCGCGCGCCGGGCCGAGGCGGCCCTGGCGTCCGTGCGGGACTTCTCGATCGCCGCGTCCTCCGAGCGCATGTCCGAGGTCTACCGCGAGGCCGCGGGGGCCCGCCCGTGAAGCGCCTCAGCGCGGTGCTCATCACGAAGGACGAGGCCCGCGACCTGCCGGCCTGCCTGGAGAGTCTCCGCGCGCTCGCGCCCGAGATCGTCGTCGTCGACGGCGGCTCCGCCGACGGGACCGTGGAGCTCGCGCGCCGCGCCGGGGCGAGGGTCGAGCATCGGGATTTCGACGCCTATGCCGCGCAGAAGCAGGCGGCCTTGGACCTGGCGACGGGGGACTGGGTCCTCTCCATCGACGCCGACGAACGCCTCTCCCCCGAGCTCGCCGCGGAGGTCCGCGCCGTGCTCGAGGCGGACGGTCCGGCCGACGGCTACGAGCTCCCCTATGAGGTCCGCTTCCTGGGCCGCCGCCTGCGCTTCGGCGGGCTCGGGAGCGAGCGCCACCTGCGCCTCTTCCGGCGCGGACGGGGACGCTTCGTCGGGGGAGCCCTCCACGAGGGCATCGCGCTCGACGGGACGGCGCGGCGGCTGCGCGGCCGGGTGATCCACCTCCCCTACCGCGACGTCGACGAGTACCTCGACAAGCTCGCCCGCTACACCACTTTCGCGGCCCGCAAGCGCTTCGAGCGCGGCGTGCGCGCGACGCCGCTGCACCACCTCCTGCCCTTCTGGGAGCTCTTCGCCCGGCTCATCCTCCGCGGCGGGATCCTCGACGGGAGAGCGGGCGTCGTCTGGGCCGGCCTCTCCGCTTTCCACACCTGGCTGAAATATGTGAAACTCCGCGAGATGCAGTCGGAGGAGCGATGATCGAGACCGCCTTCCCCCTCGCCGCCGCCGCCGTCGCGACCGCCGCCTCGGTGCGCTGGAACTGGTGGCGCCCGCTGGCCAAGGGCCTTCCGGTGCTCATGTACCACAAGATCGGCGACCCGCCCGCCGGCTCGCGTCTCGGCAAGCTCTGGGTCGGCGCCGAGGAGTTCCGCTGGCAGATGGAGTGGCTCAAGCGCCGCGGCTACACGACGCTCCTCTTCTCCCAGATGCACGACGTCCTCACCGGGAAGGCCCCGTCACCTGAGAAGCCGGCGCTCGTGACCTTCGACGACGGCTACGCGAGCAACTACGAGATCGCCTACCCGATCCTGCGCGAGCTCGGGCTCAAGGGCAACATCTTCCTCGTCCACGACACCCTCGACCACCACAACGCCTGGCACGACCCGGCGAGCGAGCCCTGGGTGCGGATGATGCGCTGGGAGCACGTGCGCGAGATGCTCGACACCGGCGTCATGGATTTCGGCTCCCACACGATGGGACATCCGAACCTCCCGAAGATCCCGCTCGAGGAGGTCCGCTGGCAGCTGCGCGAGTCGAAGAAGCGTCTCGAGGAGCGCCTGGACCGGCCCTTCCACTTCTTCGCCTATCCCTACGGGGCGGGCGCGTACGTCCCGGAGGTCCGCCAGGCGGCGCTCGAGGCCGGCTACCTCTACGACTTCAGCGTGCGCCAGGGCGTCTCCCCGTGGCCCTGGAAGGCGGAGATGGGCCCCATCCCGCGCCTCTTCATCCGCGGCGACCGCGGGCGCTTCGACTTCCATTTGAGCGTCACGCGGGGGAAGGCCCACTTCTAGATGGAGCCCTCCCCGGCGCCCGGCCGCATCCTCGTCCTGATGCTCCGCCGCATCGGCGACGTGCTGCTGACGACGCCGGCCGTGCGCGCGCTGCGCCGCGCCTTTCCCGAAGCCCGCATCGACTTCGCCGTCGAGGCTCCGGCCGACCAGGTCCTGCGCGGCAACCCGGACCTGAGCGCGGTGCTCGTCTGCGAGCGCTCTCCGCTGGGCCTCCTGCGCGCCGCCGCCCGCGTCCGTGCGGCACGCTACGACTGGACCGTGGACTTCATGGGCACGCCGCGTTCGGCGATGCTGAGCTTCGCGAGCGGAGCCGCCCTCCGGGCGGGACCCGCCCAGGTCTCCCACCGCTGGGCCTACAACCGGCGCCTGACGCAGTCCTCCGAGGCCTGCTACAGCGCGCTCGAGAAGGTCCGCGTGCTCCGCCAGCTCGGGCTCTCGCCCGACGAGACGGACCTCCTGCCGCGCCTGAGTCCCCCGCCCGCCTCCCGCCTCTGGGCGCAGGAGCTCCTCCGGAGCCTCTTCCCCGGCGCGGGCCCGGTCGTCGCCCTCGTGCCCGGCTCGCGCAAGCCGACGCGGCGCTGGCCCGCGCGGCACTACGCGGAGCTCGGACGCCTCCTGCGCGAGCGCTGCGGCGCCCGCGTCCTCGTCTGCTGGGGCCCGGGCGAGCGGGACCTCGCCGAGGAGGTCGCCGCGGGGATCGGCCCCGACGCCGCGCTTCATCCGCCGGTCTCCGACCTGCTCGACCTCGCGGCCATCCTTTCGCTCTGCCGGGCCGTCGTCACGAACTGCAGCGGCCCGCGGCACATCGCGACCGCCTGCGGGACCCCGACGCTGACGGTGCACGCCTCGAGCGACCCCGCCTGCTGGAATCCGCCGGACCGCTCCCGCTTCCCGGTCGTGCGGCGCTCGGAGCTCGGCTGCATCGGCTGCCGGCTCAACGACTGCCCGAAGGCCCTCGAGTGCCTCGAGGCCCTGGCGCCCGCGCGGGTCTTCGAGGCGGCCGAGAAACTGATGTCCCTGGAGGCGAAATGCGGCTGAACCTCTGGCGCTCCCGTCTGCGCGAATCCTCCTCCGGCTGCGCCCTCCTCCTCGTCCTCTCCTGGCTCTACGAGGCGGCCGTGCGCCTGCGCTCTCTGGCCTACGCCGTCGGCCTCCTCCCCGTGCGCCGCCTCCCCGTGCGCACCGTCTGCATCGGGAACCTGACCGCGGGCGGGACCGGCAAGACCACCGCCGTGCTCTGCGCGGTCGACGCCTGCCGCGCGCGCCAGATGAAGGTGGCCGTCCTCAGCCGGGGCTACGGGCGGCGCCGGCGCTCCAACGAGGTCGTCGTCCTCCTCGACACGAACGCGGTCTCCTGGGAGGATACGGGAGACGAGCCCTGGATGATGCACCGGATGCTCGAGGGCCTCGACGTCCCCGTCCTCATCTCCTCCGACCGCCTGAAGGCGGGACGCACCGCCGTGAAGTTCTACGCGCCGCAGCTCCTCCTCCTCGACGACGGGTTCCAGCACCTGCGCCTGCGCCGCGACGCGGACATCGTCCTCGTCAGCGCGCTCGACCCCTTCGGCGGCGGCGCCCTGCTGCCCCGCGGAGACCTGCGCGAGCCCCTCTCGGGGCTCAAGCGGGCCTCCCTCGCGCTCCTCACCCACGCCGACCGCGTCCCGGAGGAGCAGCTTGCGGAGATCGAGAAGACCCTGCGCCGCGCCCACCCGCGCCTGCGCATCGCGCGCGCCGCGCACCGCTCCGACTACCTGCTCGACCTCCGGCGAAACGAGCGCCATCGTCCCGCGCATCTCAAGGGGAAGCGGGTCGCCTGCT
Source organism: Elusimicrobiota bacterium (assembly GCA_041660925.1). NCBI lineage: Bacteria > Pseudomonadati > Elusimicrobiota > Elusimicrobiota bacterium. Next base: position 296,933 of record JBAZVI010000002.1, read on the forward strand.
TCTCGGCCCTCGGCGACCCGCGCCCCTTCGAGGACGAACTGCGCTCGCTCGGGGCGCACCTCGAGCAGGTCTGGCGTTTCCCCGACCACCATCCGTTCACGGCCGACGAGCTCCGCTCCATCGAGAACGTGCGCGGAGGGATCCCCGTGATCACGACCCTCAAGGACTTCCCGCGCCTGCCGGTGCAGTGGCGCGAGCTCCTCTCCGGAGAGGTCCTCGCCCTGACGGTGCGCATGGAGATCCTCTCGGGGAAGGAGGACTGGGAACACGCCCTCTTCGATGCCCGCCGATCCTCTTGAAGTCGCGCTGTTCCTCTACGGCCTGGCCCTGCCGCTCTCCATGGCGGGGGCGAACATCGGCTGGGGCCTCGTGCTCGCGGCCCTGCTCTGGAAGGCCCGGGGCGGCTGGCGGCCCGCTCGCGCGGACCTCCGCGGCGCAATCGAGACCCCGCTCTGGCTCTTCGTGCTCGCCGCCGGGCTCTGCGCGCTCTTCGGCACGAGCCTCCTCGGGAGCCTCCACCCCCTCCGTCAGGACGCGCACAAGCTCTGGCTCTACTACCTTCTCGCCGCCGCCTTCGCCGCGGCCCGCCCCGCCCCCCTCCTCACGGGCCTCTCCCTGGGCTTCTGCGCCGCGGCCTCCTTCGGCATCGGGCAGTCCCTCGGAGGGCTCCTCATCGGCGACGGGGCCGCGCGCTCTCATGCGTTCGTGCACCCCGTCACCTTCGGGGAGCAGGCGGCCGTCGGTCTCATCGCGGGGCTCAGCGCGCTGGTCGCCCCCGCCCCCGAGACCGCGGGCGGACGCCCCCGGCGGATGCTCTGGGTCTGGACGGCGGCGCTGGGCCTCGCGCTCTTCCTGAGCAACACGCGCGGCGCGGCGCTCGGCGCGGCGGCGGGCATCGTCGCGCTCTTCCCGCACCTGCGCAGATACCGCCGCTGGAGCGTCGGCGCTCTGATCATCGCCGCGGCGGTCCTCGTCGTCATGGAGGGCGTCGCCTACTACAAGAGCCGTTCGCTCGTCGCCCAGCTCCTCGGACTGCAGACGGGCAGCACCGCGCAGATGGTCCGCGTGGACCTCTGGAAGGCCGCCGTCCGCATGGGGCTCGACCACCCCTGGACCGGGGTGGGACCGGGGCATTATCGCACCGTCTTCGGCTCCTATTTCCACGGGATCCTCGACGGAGGCGTCCGCACCTGGGGGACGGCGCACAACCTCTACCTCCATCACCTGGCCGAGCGCGGGGTCGTCGGCCTCGGCGCGCTCTTCCTGCTGGTCGGCTCCCTCTGGTACCGCGCCCTCGAGCGCGTCCGCCGCCGGCCCGACGCCCTCAACCTCTGGGCCTACGGGACGGTCACGGCCTTCGTCGTGATGAACCTCACCGAGGTCGCCCTCCAGGTGGAGCTCATATGGATGCTCGTCTGGACGGTCTGGCTGCTCGCGGAAGCCGAGCATCGCCGGTCGGAGGCCGCAGGATCATGACCTCTTCGACTTCTCGTCGAGCTCCCTCACGGGGCTCGAAGAGCCCCGTGGTTTTCCTGGACCGCGACGGCACTCTCATCCACGACCGGCCCGGCTTCTACCTCCGCCATCCGGGGCAGGTCCGGCTCTATCCGCACACGGCGGAGGCCCTGCGACGGCTGCGGCGCGCCGGCTTCCGCCTGGTCATCGTCTCCAACCAGTCGGGCATCGGCCGCGGCTACCTCGATCATGAACGACTGCGCGTCATCCACCGCCGCCTGCTCGCGGAGCTGCGCCGACGGGGAGCGCGGGTCGACGGCTTCTACTTCTGCCCGCACGCTCCCTGGGAGAACTGCCGCTGCCGCAAGCCGCTGCCGACGCTCGCCCGCCGCGCGGTCCGCGAGCTGGGCCTGCGCCTGCGGGGTTCCTGGGTGGTCGGCGACAAGAAGGCCGACGCCGACCTCGCCCGCGCGCTGGGCGTGCGGGCGGTGCACCTGGGGACCGGCCACGGGCGTGCCCAGCGCGAGAAGTACGGCCGACGCCTGCGTGCCGACCACCGGGCGTCCACGCTCCTGAGCGCCGTCAACTGGATCCTCCGCGAGAGCGAAAAATGAACCTTCCCGAGCCCGTCCGACGCCATCCCGTCCGCAGCCTCTGGTGCGCCGCGCTGTTCTGCGCGCTCTTCTTCGCGCACCCGCGCTCCCAGCTCATGTTCCTCCTCGGCTTCCTGGTCGTCTCCGCCGGGATGGCGCTGCGGGTATGGTGCGGCGCGTCCTTCGACGGGGCTCCGACCGCCGGTCCCGGCCGCGTCGTCCGCCATCCGGGGACCCTCGGCGCCCTCCTCGCCGCCGCCGGCTTCCTGCTGATGAGCACCTCGTTGACGCGCTGGGGCTCCTCGCTCTTCCTGTGGGCGTGCTTCGCGGCCGCCTTGCGCCTGCGCGTGCTCCCCGCCCTCGCCGAGGCCGACCGGTCGCTCGCGGCGCGGATGGGCGACGCCTTCACCCGCTGGTCCGCGGAAGTCCCCCTCCTCCTTCCCGACACCCGCGCTTTCGCCGCGCTGCGCGGCCTCTCGGCGTCTCTTCTCGCGCCGGGCTGGGGGCGCGAGAAGCGCGCGGTCTGGGCCGCGCTCGGCCTGGCGGCGCTGCTGCGCTTCAAGCTGACCTACCGCCTATGATCGCATCCGTCCTGCCCCTCTTCCTCGCGTTCGCGGCGTCCCTCTCGGCGCAGGAGGCCTCGACGGAGGCCTTCCGTTCTCCGATGGAGCGCGTGCGCGGGGCGCTGTCCGTCTCGAGCGCGATCGCGAAGGTCCCCTGGTTCCCCGAGAGCCTCGAGTTCGACATCAAATGGGGCATCATGGCCGTCGGCGCGGCCGACATGAAGATGGGGGAGCTCCTGGACTACGACGGCGGGCCGGCCTATCGCATCGTCTCGACGGCCCGCTCCAACGGCTTCTGCGACACCTTCTACAAGGTGCGCGACGTCAACGAGTCCTGGGTCGCCGCCGACGACCTCCGCTCGCTCGGCTACTCCAAGAAGCTGCGCGAGGGCGGGTTCTTCCGCGACGAGTGGGTGGCCTTCGACTACGCGCGGAAGATGTTCTTCTCCCGCCGCTT